>NZ_SNYJ01000005.1 GCF_004363045.1 Aureibacillus halotolerans
GACAGATCACCTTTCGTTCAGGTTCTCCTTTTTTTGCTTTACCCGCGATGAATAAAGAACAGAATTTTATGAAATTATTTATGCAACATTAGTGATATTGTAACAAGGTACTCGGATAATTAAGACAAAGGGTGAATTTTATCTATTATTATAACTGAGGTGATTCTTATGACAACAAACGCTGAACAAGATATGCCATCACATAGGCTGCTTAAGCATTTCATTGAAAAACATGCGGTATTTAGTGAGACAGAGCTATCGGCGATCATGGAAACTATTCAAGTAGCCACGTACCCGAAACACACCACGCTTCTTAAACAAGGGGAGATTTCCACGGCCTGTTACTTTGTGTTAAAAGGATTAATTAGACAGTATTCTATTAATGCTGAAGGCAGAGAAATGACCTCTAACTTTTATAAAGAAGAACAAGCGGTAGTTCTGTTTAATAGTTTCAAGACCAAAACAGAAAGTCCTTATTCTCTTACGTGCGCAGAAGATTCTGTGCTCATCGTGGGTTCGTTGGAAACAGAATCATCAATGTATGAAACCATCCCAGCACTTGAAAAGCTAACGCGCTCGATGGTCGAACAAAATTTTGGGGCGGAACAGGATGAACGAGCCAACGCAGTATCAGCTACTCCTGAAGATAGGTACCGGGCGTTACTAGCCCAAAAAGCTGATCTCATAGAGCGCGTCCCTCAACATCAGTTAGCAAGTTATTTGGGGATGACGCCTGAATCATTAAGCAGAATTAAAAAGAGAGTAAACCAAACATGATAGGAAGGGGTTTACTCTTTTTGCTTGCCTCCTCGAAAGAGCATCCACATTCCGATACCAAGTTCACCAATAGCCATAGGGATGGATAGGATCGATTCAAGTGTCTGGGTGATGGAGTGAAAGGAAGGTAAAAAAAGATACATTGTATGAACCATTATGTAGCTGATAGACGCCACAAGTAAAAGATAGCCGAGCAGTTTAGGAATAAATAATGCTTTTAAAGTAAGCCATCCGACGATGAACAAGTGAAATCCGAAGATAATGAGGCCGAAAGACCAAATGCTTTGAAAAGATTCCATAGAGAGCATCGTTAAGGAAGCTAGCTCCTCAGTTTGAAAAGATAGACGTTCAGTGTTATTTAAAAGGTTCATGACACGTACTAATTGAAACGTAGCGGCACCCAAGAATGCAGTATACATCAGGCGGAATAACAAGCCAAGTAAGGATAAACTCGTGTTTATTTGCTTAAGGAATATAAAAAATGACCAAGAAAGTATGACATCACAAATAATAATAACAAGCCAGCAGAAAACCCCTAAAGTGAATAAAGGAAAGGATTGCTGAAGATTGGTTACTGTGGCAGAAGGGTTTCCTGGTATGATTAACTGACCATTGACCAAACCAACAGCAATCCCTGCACAAATCACCATAATCAGCATGGAAACTCCCGTGATCACGGAAACTTGACGGAGTGTGGTTCTTTCTGTTTCGTAGGCTAACATGTTATGTCCTCCACGTCGCTTTTTAATCTAAGTGTACATGTGGAGACATTTTATTTCATTGACTTAAGTCAAGACACGTTGTTCCTTACAAGGACATCCTAGGAAATTGTTTGACGATTGCATCGCTTATCATAACCGCTATTTCCAAAGCTTGTTTCTCAATTGTATCGCATCGCATACCTGAACCCCTGATGCACGGTCCTTCGTGATCATGTAGATGGCTTCTGATTTCGTTCATGCTAAGTGATGTCTAACCTACATCTATCTACTCCGCACGTATTTTATTATTTTTCCAATTCCCGTAATTTAGAAATCGGAACTTATCTCGTTATATTGTTTGCTAAGATGATAGTATTATCTATGTAAACCACTTATTCTTATCATTTCACAAGAACGGTTTGATTGAAGGAGGGAGCAGCACTGTATAGTCACTCAGATGGATTTGTTAAAATACCACAGGGCTTTTGGGAAAGTTTGAAGTCATTGGGGCTTCATCATCATGAGGTCATTTGTAAAGCGAAACTGCCGATCTCTTTAACGGAAGAAGAGCCGCTCGTTTTAAAAAGGTCACACTATTTAGCGATCTGGAAAGTATATGAGGAATTCATTGGTGATACGTCTCAAGCTATTATTCAAATGGTAGATGCGTATAAAATATCAAAATATCCTCCTTCTTTTATGGCAATTTACCATGCAAGCACCTATCGAGAGGCTATAAAAAAGATGGTCAAATATAAAAAACTCTGTCCTCCAGAGAATTTAACCTTCCAAGAGAAGGGAAATAAAAGCTACATTGACCTAGGTCATGTAAATGATGAAAATATACCACCCGTTTTAATAGGTTCTACGTTAGCGTCTATTCTGGAAGTTGGACGCAGAGGTACAGGATTAAAGATGAATGCGATGCAGTTAGAGGTCACATTTTCTTTAGATAACAGTCAGATTTTAGAATCCTTTTTTGGCTGTAAGGTGAAGACTCGATCTCTATACAACCGACTAACTCTCAAGCGAAGTGATTTAGATCATTCTTTTGCCTCGTCAAATGAAGAAGTGCTTTCCATGTTAACCCCCACTTTAGATAAAATGCTATCAGAACATCTAAACAGTAAAACGTTAACGGAGCACGTTAAGGAGATGTTGAGAAATAACTTATCTAATGAGAATACAAGTATTGAATTAATTTCGAAAAAGATGGGGACAGGAAGTCGTACGTTGCAACGTAAATTAAACGATGAAGGAACGAATTTCAAGCAGTTGTTCATGCAAGTGAGACGTGAAAAGTCTTTAGATTATCTCGCTACTACATCTTTATCCATTAAAGAAATTGCCTATTTGGTTGGTTATACTGATCAAAATTCATTTTACCGTGCTTTTCGACTTTGGGAGAACGATACACCCACGAACTGGCGAAGAGATTCTAATTGCTCATTAAATCACGTTTCCCGCGAAGTATTGTAATTGATTCCTCGTAGTGTGGCGTTAAGTACGAGAACACTGTCATTTGAAACTAGTTCTATTCTATTTATTTTAATGTAGCCTATAAGTAGTCAGTCATTGTTTGTTTTATTGGCTGACATTAAAACTCATTATAGGGGAATGCGATATGGATTTGAAACTAAAAAATAAAACAGCACTCATAACAGGTTCTACGAAGGGGATTGGGAAAGCAATAGCCATTGCATTGGCAAGAGAAGGTGTTCATGTCTTAATTAATGGTAGGGATCAAGAGTCAGTAGAGAACACGGTCCTAGAAATTAAGAACAAGTTTCCAGACACATGTCCCCAAAATGCAAAAGCGAACCTTTTGGATAGGATTGAAAGAGAGGCAGTCATTAATACGTATCCTGATATCGATATTCTTGTAAACAATGTAGGAATTTATGAAATGATGGATTATAAAGATGTTGATGAAGAGGTATTGGAAAAATACATTCAAACAAATTTTGCGGTAGCGAACTCATTAACTAAATTTTATTTGTATAAAATGCTAGAAAGAAACGTTGGCCGAGTTATGTTTATTGCAAGCGAGGAAGCCGTTATGCCCTCAGGACTTATGCCTCAGTACGCCATCACAAAATCCATGTTGTTATCTCTAGCAAAAAGTCTGTCTAAGTTGACGACTGGGAAAGACGTGACGGTAAACACAATCATGCCAGGTCCTACATTATCAGAGAATGTGAAACAAATAATTGAAGAGATGTTTCAAGATAAGGACATGGACTTTTTGGATAAAGAGGCTAGGTTTATGAAAGAGAACTTAGCTCATTCGGAATTACAACGATTTATTAGACCTGATGAAATTGGTAGATTAACTGCATTTTTATGTAGTCCATATGCTGGAGCATTCAAAGGTTCTCCTATTCGTATGGATGGAGGGATTGTTCCAACAATTATCTAAAAGGTTCTACGGAATGACTGTGACTTACCAAGGAATATTGGGAAGTTCAACCCCTTTAATTAAGCCGATTGATGCAAGAGAATAGGCGTCATTGAGCCTGTGTTCCATAACGAAGAAACCTAAAACAATGTGTACCAATTCATTACCATGTTTATTTCTTCTGTTGGAAAGGGAACTCTGTAGTAAGTTCACAAATTGGGAGGAGATTATGATGAAAAAGAAATGGTTAGCTGTAATTCCGGCGGTGGCGCTTGTGGCAGCCCCATTGCCCATTCAATCGGTATCCGCCTCTAGTGAACAAGTTGTACAAGAGTCACAATTACCAAGTGAATTAGAGTCTGTATTAATGATTGCCCCTGAACATCAACCTACATTAACACAAGGTCGTACGGGGACGTATGGAAATGAAGTTGATTTCGTTCAATTTACAATCAGTCAAGCTGGGTTTGAAACCGAAGTCGATGGAGTGTTTGGACCAGACACAAAGGATAAAGTAAAACAGTTTCAAGCAGCTCATGGGTTAACAGCTGATGGCATTGTAGGTATTAATACATGGGTAGCTCTTTTCTCTGAGCATAACGATAGCGAATTCCCTGTAGAGACTGCTATTTCTTATGCGGAAGAGGCACTGGATAATGATGATCTCGTCTTCAGTAGTAATGGTGAGCTTCATAAAGATGCTGAAGGCAACCAGTTCTACTCTTTAAGAGCTCAAAGCCAAGCATACATTGATAGTGGAGGTTCGGGTACCGTCGGATTTTATGATGTGTATGAAAATGGAGACATTGTCGAATCGAAGCCGCAATCATAATAAGAGAGAAAGTAAATATGTATAGCCCTGACGAAACAAGTCAGGGTTTCTTAATTCCTAATGGACTTCTACATATGCCTATTTGGGTACCTTGTTTGTTTAATGCCTCTTTAATATGAATGATGACAGAACAATCAGTGAACAATGATTGGAGTAAATGGGTGACCTTTTGATCTTTAAGTTGATCTTCCTCACCTAGCTGCAACCGATTGAACCACTCGCGTATTCCTTCTGGATCAACATTTCCTAGAATAGACGATAGTCGATTAAAGCCACTCTTTAATTTACTCTCGAGATTTACTTCCCCACCTGCATAGAGAAAAATTCCTGGGCAGCTCTTTTTTATATGAGCTAAGGAGTCATTGCTTTTTTGACCAGCTTCTTTCACCCCGATGATAAGATCAACATTGTTAAACAAAGTGATCATCGTCTCTTCTGCTAAATCAAATCCTGTTCTTGGCGGGTTGTTATAGAGGATTGTCGGCTTTTGCCCCGCTTCAATAACTTTTGTCGTATACGTGATCATCTCATCTTGGGTAGGGACAATATAGGGAGGAAACCCTAGCATGATTCCAGCAATATTGGACTTTCGAATGGCTTTAGCAAGAATCACTGCATCTTTTTGTCTCACAGCGGACACGCCAAAAAGAATCTCCATATTTTTTGTTACATCATGGTCATCTAAAGCTTCAATGAGCTCTATTTTTTCTGCTACAGTAAGACTATGTTGTTCCCCCGTAGTCCCACAAACGAGGACAGATTTAATTCCTTGCTCGTATAGGTTTTGGACGTGATTGATGGTGTTGTCTACTTCTAATTCTTCATTTTGAGAAAATGAAGTAGGGACAGCAATATGGTAATTTTCTTTTAGCATTCTGTACGCTCCTTTTTTGAACACATAGCCGATTTATTCTCCGTCAGGATCACACTTCGGAACGAGACGCGTATTTGTTGCTGCCAGGTAGCTGCTTAATTTTGTTCCATGCACTGATCGCTTCTTTGCGACTTCTTCCTTGATTTTTAGGGTCTGAAAAAAAGTCGCTTATAAACAAATTGTATTCAAATTGTGGCCCAATCTCTCTTTTGTAAGAGGGGTCTTTTTTTCTTATTTCTTCTTCATGCCATGCCGTAATCACATCACGATACGTTTTTCCTACATTAGTTCTAAAATAATCTTGTATGTACGTAGAGAAATGAAACTTAGGTATTTCATTCTTGAAAAAGGCTCGAACGTGTTGACTGCAACGATGGTTTTCAGTAATCACTGTATTTAGACTTAGCTGATGAGGAGCTTCTGTTTTTTTAGCTCCTGTAGCTTTACGAATCGGCTTTTCTATTCTTCCTGTTTTCAAAAAAACTTCGATTCGCTTAGATAACTCTATTTTCGACCCTGTAGCACTCAAACCATGTGCTCTACTAAATTGTTGTAATTCTTCTTTCAGCCAGTAGTACTCATTAAACTGGTCAACATCAATCTCTTTCATTAACTCAGGCCTCATTCATAACACCCCCATGTATATATGTTCATTATAGAACATTTGTTCTTGCTAATCAAAAGAAATATGTTCAAATGAATGGTGTTAGACAAGGGTTAATCATAGAAACCATTGACATATTTCTAATGAGCTTATATAGTTAAATAATTAAATGAATGATCATTTGATTTTGACAGGCGGTTATTGCTGATGAACAATGAAGAGACATTATTGACAAGAAAAAAGGAATTAATAGACGAGATTCGTGATTCTACAGATATCTTCAAAGCTTTCTCAGACCCTGTAAGACAGGATATTTTTTTAATGTTTATGATAGCAAAACGTATGAATGTTGCCGAGGTCGTTGAACAGTCGCATTTATCAAGACCTGCTATTTCTCACCACCTTAAAATACTGAAGCAAGCAGGTATTTTAAGCTCAAACAAAGTGAAAACGGAAGTATTCTACTCATTAAATTTGGGTGATTCAGTCATTGCAAAATTAAAGAGGATTGTAGAGAGTGCCGAAGTAATTATGCAAAATAAAGAAGATTGATCAACATTCTAATTCTTACTTTCGATTAGAATGTTTTTATAGGCATTAAATGATCAAAAGTTTAAACGTTTAAACGTTATAGGAAGGATGAAATTATCATGGATTACGCAAACAAAACGATCTTACTTACAGGAGCTTCTTCGGGCATCGGTCTGGAATTTGCACAGGAACTGGCCAAGAAAGGAGGAAACTTAATTCTGGTTGCACGTTCAAAAGAGAAATTAGAGGAACTTGCGACTAAACTGAAAAATTTGTATCATGTGAACGTAAAAGTACTCTCTATTGATTTAGCAAAATCAGGTGCAGCTGAAGTCATATATAACGAATTAGAAGACAATAACAAAGAGGTAGACATCCTTATTAACAATGCAGGAGTTGGGACATTAGACTATCTTGACCGCTTGTGTTAGGCAATGTAGAAATGCATAACATTGCAATTGCTCCTACATAGTAATGCAACTTGACACGGAGCCTCTATGGGCATGCACTAAACGCCAAGAAGCCATGCGCCATAAGGCTTTGGCTTTGCCAAAAAGGCTAGCACGCCCAACTCTCCGTGTAAAGTTGCAACGAAATATCGGCTTGCAAAGTTATGCACTATTGTTTTGCACTACACACCGCTTAGATATGTTGCGTATCAATAAAGAAATTCAGTTGAATATCATCGCTCTTACAGAATTAACTCATCTCTTCTTAGCACCGATGTTAGCCAAAAATGCGGGGGTTATTCTTAACGTGGCATCAATGACTGCATTTCAACCTGCGCCATTTATGTCAGTGTATGGTGCAACAAAAGCGTATGTCCTTTCGTTTACTGAAGCCTTAGCGGCTGAGTACAATGAGACGAAGGTTCAAATCATCACATTATGTCCTGGAGGAACCCAAAGCGCCTTTTATCAACGCTCAGGAGCAGATCATTTAAAAGGGAAGCTAATGGAACCAATCGATGTCGTTCATCATGCATTCAAAGCCATCGAGGAGAAGCGGCATTTCAAAGTGGTCGGTTTTTCTAACGCTTTGGCGGCTAAGCTCGTTCCAATATTACCGCGGAATTTGGTTCTAAATACCGTAAAACGAATAATGCGACCAACAAAGTGATTAGCTATTAGACCAAACGGATCCTTCCATATTTCGGAGTGAACGAGCAATGTAGCGATTAATTAAATCAAACTATCTTCCCGTTTATCACATGCCTACATCTGCTCAATCAAACTGCCAATCACTGCTTTTAGGTCAGCCAATAACGTCTGGTTTTTTAAATCCGCCGTGCTCATTCAATTTGCTGTTTGCACAAGAAATCAATAGGGCGCGGTCGCTAGATAGATTCACATTCAGCATACTCAGGTTTTGCTGCGAGGCCACATGCGCATATTCTCCGCCACCATGACTTTCTTTGCTTCCATAAAAAGCCCCATTCATCTTGGCAGTTTGATTCAATACCTTTTAGAAATCACCCATGTGCTCACGGACTCAGATATGTAATAGGTTAATACTAATAGGACTAATAGTATTGAAGCGTTTATTTGGATGAAAAAAAAGTGGATGATACACATAATAATCACGGCTGAAAAAGTAATCCTGCTTGTGTAGACAGATACTTTTTGAAAAATATGATGGTAGCGTTCATCTTCTACCCCGTTAACTCCCTTTATTTTTATTTCCAGGAGAGAATTAATGGCTGTTCCTAGTACTAACAATCCGATCACCCACAGGTTTTGTCCAGAAAACAGAAAAACGATTGAAATAAGGACAAAGCATAGAGCCAAACCCATTGAAATTAGTGAAAGCGTTCTTTTTGACATACAATCACTCCTCATCATAAAAAGTATCTTCTACCGAACACTTGAAATAATGACTTAATTTAATCATCTTAATTCAAATTCTACCTTCTGTAATTTTATAATGTTCCATGATGAGACAAGTTGCATTAGAATGATTTCGAAAAAGCCAGGGAGGATCCCCGGCTTTTTTCAATAGCGTAAGGGTTTATCAATACCTACGAAAGCGTCTTAATCGTCTCCGTCAGTTCTTTAAATCGGGCATCCAGTGCCTGGTACTCTTTACTGGCTGGTGGCGAGAAGCTGAGCTTGCCGAGCACTTCCTGGCGTTCTGTTTCCAAGGTTAGGCGCAACTCTTCGTTTGCTTGATTGTCTTGAGGCGGCTTGGGTGCATTGATTTTTTTGTGCATTTTCTTATCCGCGATGACAAGCTCGGTGTCTGTTGTTTTCTCAAGAAAATAACGATCGTGCGAGACAATGAGCAGCGTTCCGTTGTATTGGCTGAGCGTTTCTTCAAGTTGCTCGCGCGATGGGAGATCGAGGTGGTTGGTCGGTTCGTCTAGAATCAACACATCTTTTTCCTCTAAAATGTACGCCATTAGCTTACACTTCACACGCTCGCCCATGCTCATGTCGCGAATGGGCTCTGCCCATTGAGAGGCACTGAAGCCTAAATGGTTCATCAAGTTTTGCACGCGGCCTCTGTCGGCATAGTTGTCTTGGTAAAAGATCTCTTTAGGTGTCTGATCAAGAGGTAGATCAAAGACATCCTGTGTGAGATAGCCAATGTTTGCGGTAGGGGACAGCCACACTTCGCCCGTTGCCTCCTCCTGGCCCATGACGATTCTCAGGAAGGTGGTTTTCCCGCTGCCATTGGGACCAATGAGAGCAATTTTTTCCCCATGCTGGATTGTGAATTGCGCTTCTTTAAAGAGAGTGGTCTCGCCATAGGACTTGGTGAGGTTCGTCACTTCCATGAAACGTCTTCCTACCTTTGTGTTGGCTTTCATTGAAAACTGCACCTTTTCGTCTGGGGCAACAGCTTCAGCGTTTATTTTCTCAAGTTCTTTTTCAAGCCGCTTCTGTTTCGATTTCACTTGCGCGTCCATTTTTTTCGCTTTGACACGATGATATTCCTTCAAGCCCATCTTTGGTCCTTCTTGTTTGGTTGAGGCCGCATGAGCCGCGCTTGACCAGGAGGTGAGCTGTTTCATTTGGCCTTCGATACGAGCCTTCATTTTTTGCTGTTTCTCATATTCGCGCTGCTGGGTCAGTCGCTTTTGCTCCCGTTCCTCCATATAGCTTGAGTAATTTCCCGTATGAGCAATGAGCGTTTGCTCCTCAAGGGACCAAATGTCCGTACAGACTTTGTCTAGAAAATAGCGGTCATGGGAGACGAGAATGAGCGTGCAGTTCAACTGTTTCATTTGCTCAATAAGAACGTCGACACTCAGGTCATCTAAGTGATTTGTTGGTTCATCCAACAGCAAAAGATCAGCAGATGTGGCAAAGCCTTTCGCCAGTCTGGCCTTAAGTTTTTCGCCACCGCTGAGTGTGCTGTATTCGTTGGCAGGAACATTCCAACGACTTAACAAAGCAACGTCCTGCGAGCCAACATCACCGAATGCAAAGGCGTCGTTTTCCTGCTCCACGAGGGAGAGGCTCAGGTTGTTTTGGAGGTGCTTGATGTGTCCAGTTGTCGGTGTTAGGTCCTGATGCAGCAAATGCAGCAATGTTGATTTGCCGGCGCCGTTTTTGCCGATCAGCCCAATGACATCGCCTTGATGGACGGTAGCATTTAGCTTGGTAAGCAATGGGCTGCCATTGATCTCAAAGCTGACATTTTGTAGTTGCAAGAGTTCGATCATGCAATCATCCCTTCTAGTCAGGGAGAATTCAAAAAATCCTCCCAATGGTATTGGAAGGATTAGTCATGTAATAACCGTACCTAAATAAGCTATGTAGCGATTACGCTATCTAGTTATCTAGAGAGATTTGGGCAGACTAATCCTAGGTTTTTTCAACTTGAAATTAGAGTCATTTCAAATGCGAAAACGTAGGTTTAGCTGTACATTGTCCACCCATCATCCCTTTCGTTTAATGTTCTTAGACCTTACCATGTTTGAATTGGAAAATCAAGGCGCGAAGGCATGGGCATACTCATGTGCGAATCGCTTCGAGGCGATTCCAACAGAGAAGAAAGTGTTGTAGGAGCGGAGTCATTCCGCGTTGCTCAGCCTCAACAAGGCCAATGCTTCAATCTCTTTTACATTTTGATGAATGTCCCTTGTCGTATCAATCGTGACTGTGGCAGAAGCTTGAATGATGCCTGCAAATCGCTCAAAGTTATCGATAATGTCGTTTCTCTCGGCTTCCGTTTTTCCATACGGATTCGTCGTTCGCTTTTCAACCCTGGACAGGATTGTTTCAAGAGGAGCGGAAAAACAAATGACCTCATCAAAGTAGGCGTAAAAGTGGCTTTGGTTGGATACGGCTCCTGATAAAAATAAGATCCCCTCTGTATGATCGTTGAGGATGGATTGGATCTTGTGCTTATCCCAGATCCAATCCGTTTCCTTAAGGACTGGATTGTAGGTTTTCTTTACTAAGGGGTGGTCATCTGTTTCGATGGTTTTATAGCCCTTCTGGTTTAAGTGGCTTAGAATAGTCGTCTTACCAGTCCCGGACATGCCGGTAATGAAGAGAATCACCTTGCTCATCCTATTTCCCCGTCTCCTTTTTGTTTTTTGAATTGTACCGAAAAAAGAGAAAACATTCAAAATATCCCCCCTTTTTGCTCGTTCCTCATGTAAATTAGAAGTGAGGGCCTTACTAATGGGAAATGGGGAGTACATGAATGAGTAGCGGTATTCTCCCCCATACGTTCATTTAAAACAGCATGAGCGTGCAAGTCATTTTCACAGGAGGGAGATGCACTCTTGAAGAGAAAATATGGAGACCGCTCTGATTGGACGCGTATACTGGAAAGAGACTATGTACAGTCCTATCTTGAAACGGATCATTTTAAAGGGTACTTGTCACTTCTGAAGGTGGATAAAGTGAAAGAGCCCTTGTACGTTAAATACGCTGACCAAACTATTTGCATCGTAAATGACGGATATCTATGGCTTCAACAATTCCCTAGCGATAAGCATCATTCAGTAACGACGATGTTTGATGAAAAAGGGCACATTGTGCAATGGTATATTGATATTTGTTATACAAACGGTGTGAGTGAGGATAATGTGCCTTGGATGGATGATTTGTACTTAGACATTGTCGTCTTGCCATCAGGAGAAGTCATCCAAAAGGATGTAGAAGAACTCAATGAAGCATTGCTTAATGGCACAATAGACAAATCTCTATATGACCTTGCAAAACAAGAAGCACATATGATTAATGCCTTTATTAAAGATAGAAACTTTCCCTTGTTACAGCTTTCAAAGGAACATAAAGATATTCTTTTACAAATGCTTCAGAAGGGAGATCTGACGGAGAAATGAACAACTCTTGGGGTTGTTCCACAGAGAAGGGTCTCTAACGCGTCATCGGAATGGTTATTTGTCATTTCGTTTGCTTGGCACCAATTTTGGCAACACTCCTACTGAAAGAATAATTTTACGAATGGGGAGTGAGCTCTTTTGTTTAAAAGGATAGACAAGCTGCAAATTGATTTGCCGAAGCTTCAACAACCTGACCCTGAGTCTGCCGGTGTCGTTCAAGAGCTTCTTGGTGGCCGTTTCGGAGAAATGTCAACGCTGAACAACTATATGTTTCAGTCGTTTAACTTTCGTAGCAAAAAGAAACTACGTCCCTTCTATGAATTGATTGCGAGCATTACTGCAGAGGAGTTTGGTCATGTCGAGCTTGTGTCGAATACGATTAACCTTTGTTTGGACGGGTCGACAGGGAATGGAAGCACGAATCCTGATGATGCCCCATTAAAGCAGGTGGCTGGCATGGGCAACAAATTCAATTTTATGCTTGGAGGTCAAAACGCCCTTCCGGTGGATTCGGCTGGTAAGCCTTGGACAGGTGACAACGTCTTCTCTAGTGGGAATTTGGTGAACGACTTGCTGCACAATTTCTATTTGGAATGTGGGGCACGTACTCATAAAATGCGTGTGTACGAAATGACAGAAAATCAGACGGCACGCGAACTGATTGGGTATTTGCTCGTGCGGGGAAGCGTGCATGCCGTGGCGTATGCGAAGGCACTTGAGGAAGTGACAGGTGTGAACATGATGAAAATGCTGCCAGTGCCGAATCTCGACAATGCCAAGTTTTCGCATGCTCAAAAATATGAGTCACTCGGGGAGCATCGAAAGCTGTACCGGTTTAGTGATGACGACTATACCCTCTTAAATCGTATCTGGAAAGGACCTACACCAATTGGTCCGGCGGGTGAGCTAGAAGTGGTGGATGGGACACCGGAAGGCGGAGAGATTCCGGATCTGCTCGAGGTTCCAGAAGAGTTCGCCCCTGGCTTTGACGAAGAACAATTCAGAGAGCTATCAAAACGCTTGCAATATGAGGCAGGGCTGTAACAGATTAGCACGTGGCATAGCGAATGGATAGACATGATAAGCGTTTCAAAACAAACAATCGTAGGGGCTGTTCCGAGAGTCATAAAAAATGACTTTCAGAGCTGCTCCTTCTTTATTTCCATGTAAAAGTGATGGCGAAATGGCAACTGAACGTCTCACTTTCCTCTGTTCAGTTGTGATCCCCAAGCCTAAATCGCTGTAATTTATGAATCGTTTAACGCTGCCTCTGTGTATCAACTCATTTTCACCTTATAGAAAGGCCCCCTTTTCGTTTATAATGAAGAGCGTGAGACGTTAATTGAAGGAAGGTACATCGATGAACACACCGAACGAAGCAAAATCATATGCACTCATTGCTCTTGGCACACTGCTTTACGGCTTTTCATATAACTTGTTTTTGCTGCCGGCTTTGCTTGCGGCTGGAGGCATTTCAGGGATTAGCACGTTGCTGTTTAGCGTGTATGGTTGGACGCCGGCGTTAGTGCAAGGGCTATTGAATATCCCGATTTTCTTTTTAGGCTATGCGCTGCTTGGCAAGGAGTTTAGCATTAAAACATTTGTGGCGACGTTTCTGCTGCCATTTTTTATTTGGCTCACTTCGTACGTACCACTCGCCGTCCATGACCCGATGCTGTCTTCCATTTATGGCGGCATTTTGTTAGGGCTAGCGCTAGGTCTCGTTTTCCGAGGCAATGGATCTACTGGCGGCACGACCATTATCGGTCAGCTGATCAAAAAGTACACGGGCTTTTCCAGTGGCTTTGCTCAGTTGCTTATCGATGGCGTCATCGTCGTCTTTGCGATGATTGTGTTTGATCTGGAGCGCGCGTTGTATGCCATGATCGCCATTTTCATTGGCAGTAAAATCATTGATCTCGTTCAATTACGCACATCGTCTTCAAAGCTCGTGCTGATTGTGACGGAAAAGGAGCAGCAGGTAACGGATCTGATTCGAAATGAGCTTGATCGAGGCTTTACGAAGGTATGGTCTGAAGGCGGGTTCTCTAGCGAAAGGAAAGCCCTGTTGTTTAGCGTCGTTGAGCAATCGGAAGCGGTGTATCTGAAAAGCTTAATTCAGCATAGTGACACAGACTCATTCGTGATTTTCTTGAATGCTTCTGATATCGTCGGACGAGGTTTTACACTGCCAAAAACCTACCGCTAAACAACGAGAGGTGGAAACGAATGATTCCTAGAAATGTCTTGGAGGCTTTTCAACTTGACGGGGATGCGATAAAACTCCCCGGAGGTCAAGGCACGTCAGTCAAAGTGGGGAATGCTGTTCTAAAGCCAGTGGAAGATGACCCTGCCTATGTCGACTGGGTATCAAGCGTGCTGGATGACTTACAGCCAAAAGGGTATCGACTTGCGACTCCGATGCGAACAAAAGAGGGTTCTTCTGTGTACCAAGGGTGGTCGTGTGCCCGCTTTGAGGAAGGACAGCCCATGGAGGGGAATGTAGAAGGCAAACTTAAGGTCGCAAGATTGTTCCATAAGGATTTGGCAGGCAGCCCATACCGCTCTGCACCGACAGTTGAAAATCCTTGGTCACGTGGACATCGAATCGCCTGGTGTCAGGAGGAGATTCCTATTGAGACAAATGCGACCGCAAAAGAAGTGCTTCATCAGTTGCTCACCAGCATCACGCGACATCCCGATTATGAAACACAGCTCATCCATGGAGATCTGGCAGGCAATATCCTTTTTCATCAAACCCTGCCCCCAGTGGTTATCGACTTCTCCCCGACCATCGCGCCGGCTGCATATGGGGAGTCCATTTTACTATGTGATTGTATCGCCTGGCAGGGCAGCTCACTTCAAGCCATGCATCTGTTGCCTGAAAACAACCATTCCAAAGAAATGATCACTAGGGCGCTGATTTTTAGATTAGCTGTGGCGGCTATTTTTGCAAATGGCGACGATCGTTCTTTTGCAGCTGAATTAAAGGCGTATGAGCCAATTGTAAAGACATTGGTGAGAGCTTGAGTGTACATGGTTTATGTGGGCATTGTCCTCGGAAATGAAAATTTATTTAAGTCACTTATATTAGTGCTTTTGAGGTGTGAAATGAACATAAAAGTTGATGATTTAACAGGTCCTGAAATTGCAGAGCTTTTAAATGTTCACTTACAGGGTATGAAGCTGCATTCACCACCAGAAAGTATCCATGCCCTTGACTTGGAGGCGCTTAGACAACCAGGGATTACGTTCTGGAGTGCATGGGTAGACGATACCTTGGTAGGCTGTGGGGCGCTTAAAGAACTTGATCGTCATCATGGAGAGATTAAATCCATGAGAACGTCTGATGCCTTCTTAAGAAAAGGGGTGGCTCGGGGACTACTTTCATATATTCTTAAAGAGGCAGAGCGTCGAGACTATAGGAAAGTGAGTCTGGAAACGGGCTCCATGGCTGCATTTGAGCCCGCAAGAAGACTGTATTCTCAGTTTGGGTTCGAGTACTGTGGACCTTTTTCAAATTATAAAGAGGATCCGAATAGCGTTTTCATGACGAAAGACTTACGCAGTTGAAAGTGACTATGCTAGAAAGAGAGACACGAGTGGAGTGTTAGCCAGAGGAGGAAACTGATTGTGATTTCAGTTGTATTGGCGTCTTTCATCTTTATTGTGACGCTGGTGATGGTTATCTGGCAACCGAGGAATTTGAACATCGGCTGGTCGGCATGTGGCGGCGCACTGATTGCGTTGATCGTCGGTGTTGTGGATTTGACTGATGTAGTAGAGGTCACAAGCATTGTGTGGAACGCCACCATCACGTTTATTGCTATTATTATTATTTCTTTGATTTTAGATGAAATTGGTTTTTTTGAATGGGCAGCGCTCCATATGACGAGAGCAGCCAAAGGAAACGGCATTTTGATGTTTGTTTACGTGACCATTCTAGGAGCGGTCGTAGCGGCTTTGTTTGCGAATGATGGAGCAGCGTTAATTTTGACACCGATTGTGTTAGCGATGGTGCGTGCATTGAATTTTAATGAGAGCATGGTGTTTCCTTTTATTATTGCCAGTGGGTTTATCGCAGACACGACCTCATTGCCGCTTGTTGTGAGCAATCTCGTCAACATCGTGTCAGCTGATTATTTTCATATTGGCTTTGTCGAATATGCGACCCGAATGATTGTCCCGAATTTCTTTGCTTTGCTTGCGAGCATTCTCGTTCTCTATCTTTATTTCCGCAAACAGATCCCGAAGTGTTTTGATGCTAGGGAACTCAAAATACCAGCTGAAGCCATTAAGGATGTCAGGATGTTCCACATCTCATGGTATGTTTTAAAGTTGCTGCTCATCGGCTATTTAATCAGCGAATTTCTTCATCTGCCTGTATCGATTGTCGCCAGTGTGATTGCCGTTTTCTTCATTTTAGCGGCGAGACAAAGTCCAGCTGTCCATACAAAGCGAGTGCTGAAGGAGGCCCCCTGGAATATCGTGTTTTTTTCAGTCGGGATGTATGTCGTCGTTTATGGGCTTCGCAATGTCGGTTTAACCGATATGCTCGCCAATGTCATTGAAGCGACAGCAGATCACGGGGTTTTTGCTGCAACGATGGGAATGGGGTTTCTGGCCGCCATTCTCTCATCAGTGATGAACAATCTACCGACAGTGTTGATTGATGCGATTGCCATTGGGGATACAAACACCACTGGAATGATACGGGAAGCCTTGATTTATGCCAACGTGATTGGGTCGGATTTGGGACCGAAAATGACACCCATTGGTTCACTGGCTACACTGTTATGGCTGCACGTCCTGTCACGGAAAGGCGTTCGCATTTCCTGGGGAACGTATTTTAAAACGGGTATCGTATTAACGGTTCCTGTGCTCTTCATCACACTTCTCAGCTTGTATGGCTGGTTGTTGTTACTATATTAGAGAAAAAACGTCTGAGGCTGGTAGCAGCTTCAGGCGTTTTACTTATATGATTAATTTAATCCTATGACTGATCCTTTTCGTCCGCTTTGTCGATAAGCTTTATATACAAAAGGCTCATAATCATCAGTGTGCCGATACCATTAACCCTTAACAAAAGGTTCAATGCAATTGTCCAATCAATCGTATTGAAAAGGTAGGTCAGTATTGGGAAATGATTGATCAGGAAAATACTCGAGTAGACGACAAAAATAAGCCAAGCAAATTTCTTCCTCCGGTCTCCGGTTATCTTGACTCGGTGAAACAGGATCAAGCACAGGATGGGGAAAATCCAAAGAAGTATATAAGGTAAAACATTTGGTAGATCAGAAAACTGCAAAACGAAAAAATTGTCTAACGAAAGAACATACACCTGAACGAATATAGTGAAGGCCACGAACAGGGAGATGGTAGCATTGAGTTTCATAGATAGATTAATAAATTTAGGAGTGATATGCTAATTTTAACATATTAAAGAGGGGAGGAGGGGCCAATGGCTAAATGGTACGGAGCTGCTGCCATCTGTATAGATGACGAGAAAAATCTTTTAATGGTGCTACAGGGCAAACCTGAGGAAGAGAAAAAATGGTCGGTTCCTTCAGGGGGCAAAGAAGGGACGGAAACCTTTGAGGAATGCTGTCGCCGAGAGGTTTTGGAGGAAACAGGGTATGACGTTCGGGTGGTTGAAAAGCTCCATACGAAGAAGAATGAATGGGCTGAGGTGCACTACTTCTTAGTAAAGGTCATTGGGGGAACACCAACTACATCCAATGACCCAGATGGGCTTATTTATGACGTTGCCTGGAAGTCGTTAAACGACATCGACGCGCTCGTGCTGTCCTTTCCTGAAGATCGTTCGTATTTCGACCTCTACGTCATATAATTGTTGGTTGCCCAAAAAAGCGGGGCAAATAAAGAGCTGTCCCAAAGCCATAAACATGACTTACGGGACAGCTCTTTAGAAATTCAACTCCTGCAAAGCGCGTGAAATGGAGGAGTAGATATTAATTTTACCAAAGTTGATGCCTAACTGAATCGAGGTTTGGGCAATTTCAGGGCGAACCCCCGATAGTGACGCTTTTGTGCCAACAAGGTTCAGGGCTTCAATGAGCTGGAACAATTGATTGGCGACCATCGTATCGACAATGGGAACCCCAGATAAATCAATCAACAACGCATCCACTTGATTTTCGACGCATTGGTTTAATGTAGAGTCTAAAATGACCTTCGACCGATACGTGTCAATTTCTCCAACGAGCGGCAGTAAGGCGATATTGGCGTTTAATAAGATAACGGGTGAGCTTAGCTCTGTGATAATGTCTTGCTGGGCTTGATATAGCTTGTCAGCGTTTGCTTTGCTTCGTTCACTGAACTCAACAATGATCTTTTGAAAGGAAGACGTGACCTGCTTGTTCCATGCATCGTATTGATCAAACGTGACCTGCTGAGTTTGTGCGTATTCGCGTACCAACTGAAGGTACTGTTCCTGGACATTTAGAAATTCGTCTATAATTTGGGGGATGGGTGTCTGTAGATGTGCTTGGTCGCTTGTAATAGCAACAACCCACGCCTCGAATTTTTCAGTTAAATGATCTTTCTTCGTATTAAAAAGCTCGCAGTACACAAGATGAAACTGATGATTCTGCTCCTTCAGAGCACTAATTTGTTCCGGGTCGCTCACACTGTAAACCCCATCCTTCGATTTATCAAGTGCGGCATACCAATCTTCGGTTAGATCCCATGTGCGTTGCTTCATATAGTCATACAATGACGTTTCCATGGCTTGCTCCTCTTCATAGATAATAACCTAATTTTTACTATGCCATGAGAGGAAGAAAATGTCTATAAATAACGCATTAAAGCTTCTGTTTGTAGCTCGGCACGGACGAAAGAAGTCACTAGCAGTGAAGGTTAAATTTAGGTGATAAGGAGGTAGTAAACGTGTGGAGAATAGGGAGCACCTGTTGAGTCGCTAGACCGGCCTTACCTCTCTTCGTTCTTGATTCTCAAAGATTTTATGATCATAAATGCGTCCGTTTTCTAGGATAATTGCGGGACGTATAATATCGTTCTTCTTTTCATGACCCAACATGATAACAGGTAAATACTTTCCGACCTGTGCACTAATGGATTTGGAAGCCGTTTTGTAAAAGATACTTGGCGTATGGTCGACCGCATAATGGAGGATACTGTCCGTATAATATGTCGGTTTTTCAATCGTTGTTGGCCTGCTCGTTTCAATGCCCATTCCTTCATCACAACTAATATCAATAATCATGGCATCTTGTTTCATTGTTTTTAAATCCTCTTTATAGATAACATGATCTGTGCGGCTCACATCCCATGTAATTGCATTTACAAGCACATCGTACTTTCCTGATTCTTTTCGAAATAAATCTTCTGTCCGTCTATCGTATACAGTTACCTCTGCACCTAATCCAATTAATATTTTATATGCGCCACGTGCCACATTTCCTCTACCTAAAACGGCAACCTTTGTGTCATATGGCATTTTTCCATAACAGCTAAACGCATGCATAATCGCTGCCTCTCCAGCAATCTCATTATTTCTCAGAAACACATGCCTTCCTTCTTCATTCATATCTTCCCAAGCAATGCCGGTCAAACGTTTTGACAAAAAGGTATTGGTCAACCTCTCATTTTGTACTGCATGAATCCAGCCAAATACAATTTGTCCATCTTGAAGGTCTCCAATATAGTCGGCTTCCCCGGCTTTCGGGTCGCAAATAATGTCTTGCTTTAAAACCTCCTCCCTACTAACAACATGGACGCCAACGTTTCTTAACGTCTCATCTGAGACAGCAAAAAATTCACCATACCCTTTTTCAATATATAACTTATCCTTATGATTCATTTTAGCAATATCATTAAGGATCATTGCCTGTCTATGTTCATTTTCTTTACAATTTAATGGAAAACCTACTGTTCTAATCAAATAAATCCCTCCAATTATTTTCATAGCAAAAATCCATCTAGATTTTTTAAGCTCCCATCGCATAAATGGGGATGAAAATGATTGAAATTCTTACATTTAATTGAATCGACTTATTTAATATAACACACTTCACTAGCGTTGTATTAATTTAGATCGAAAAATAAAAATAAGAATAATATTCAAAAAAAGTAAACGTACAAAAAAGCTGTTCACGGATTCTTACATAATTGATGTTAATTTTGCTGGTGCGAGTTCTTCAGTAAGTCGATATACTTTATCCAACGTGCACAAACTGTGATAACGGAAGGGTGAGCCAGAGTGATTACAGATCCCTCGAAAATTGATTTATATTATACAATGTTGATCGAGAAAAACCGGGCATATGAAGGTGTTTTTTACGTAGGGGTCAAATCGACGGGCATCTTTTGTCGTCCTACTTGCCCGGCAAAAAAGCCAAAGAAGGAGAACTGTGAGTTTTTTGCGCAGGCGAAAGAGGCGTTGCTTGCGTCCTTTCGACCGTGCAAACGATGTCGTCCACTTTCGGCTCCGAGTTCGCTATCGCCCGAGGTGAAGACGCTTGTTGATGCCATTGAGAAAAATCCGGAAAAAAAGTGGACGGATAAAGACCTCGATGCGTTGTCTTTTAGTGCCAATACGACGAGACGGCAATTTAAAAAGCAATTTGGCATGACCTTTATTGAATACGCCCGATCTAGAAGGATGGGTATGGCATTTAAGCATATTCGGAGCGGTGAGGCGATTATTGATGCACAGCTTGAGAGCGGATATGACTCAAGCAATGGTTTTCGGGATGCATTCGCGAAAATCATGGGGGCTGTGCCGACAAAATCGACTGGCGTCAAGCTGCTTTACAGTGCCTGGATTGATACACGCCTTGGTGCAATGCTGGCGATTGCAGATGATGAGGCACTGCTACTGCTGGAATTTGTTGATCGACGTGGTCTCGAAAAGGAAATTGAGCGTTTGCGCAACAAACTGCAAGCGGCTATTGTTCCGGAAAGAACGGCCATCATCCTGCAGATAGAAGAGGAGCTGCATGCGTACTTCCGTGGAGACAAGCTCTCTTTTTCAACGCCCATTCGGCTACTAGGCACGCCATTCCAACAACGTGTATGGCGTGAGCTTCAGCAAATCCCTGTGGGCACGACTTTGTCTTATAAGGGGTTGGCTGCGAAATTGGAGCATCCTACAGCGATTCGAGCGGCCGCAAGAGCGAATGGCGCCAACCAACTGGCGATCGTGGTTCCTTGTCATCGTGTGATTCAGACAGACGGGGGGTTAGGAGGATATGCCGGCGGTCTTCCGCGAAAGGATTGGCTGCTCCAGCACGAGAAAGAGGCAAAGCTGAAGCGGACATAAAATGCATAGATGAAGGACATGAGGAGGCCTGATTCAGGGGCTTCTTTTTTTATTGTTTAGACAACTTTCGCAGTGCAGAAATTACTTTCAACGGTGGCGGTGCCTGATTAGAAGCAAGGTGAGATGGTAGGATTGTCAGGGAATTTAAATTTCCCAATGATTACCACGCTATATTTTTTAAAAGATCGCCTTTTAGTATCTAAGCGAATCTCTAGGCCCTAAATAACTTCATTATAAAAAATGGGCTCATTATTAAAAGCAACCACTAGCGGGACTCCAGCGGCAAAGAAAACACGACGAGGTCTTCTCGAGTCGATGTTGCACTTGTACCCGTAGGGTGAAAGATAACACGGCCGCTTCGTCAAAATACTTCGCTTTCCGCGGGCACGGCTTCAGCTTCCTCAGAAAGCAAAGCTTTCCTGCGGGATCTTCAGCTCGCGCTGTTCCCGCAGGAGTCTACGTATGTTGACTACGCTGATGTTTGTTTCTGCGTAAATTGTTTTTTTCTTTGTCTCGTTTAGCGAGTAAGAAAGCGTGTTAAGGCGTGGGGTTTATCAAACAAGACCTCTCCAAAACATTCGAACAATGTATCAGGTTACCCAGTAATGTCTACACGTGTCTGCCAAATGTAAGGTGCGGAAGTTGAGTTAAATAACAAAAATAACAATAAAGAAAGACGGGAATACAAGAGGTCATTAGATGTACATGCCGAATTATCAATTAATATGTCGAAAAACAGCGAAAATGAACGAAATTAATGTTCTGAATATTGTTGACATAGAAAACAATAGGCATATAATGATAACTAAGATAATAACAAAAATAACAAAAAATGAGTAAAAAGGAATCAGAACGCGTAAGAAACTGCAATTTTATGTATACGTTTTCAAAAGGAGGCAAAAGAATGAAGCAGAGCAGGAGCACGTTATTGTTTTACTTGTTTATCTCTCCGTGGCTCATAGGCTTTCTCGTCTTCGGCGCGGGACCGATGGTATTTTCTCTATTCATGTCTTTTACAGAATGGGACATCATTGGCGGAGCAGAATGGATTGGCGTCGGAAATTTTAAGGAGCTTCTTCAAGACCCGTTGTTTTGGAAATCGATCTGGAACACGGTGTATTTCACAGGCTTGAGTGTTCCATTAAGCTTGGTTTTTGGCTATCTACTTGCGGTGTTGTTGAATACAAAGGTCCGGTTTATGAGTGTGTTTCGCACGATTTTTTATTTGCCGTCGCTCGTACCGGCTGTGGCAAGCTCCCTGTTGTGGATGCTCATTTTTCAGCCGGAGTTTGGTCTAGCAAATGCCATGCTGTCATCGCTTCACTTGCCGACCTCTGATTGGATCATGAGTGAGACGATGGTAAAGCCGGCTTTAATCATTATGGGCTTATGGGGTGTTGGGGGAGGCATGGTCATTTATTTGGCTGGTCTGCAAGGGGTACCAAAGTCGATGTATGAATCGGCTGAGATTGATGGGGCTGGGCGTTGGGCAAAGCTCGTTAACGTGACCATTCCAATGACATCACACGTCATTTTCTTCAATCTTATCATGGGCATTATCGGCTCGTTCCAGGTGTTTACGCAGGCATATGTCATGAGTGAAGGTGGTCCGAATTATGCCTCATTGTTTTACGTTCATTACTTGTATCAGAATGCATTTCAATATTTTGAAATGGGCTACGCCTCAGCACTGGCATGGGTATTGTTTTTGATCATCCTCGTGTTTACGTTGCTGCAATTCAAGTTTTTTGGTCGCAAGGTGTACTACGAATTTGATGATTAAAGAGGGAGGGAGAAGATGAGAATGAAAGCGGTGACAAACCCGCAGGTCAAAGTAAAACATCGGAGTATTACGAAATCAAAACGTGCGGATCGCCTGGCCTCATACGCCCTGCTTCTATTTTGGTCAGTACTGTTCATTTTGCCGTTTGTATGGCTAATCTCAACCTCGTTAAAGCACGAGGCAGATGCGATCACCTATCCGCCTACTCTTTTGCCAGAGGTGTTTGATTGGACCAATTATAGAGAAGTGTTTGAGATTGTCGATTTCACCCGTTTTTATATGAACACGATTATCGTGACATCGCTGACGGTGTTGGGCACTCTGCTTTCCTGCTCTATTGTCGCCTATGGCTTTGCCCGTATTAAAGGCAAAGGCAGGAATGTTTGGTTTGCTGTCTTGCTTGCCACGATGATGCTGCCGCCACAGGTGACCATGATTCCGACGTATTTGATTTTTGCACAGTTGGATTGGGTAAATACGTTTATGCCGCTCATCGTCCCTGCTTTTTTCGGCAATCCGTTTTTCATTTTCCTTCTGCGGCAGTTTTTTAAGACGGTGCCGAAGGAGCTCGAAGAAGCAGCTACCATCGATGGCTGTAGTATTCTGGGACGATTTTTTCGAATCATTTTGCCACTGTCGGTTCCGGCGCTCATTACAGTCGCGATTTTAAGCTTTATGTGGACATGGAACGACTTCTTGAACCCGTTAATCTATTTGAATGATCAAGAGAATTTTACTCTCGCATTGGGCTTGCAAATGTTTAAGGGGCAATTAACGATGCTTTGGGGGCCGATGATGGCAGCGAGTACGATGGTCATTATGCCGCTTGTGATTGTGTTTTTCTTTGCCCAAAAATACTTTATTGAAGGCATTGCTACATCGGGAATTAAAGGATAAAAAAGGGGGATTTTCAAATGAGACATTCATGGAAAAAGCTGCTCGTTGCCGTGTTCGTACTGCTGCTCGTCGCTACAGGGTGTAGCAGCGGAACAAGTGGAGGCGATGGAGGAAGCGGAGATGGCAAGGTCAACTTACGTGTGCTAGTTTGGGGCAATGGACCCGCTGAGCTGAAGGGCGAGGAAGAAATTTATGCGCAATTTATGGAGGATCATCCTGAGATCAATGTGGATCTTGTCAGTGCCCCGTATGACAAGGTAATGGAAAAGTTTGTGTCGATGACAGCAGGTGGAGATCAACCTGATGTGATCTGGATGCAGCCGATCTACTTTGCTGAGTTTGCTGAAAAAGGCATGTTTATGGACCTCGGACCGATGCTTGAAGAGGAAGGGTTAACAGCTGACGATTGGTTGCCAAAAGCGTTTGAAATGGGCCAATACGATGATACGCAATATGCCTTGCCGCGTGATATTATTACCCACCACATTGTATACAATAAAGACATGTTTGATGCAGCTGGTGTAGAGTACCCTCAAGCTGATTGGACATGGGATGATTTGCTTGAAAAAGCACAGCAGCTTACGATTGAAGAAGGCGACCGCACGAGCCAGTACGGCTTCTCAAGCTATTATTGGAAGGAAGCTCTCTATCAGAATGGAACCGTTCCATTTAACCGAGATGGCACTGAGGTGTTGATTGATTCTCCAGAAGCGATCGAAGCGATTGAATGGGTGGCGGATCTTAGTCTAGAGCATGGTGTAGCACCAACACCAACCGAAAATCAAGGAATGGGGGACCTGTTCCTCGCCGGAAAGGCTGCGATGGCTTTTGCAGGCCCGTGGAATTGGAGAGCGTATGACGAAGAAGGAAAATTCGCTTGGGACATTCAAGAGGTGCCAGCAGGTCAAGCTGGCAACAAGTCGGAATTGCTAGGACTTCCTGTCTCTATTGGAGCAGATACAGAAAATCCTGAAGCGGCATGGACGCTGTTGAAGTGGCTCACTCATGGCGGCGGTCAAGACATACAATCTGACATTGTCGGCGCGTACCCAACCGTCCCGCGTGCTCAGGAGAATTTCTCTAACGGAACGTATGCCCCAGATAATGTGGAGGCTGTTCACATAGCGATGGAAGAAAACACAGTTTTGCCTCCATTGTTTGTAAAGCAGGCAGAGGTTGAAAATATGATTCAACCGGTGATGGACCAAATTATGGCTGGGAAAGTAACACCAGCGGAAGCATTGCCAGAGCTGGCAGACAAAATGCGAGCAGAACTGGGCATCGAATAAGGAACTTTGCGTGTAGGAGGGCTGACTGCGTCGGCCCTCTTTTAAACGGGTGCGAACCTGAAAAGAGCGCTAGAGGGGTATGCTATACTGGGGCAAATGAATCATTGCTGGATGATAGTTGGGGGAAAGTTATGGCGAAAAAAGTCACTATGCAGCAAATTGCAAATTACGTTGGCGTATCGAAGTATGTCGTCTCCCGTACACTTGGAGGGAAGGATGGTGTAAGCGGACCAACGAAGCAGAAGGTCCTGCAGGCAGCGTCTGTCCTAGGCTATTTTACTCAAAATCAAGCCCCTGGAATGGATGCCACGGTGCTGACGAGCACGAAGACAGCGAACAAGCTATCTGTTTTAATTCTGATGCCTACAACACGTTCGAGATCAAAGGAGCATTCCTTTTGGGGGCCAATGCTGGATGGGGTGAGCCAACGTCTTGAAGAGTTCGGCTATGGGTTTGTCATCATTACGGATCCCTATGTCGGGCAGTTGACCGATTCGTTTAACCGCGATGCGTTTTTCGGTGTGATTGGCATTGGGAGTATTCCCTCATCTATTTTGTTAGATGTCTATCGCGAGGACTATTGTTTGGTGCTCATCGATCATGAGGATCGGACCTACCCATGTGATACCGTGTTCAACAACAATTTCGAAGGCACGCTAAGGCTGACGAATCATTTGCTTGGGCTTGGGCACAGCGCGATTGAGTTTGTTGGAAATATAAACTATGCACCAAGCTTCTACGACCGATACCTCGGATACCGATCTGCTATGGAGGCACACGACTTAAAAGCAACGAGTACGACCGAATTAGCTGGGGGCGAGGATGAACACCAGAGCTTTGATCGGCAACTCAGCATTCCTATGCTTGTTGAGCGACGAAATGACGGCACTCTCCCAACAGCCTTTGTATGTGCAAATGATTCAATTGCGGAGCGTGTGCTGAGGGATTTAAAGCAGGTGAACATTACGGTTCCTGGTGATGTGTCTGTGACCGGCTTTGATAATATCGAAAAGTCCTATGAGTCTGACCCAACACTGACGACGGTCCAATCCTATACCGACGAGCTTGGAAAGCGAGCAGTGGACATGCTGATTCGTCGATACCAAAGCCCAGAATCGCCTTTCGAAAAGGTGGTGCTTCAAGGAAACCTCATGCTACGAGAATCGACGACGTTTGTGAAGTAGGACTTTGCGTTTCAGCAATGGGAGGCTTAGGTGAACCTTATTCAACAGGTACTTTGAAAGAATGAGTGAGCGATCAAATGTCTAAACAAGAGATAGATTGACTACGACCAAATGGTCTCGGTGTGCGACCCTCAATGGCAAGAAATAAGAGTGGTGCATTTCGAAGCTTTATGATCGTATTGTGGATGGGGCGAGCTCTCACATTCCTATTCAGATTGGCGCCCCTTTTTGCCTCGAGTTACACCGTTATAAAAGATGGACGACAGTTCCTCATAGACTTTTTTCAGTAGTAAGATGCGGAGCTGCAGGTTTGCTATGTTTGAATAATAGTTGACTATCGTGACTTTCGAAACATGCATGAAACATGCGCCTGATCAGCAATCTCCTCGACAGTAATCTATTTAATGCTGTGTTCAACGAATAAATTCAAAGCCAACTCTATTATATCAATTTTTTTGTTTATCTCTTCGTTTAAATCCATCCATCTCCATCACCTCAATAAAGCAAGTTTGCAATTTAAGATAAACTTAATTGTTCCAAGGTCGGAATTCTGATAATGTGAAAAATGAACTAAGAAAAGTTTTCAATGCATCATAATTTCTATTCAATTCCCTAAGCTGGAAAGGTGACGGGCCTATTTACACACGCTTATTTCACATCAACAAAATTATTTGAATTTTTAATCTTTTAAGATAGCCATTTTTACGGCTTGATTTCAATCCATACAGCTAGATCTCAAGAGGCTTCCTTTTAGCTAAGAACACTTTTCTGCCGTGTGCCACGCGCTATGCGGCTTACAAAGGACCGCTGGTGGTTAGGAGCCAACGTTTCTTTACGCGCTGCCTCCTGTCCAAAGGAATTGCTTAAAAAAATAATAAAACAAAAAAGGAGTCAACCATGTTCTCTCAATTTTCATTCATCAGAAAGACTTTTCTATTGTTTCTCACCATGACCCTTGTACTGACCGCTTATCGTCCGTCTCTAGCTGCAGAAGAAGAAATTTTTGAATATAGAGACAATGGTGATGGCACAATCACCATCACCGACTATGTTGGGACGGAAAGTGAAGTCACCATTCCTCATCAATTGGGTGGAAAGGACGTCACAAGTATTGGGGAAGATGCTTTTTCTTACAACGAACTGACAAGTGTGACCCTCCCAGATAGCGTCGTGAGTATTGAAAAGACAGCTTTCGCAGAGAACCAACTGACAAGTGTGACCCTCCCAGATAGCATCGTGAGTATTGGACAGGCAGCTTTCCAACGTAACCAACTGACAAGTGTGACCTTCCCAGACAGCATCAAGAGTATTGGAGAGGGATCTTTTCAAGGTAACCAATTGACAAGTGTGACTTTCCCGAATAGCGTCGAGCGTATTGGAAATTATGCTTTTACTAGCAATCAACTGACAAGCGTGACCCTCTCGGAAAGTGTCGAGGCTATTGGAGAGGCAGTTTTCGCCGGCAACCAGTTGACAAGTGTGATCATCCCGGATAGCGTCAAGAGTATTGGAAGTGCTTCTTTTATAAATAATCAACTGACAAGTGTGACCATTCCGAAAAGTGTTGAAACTATTGGAGAAGGTGCTTTTTCATCAAATCCATTATCAGAAGTTATTATACATGCGTTGAAGATTAAAATACATGAAAGAGCATTTTACCAATTAACAAATTTGGTTATTTATGGACATGAAGAATCTACAGTTAAAGCTTATGCAAAGCTTCATGGAATAACGTTTGGCGCGTTTGAAGATGCGTTTGATTCTATCACTATCGCGTATGCGCCTGGTGACGATGCAAACCATGTGACGCAGGACGTAGGTTTGCCAGAGCGAGTAAACGCCGAGGTTGTGATTTGGTCGAGCAGCAATGAGGAAGTGATTGCTTCTGACGGGACGGTTAACCGTCCGGATCATACGACAGGAAATATAGATGTAACGCTGACCGCAACGATTATGGAAGGGCCAGCGAAAGGGACAAGGACGTTTCTTTTGACCGTACTGCGAGAGGAGCCGACAGATGAAGAGACTTTGTCGGAAGCCTTGAACGCTCTGGCAATCGTCTATTCCGCGGGAGACGAAGCGAGCAGCGTGACGAGTGATGTTACGTTGGCCGAGCAGGGTTTACATGGGACAACGGTTGAGTGGGAAAGCAGTAACGAAGCATTGATTGCGTCCGATGGTACAGTAAGCCGCCCGCATTATACAGCGGAGAATGCGAAAGTAACGCTGACCGCAACGTTAACCAAAGGAGCGTTTGCGGCCAAGAAAACGTTTGAGTTAACGGTGGTTAGAGCGGTTCAGACGGAAGAAGAAGCATTTACGGAAGCCCTGAACGCCCTGGCAATCGGTTATGCCACGGGAGACGAAGCGAGCAGCGTGACGAGTGATGTTACGTTGGCCGAGCAGGGTTTACATGGGACAACGGTCAAGTGGGAAAGTAATAACGAAGCAGTAATTGCGTCTGATGGTAAGGTGACACGCCCGCATTATACAGCGGAAAATGCGAAGGTAACGCTGACCGCAACGTTAACCAAAGGAGCGTTTGCGGCCAAGAAAACGTTTGAGTTAACGGTGGTTAGAGCGGTTCAGACGGAAGAAGAAGCATTCACGGAAGCCATGAACGCCCTGGCAATCGGTTATGCCACGGGAGACGAAGCGGACAGCGTGACGAGTGATGTTACGTTGGTCGAGCAGGGTTTACATGGAACAACGGTCAAGTGGGAAAGTAATAACGAAGCAGCGATTGCGTCTGATGGTAAGGTGACGCGCCCGCATTATACAGCGGAAAATGCGAAGGTAACGCTGACCGCAACGTTAACCAAAGGAGCGTTTGCGGCCAAGAAGACGTTTGAGTTAACGGTGGTTAGAGCGGTTCAGACGGAAGAAGAAGCATTCACGGAAGCCCTGAACGCCCTGGCAATCGGTTATGCCACGGGAGACGAAGCGAGCAGCGTGACGAGTGATGTTACGTTGATTGAGCAGGGTTTACATGGAACAACGGTCAAGTGGGAAAGTAATAACGAAGCAGCGATTGCGTCTGATGGTAAGGTGACGCGCCCGCATTATACAGCGGAAAATGCGAAGGTAACGCTGACCGCAACGTTAACCAAAGGAGCGTTTGCGGCCAAGAAAACGTTTGAGTTAACGGTGGTTAGAGCGGTTCAGACGGAAGAAGAAGCATTCACGGAAGCCCTGAACGCCCTGGCAATCGGTTATGCCACGGGAGACGAAGCGGACAGCGTGACGAGTGATGTTACGTTGGTCGAGCAGGGCCTGCACGGGACAACGGTCAAGTGGGAAAGTAATAACGAAGCAGCGATTGCGTCTGATGGTAAGGTGACGCGCCCGCACTATACAGCTGAGAATGCGAAAGTAACGCTGACCGCAACGTTAACCAAAGGAGCGTTTGCGGCCAAGAAAACGTTTGAGTTAACGGTGGTTAGAGCGGTTCAGACGGAAGAAGAAGCATTCGCGGAAGCCTTGAACGCCCTGGCAATCGGTTATGTTCCTGGAGACTCAGCGGGTAGCGTGACGAAGGAAGTTACGTTGGTCAAGCAGGGCTTGCACGGGACAACCGTCAAGTGGGAAAGTAATAACGAAGCAGTGATTGCGTCTGATGGTACCGTAGATCGCCCGCACTATACAGCGGAGAATGCGAAAGTAACGTTGACCGCAACATTAACCAAAGAAGCGTTTGCGGCCAAGAAAACGTTTGCGTTAACAGTTTTGGCTGACTCAAGACCTAACCGTTCGTCGGAAGAAGAGGATGAGAAGGAGGACGACGAGAGAAAATCGCAAACAAATCAATGGTCTATTGATCTAAAGGTCAATGGGAAGGCAGATCGTGGGTTGGCAGAAATGAAACAAGTAAAGACGGATGATGGGCGTTTGTTGCTAGTGATCTCTTTGACAGATGAAGATAAATTAAAGAAACGCCTAGAAGCTTCCACGTCTCCCAAAATTGACTTGTCGACGGACAGTTGGTTGTGGGAAAACATGGATGGAGCGCCTTGGGATGATGTCGATGGGCTTCGTTTGGAAAGCTCGTATGCCTTGGCAGAATGGTTGGGGGAACACAAAGTGGATTTAGCTCTTGGAAACTCTCTAGGAGAGTTGGAATTAAACTACGCTGCATTCAACCTACGCATCGATTCTTTGCATGAAAAAGGATATGACCCAACGGATTTCATGTTAGGAATTCAATTGAGTCGAGCGTCGAGCGAGGACCGGCAGGCACTGCAATCCGCCCTCACCGCTTTGCCGGGCGAACGAATAGGTCCGCCGATAGAGGTGCTCGTAACGGCAACGGATGGCGAAAAAATCGAGACCATTCGTCCGTGGGATGGGTATTCGAAAATTTCAATCCATCAGGAGGACATTCACAGTATTAGTACGGCGGTAAGACTCAATGGAATGGATGATGTGGATGGCGTGCCGACCGTAACAGACGAGACGAAAAAACAGGCAGTTTTTCGCGCTCGCGAGCCCGGTATCTATGGACTGATCAGCTATTCACCTGTGTTTCGTGATGTCGAACAGCGTTGGAGTGAAGACGTGGTGGAGGACATGGCTGCCCGCCTCATTGTAGACGGTGTGACGGATATGAAGTTTGATCCGAAGCGTGACGTTACACGTGCGGAGGTGGCAGCGATGATCGCGCGGTCATTGGGGGTTATTGGAAGTTATTCTCAATTGAGTGAGGATGTTTGGTACCAAGAAGCTTTAGAAGCGGTGGGAGAAAAGTCGCTGATGGTGGGTGATCCAGACGGAAGTTTCCGTCCGAATGATACGCTGAGCCGCCAGGAAGCCGCCGTGATTCTAAATCGAGTGCAACGAATGATTGGTGAATCGTTGGAGCTTAGCGGCGCAGAAGTGGAGAATCACTTGTCCCGCTGGTCCGATCATGCCGAGATTGCTCCATGGGCTGAGGTTGCTTTAGCTGAAGTATACAAGCATGGCATTTTGTTGGGGGATACAACGGGTACAGTGCGTCCTAGAGATTCGGTCACAAGAGAAGAAATGACCGCTATTCTGCATAGAATGTTGGAGCGAGCAGGCTGGATCGGATCATTGTGAATGTGGAACTAATATTCTCGGCTCAGTCAGGGCGATGTATGGTGATATTGAAGGCGAGAACCCCCACTTCAAGCGTGTGAAGTAGGGGGTGAATCGTCTTTGGACAATGTATAGCAATTCAAACATTATTTTAGAGTAATTTACACTCAACCGCTCTTTCGACGTGGCTTGGTCGTGACCAGTGCTCTTTGCCCGTATGACGACTGAGCTTAATAATGCAAGCGTTTTTATCTGAGCCACTTTCCACCTGCGCTCTGACACTGAGCACAAGCACCGTGTCAGAGTGTGCTTTTTTAATGCGTTGAATGGTCATCATTTTTGCTTTTCATCGTCACGACAACTCCGACAATGCAGCCAACAATCACAGCGATACAAACAAGTAGTGCAAGTGTGGTCATTAAAAAACCCATACGCTCCCCTGCCTTCTAAACTTCATGGTTATCTCTAGTGTAGCGGATTTCAGGAGAGGCGACGGTGACAATTTACTGACAAATGCGAATGGGTGTTTAACGATTGCTAACCGATTCTAGGTGATTGGCCAATTGAACAATTAAGTCGCCCATACGTTGGCTTGCTGATTCTACAAAACTAGTTACGCCTTCCTCGTGCAAGGCTTCAGAGGTGACTTTGCCAACCGATCCAGCGACAACGTCCTGACGATTAAAGGCCTGCTGCAAGGCTTCATCGTTGTTCGCCTTTTTTGCATACGTGAACAAGTGGCGGACCTGTGTAGCACTTGTAAAGGCAACGGCATTTACACGGTGCTGGAGAACGTGGTCCAACAGTTCTGCCAATGTTTCCTCTGGAGGCATTTCATGGACGTACGGCTGTAGCGTAACGACGCTGCAACCGGTGTCTCGAATGTCGTTCACCCATTCTGGCTCATGGTCATAAAGCTGAACAGCAATGGTCTCGGTTCCTTTTAATGTAGGAAGCCATTGCTTCAAAAGCAAACGTATCGTGCCGTCTTCATCCGATATTGTACTGGATAGACCATTGTCTGCGAGATACGCCTGTGTTTTTCGTCCGCGAGAAGCGATGGATGCGGTATTCAATGCGGTGATCCAGTCGTCTTTTTTGTTCGCCTGCTCGGCCACATCCTGTATTTTTCGTGCCCCCATGCCGGTCGTCAGCATAAACCAGTCGGGCTCTGCCGCTAGAACCTTCTCTATATCTTGAAGGACGGCTTCTTCACGCAGAAACGAAGTGCCTTGAATCGGACAAACGACGGACTGGCCTTCGTTTTTTTCAATCATCGCTGTCAGTTCTTCACTTTTTCGTCCACCGGCAAGGGCGATGGTGCGTTGTTGTAATCCTTTTAACATGTTGGGTCACTGCCACGCTCGGTCGTGCGGCAGCTCCACCTCCTTTTCGTATGTTGCTCTTATTGATCGGGCAGCGCGTGAAGGGTGGCGAGCAGTTGCTCTTGCGCACGAACGTCTTTGTACAATGGATCTAACAGCTGTATGAGTTGCTCCCGTTTGTAGGCAGCCGACACATCTTTCGTTTTTAGAAGTTGGCGACAAGTTCGTAAAAAAGCCACATAAGCCTCGTCTTGTTGCGTAAATTGTGCGGCCCAAGCCGTCGTTAGCTGCTTCGCATAGGCTGGACTAGCTCCATTTGTAGAAAGCGCGAGCGTCAGGCTCCCTGCTTGTTCAAACGCAGGAATGGTGGCGTTGCCGAGGCTTGCATCAGAAGCTACATTAAGTAGCGTAGAGGGGTGAACAGCACGAGCGACCTCTTCGTTGACAGAATGTGGAGCCGCCGCAACGACGAAAAAACAGTTAAGCACATCCGAGGAATGGAAAGCTCTTTTCTGCCAGACAAGCGTCCCTTCCTCATGCAATGCCGCTAGTCCAGGCGTTACCTCCGGACTAACGACAGATAACTCAGGTTGGTGGGGAAGCAAGGCGCGCACCTTTCGTTCGGCAATGGACCCGCCCCCAATAACGGCAACACGTTTATTCTGTAAGTTGAGCATGACCGGAAAAGCGTTCAAAAGGAAAGTCTCTCCTGAACAATGCCTTCCTTTACACGGTCAATGAACACATCCATAAGTTCCGAATGTTTGCTCAAGTAAGTGGCAAGCTTGGCTTGATGCCCTTGGTGGTTTGCCATCTGTACAGCTTTCTCTAAATCATTCATCAGCAAGCCGGTAAAGACGAGGTAAGGAACGACGTACACCTTTGTTCCTCCCGCCAAAGCATTCTCAAACGCTTCCTGAAAAGTTGGTTTCTGAACGGCGAGATAGCAGGTTTCCACGTTAGGATGGCCTGAACGATGACGGTATGCTTCCACAATGGCTTCAAAATCCTCAGTTGCTGCATCGTCTCTGCTTCCTCTCCCAACGATTAAAATGGTATCTTCGGGAGAGGGTGGGGTACCGCAGGAAGCGACCTGTTTTTCAACAATGGCAGGCATCGTTTTGTGATCACCGATTGGTTGCCCGTAAGAAGCTCGTACATGGGGGTATTGCAGCAACACCCGATCTGCTTCAGTCGGGATATCCACCTTCGCATGCCCCGCGGAAAAGAGCAAAATTGGCATGATTAAAATGTCATGCACATTCTTCTTAATCATGAGGTCTAACGATTCTGGAATGGTCGGGCTTGTCAGCTCGAGGAATGACGTTATTTGCATAGGGACATCAAAGTGACTTTGAAGGGCGCGAATGTATTGTTTGGATTCTTGCTGTCCTGCTTCCGATCGTGTACCGTGACAGACGTACAAAATGCTTTTCAAAGGACCCCTCTTTCCTATGACGAAATTTTAATTCTTTTTGGGCATTTTACCATAGAATCCGCTAGGGAAGTGATGTTTTGTCAGCAGATTGACGTAGGTTTTTGGTTTTTTGGTAGAAAACAAATCATATTAATAATCAAAGACAACTTTCGCAGTGCAAAAATCACCTTCAATGTTAGCTAGCAAATCTTGAGTAGAAGTAAGGTGAGATAGATCGCTTGACTTAAAAGAAAACGCGTCGAGGTCTTATCGAGTCGATGCTGCACTTGTGCCCCTATAGGCGCAAAGAAAAGGATGAAATCACGATCACTTCGTCAAAATACTTCGCTTTCCGCGGGCACGGCTTCAGCTTCCTCAGAAAGCTAAAGCTTTCCTGCGGGATCTTCAGCTCGCGCTGTTCCCGCAGGAGTCTGCGTGTTTTGACTACGCTGATGTTTGTTTCTGCGTAAATTTTTTTATTTGTCCGGGTCTCGTATAACGAGTGAGGGTTTTGCAAAATAACAACTTTCTAGAAACAAATCAGATAGAATTCGCATGAAATCCATGGATGAGCATGCGGATTCCAAACGTGCTCAGCTTCCTTCTGTTCGATCACCTAGAAAAGGACAGACGGGCAGAATGTTTTAATAGCGGGTAGGGGTGTCAGTTTTTCAACGATCCTCAAGCCGCATTCTGAGCGATTGTTCGCTTCGCAGCTAGCGATGAAGCTAAAAGAACGATGGCATTCAGAATGATATATGTGGTCACTTTTTTCAGTTTTCTCACGTGGAGATCATCCGACGTCAAGTGATCTTTCATTCGAGAATTAACTCTTTCGACACTCGACCTTTGCTTGTACGTTTCGTTCCAATGACGCGTTCCACGGTGAGGTTGCGAAAACCGGCGGACATCTTGGTCTACATCGACCTTTTTCACCATTCCGTAATTGGATGGCGAACACCATGTAGTGCCGTGGGGACACTCTACATGGCCCGTGGCATGAGGACAGCGGAATTTCAAATGTGACCCGTCTGTCCCCCAATAGGTCATGTCATAGCCCATCGAACAGCGCGGCGTTCCAATGGACGAAAAACCAGATGGCGGTTCTTTCTCGTTCCTGAGATTCAATGGAATGATGGCTTGGGCGCCATGTGCTTTGACCACTTCGTAGTTTCTTTTTTGATCATATCCGGCATCTCCCGTGACATAGGTGAAAGAGACAGACTGTGCGGCTTTCTCGACGAGGCTCGGTCCGATCTCACCATCCGTTATATGGGCTGGTGTGACTTCAATGGCGACGGGTAGCTCGCTCGCTGTATCAACGGCTAAGTGAGCCTTGTATCCAAACCAAGTGAGTAGGTTTCCGAAGCTGTCACGTTTCGCTCCCCATGACGCTTCATCCTTCTGTTGGCAGCGTGATTTTGGTCGTTTTTTCTCATAGGCGTCAATCGCTGTGCTGTCAATGGCAATCGTGGTTCCATCAATGATGCCTTCATCCCAACAACGCTGAACTAAATCGTTAAAGAGTTGATCAAGAAGACCCTGATCTGTCAGCTGACGAAAGGTTCGGCTTAATGTTGAAATGGAAGGCGCTTTGTCTTCGAGAGAAAATCCACATCGGTAACGAAACGATATATCACTGTCCAATCTTCTGTGAAGGGCTGTAAAAGTGAAATACCCTTCAAGTGGTGCGATGAGGAGTGCTCGTAATATCGCTTCACGAGAATGCCCTTGAGCACCTTGGGGTGATTTGCTTTTCAACATGGCGGCATAAGGTCGAAGGTCAAGCTCTTTAAAAAAGATTGAAAAACGATCATTTGATTCCATCTCAAGCAACTCTTGCAAGGTAAATAGAGAATCTTGTAGAATATACAAAGAGGACTTCACTCCTTTGGAAAGATAGGTTTCGCTACTTATCTCTTTCTACAATTTGGGGTGAAGTCCTTTTCCTTTGTTTTAAAACCCTTGCGCCGCAAGGTTCAATAATTATGCAAAACCCTCGAGTAAGAAAGTGTGTTAAGACGTGTTGTTTACCAAACAAGATAAGGAAGTGCATCGTTTCTGCAAAGTTACATCACCTAGTGCAGTGTTGATGCAGCGGTGGACATATGTTTAGATAACTTACGCAGGACAAAAATCATCTACCCCTTAATCACCAAAAGAATCTTTTTTTAATTGTAATTAAAGCATAAATGCTGATCATTAAAAGCAGCCACTAGCGAGACCCCACAGAGCGCGCAAGCGATCGAGGAGGCGCAGCAGAAGCCCGCGGAAAGCGAGCGTATGGCAGCTTGCATAGAAAGCAACCCCAATATTGAATTTCAGATTTACCCAGCTATATCTAAGCGTGTCTCCAAAATGTAAGGCGCGAAAGTTGAGCAGTCAAAGATATCACTTTTATTAAAATTTCTTCTAAAAACGCTTGTTTTTTGTTGGCCTGCCTTATATAATGATATCTGGCGTTTGAAAAGAGGCCCGTTGGTCAAGCGGTTAAGACACCGCCCTTTCACGGCGGTAACACGGGTTCGAATCCCGTACGGGTCACCAATGATTTTTACAATGGAGGGGTAGCGAAGTGGCTAAACGCGGCGGACTGTAAATCCGCTCCCTCCGGGTTCGGCGGTTCGAATCCGCCCCCCTCCACCATTGTGATTGGGCTATAGCCAAGCGGTAAGGCAACGGACTTTGACTCCGTCACTCGTTGGTTCGAATCCAGCTAGCCCAGCCACGAGCCATTAGCTCAGTTGGTAGAGCATCTGACTTTTAATCAGAGGGTCGGAGGTTCGAATCCTCCATGGCTCATCTGACACACGACAACCCTTCATCATTGAGAAGGGTTGTTTTTCGTTTATCTCGAATAATTGAGTGGATAGAAGCGGTATGATGCAATTGCGGTTGGATCATATTTCTTCCGTACTTAATGAAGAAGGATGATGGAATAAAGGTCAAAGGGGACAATGATGACATATACATTTGAAATGATGACCCAAGAACAAGCTATGGATATCGCATATAAATGGCATTATGATGGAGATTATTCTTTTTATGATATGGAAGCCGATAAAGAAGATTTAGAGGAATTTGTGGACCCGAAAAAACGAGGGGACACTATGTATTCCGTTACTATGTATAATGAATTGGTCGGTTTTTTTAGCGTGTACAAGGGAGAAGATTCTACATTCGATATAGGCTTAGGAATGAGACCGGACTTAACCGGTAAAGGCGAAGGAGTAAAGTTTCTAAACGCAGGTATAGCATTTGTGAAAAGTGAATTTAAACCAAAAAAAATAACATTATCAGTTGCGACCTTTAATCAAAGAGCGATCAAACTTTATCGGAAAGTTGGATTTATAGAAACGACTACTTTTATGCAGGACACAAATGGAAGTACATTTGAATTTTTGAAAATGGAATACGAATGTTAACTTTTGGGCGTCCCATAAAGCTCTTGAGTGACAAACAGTAAAGGTGTGCATAGCAAAGGAACGCACGGAGCGGAAGCGATCCCGAGGAGAAAGAAAGCGAGCCAAAAACAAAAAATATATTGCCTTGAGAAACTTCTCAACTTCATTTGATTAACAAAAAAACACATTGCCCCAATTATTTCTCTGTCAACCTTTGGTATAATACAGTGGTGCGCTTCTAGACAGAATCCGCATTTCAGCGCACATCTGTTTTATGAAAAATTTTTATCAAAGAATGAAACCTTGCGGAGAGATCAATCGTATATAACGGATAGCCGCAGCGAGCGGAGGTAAATCATGGACTCAATAGTGAAGGAACGCATTCGCCAGGTGAAGAAAGGCGATCAAAATGCGTACGGCGATATTGTCGAGCTTTATAAGAATAAGGTGTACCATATATGTTATAGAGTGCTAGGGAATGCGCACGAAGCAGAGGATATGGCACAAGAGGCGTTTATTCGAGCGTATGTAAACATCCATACGTATGATACCTCGAAGAAGTTCTCCACGTGGCTCTATCGGATTGCGACGAATGTGTCCATTGATCGTATGCGGAAGAAAAAGCCGGACTTCTCTTTGGATGCGGAAGTGCACGGGACGGAAGGTCTCGATATGTATTCACAACTATCGTCTGAAGATCCGCTTGTGGAGGAGCAAGTGGAATCTTTGGAACTCCAGGGGTGGATACAAGAGGAAATTATGGGCCTCCCGTTGAAGTATCGTTCTGCCGTTGTATTAAAATACATTGAGGATTTGTCCTTGAAAGAAATCTCAGACATCCTTGACTTGCCAATCAATACAGTCAAAACGAGAATTCGCCGTGGTCGTGAGGCGCTAAGAAAACGACTTGGAAAAGCCTGATGAAAGGAGGAGCAAGCATGGGGTGCCCTACTCAAATTGTTGAAATGATGCACGATTATTTAGACGGTGAGCTTTCAGCTGAAAAGCAAAAAGAGCTTCATCAGCATTTAAAAGAATGCTCAACATGTCACCAGCATTATGTTGAGCTGAAGAAAACCGTTGCTATCATTCAAGCGACACCAAAAATGGAAGCACCTGATGGGTTTACAGCTTCTGTTCTCGGTCAGCTCCCAAAAGAGAAAAAAACAGTGGTTTACCGCCGATGGTTTACCGCTCACCCGATAGTGACAGCCGCAGCCATTTTCTTTCTATTATTTGTCGGAGGCATCTCTGCCGTCTGGACAGACCAAGATCAGCTACAAATGTCTTCACAAAGCAATCTGGATGTCGAAGGCAGCACTGTGATTGTCCCTGAAGGTGAAGTCATCGAAGGCGATGTGCTAGTGAAGAATGGGGACTTGGACATACGCGGAAAAGTCACAGGGAATGTGACCGTGATTAACGGAAACATTTTAGGTAATGGCGAGCAATATATGGCAAAATCCGGTAAGGTCGTTGGCGACATTGAAGAAATTGATCAAGTGTTTGAGTGGCTCTTGTACCAGCTCAAATCACTTTTCTAGGATAGATATAAACGGAAGAATTGCCGAGTGGTTGAGCGGCAATTCTTTTTTATATAGAGTGAGAGGAGCTCTTACTGTGCGGATACAGCCCTGAGGTGCTCGGATAGACCGGGAAAGTGCTCGGTTTCCAATCCAAACTGTGTGGATAAAAGGGAGTGTGTTCGACAGGAACGCAACTTCCCTGAGGTGCACGGCACCGCGCAGTGACCCCTTCATATTGATATTCTACTTTTCCATCACCCCCACATGTCCTTAAAATGGACGAGGGGGACGAAAGGTCTAGGTGAAAAAGGGGCAAAAGTAAGACGCTGCTGATTCCTATTGATGTGCCATTCTGTGATATAATGAGGCTGGTGTTGGGCATGATGACCAATACAACCGCTTTAATTTTTCGTACCGAAGGAAGTGTGAGGGATGAACTTTGAAGAACTCCCTTGGATTCAATATGTAACGACGATCGTGGATATTCTTGTCGTTTGGTACGTGGTGTACAAGCTGATCATGCTCATTCGTGGCACGAAGGCCGTGCAGCTGTTAAAAGGCATCGTCGTCATTTTTGGTGTCTGGTTCATTAGCAGCTACTTTGGTCTCCGAACGTTGGAATGGCTGATGGGCGAAGCGGTCACCTGGGGTTTCCTTGCCGTCATTATCATCTTTCAGCCGGAGCTTCGAAGGGCACTCGAACAATTAGGGCGAGGCAAGCTTTTCTCAAGGGGCTCCTTTAATGAAGAAGATGAGCAGACACGGACGATTGAAGCCATAGGCAAAGCAGTTCAGTACATGGCCAAACGTAGAATTGGGGCATTGATCTCGATTGAACGTGAAACCGGCTTGAATGAATATGTTGAAACCGGTATTCAAATGAATGCCAGACTTACCTCTGAGCTACTCATTAACTTGTTCATTCCAAACACCCCGCTCCATGATGGCGCCGTCATTCTTAAACAACAAGAGATTGCCGCAGCGGCGTGTTACTTGCCCCTCTCAGAAAGCCCGTTTATTACGAAAGAGCTTGGGACAAGGCACAGAGCTGCATTGGGAATCAGTGAAGTCACAGACTGTCTGACAGTTATCGTGTCTGAAGAAACGGGCCAAGTGTCGTTAACGAAGAATGGGGAATTACACAGAGATTTAACAATTGATGCATTAAAGGAAATGCTTTCAGAAGAAACCATGTTGCCTGCCAAATCTGTCACCGCATCTAAGTGGCAATGGAGGGGGCGTAAAAATGGATAAATTGATGAATACGCCGTGGTTCGTCAAGATTATTTCACTCGTGCTGGCGGTTTTGTTGTTTTTGATCGTCACGACCGAAACGACGCCGGGGGACAGGAACAATTCAAATGTGCTTCCGCAAGTTTCGGAAACTGAGGAAATTTACAACGTTCCAATTGCCACTCATACTGAGGGTCCGCAATATGTTGTGTCGGATGAAGCACAAACGGCAGACATTTACTTAGAAGGTCCGACGAGTGTGATTCGTGCCACGTTAAACCAGCAAAATTTTGAAGTGTTTGTCGATGTGACAGGCTTGGAGCCTGGCACGCATGAGGTGGATGTCCAATACTCAGGCTTCTCCAATCGCCTTAACGTGACGTTAGACCCTGCGCAGATCAATGTAACGATTGAGCCAGAGGTATCAAATGTCTATCCTGTAAGCATAGACTATATTAATCAAGGGAATATGGCAGAGGGTTATAGTGCGGGAGATGCGATCGTACAACCAGATTCCGTGAGGGTGACTGGGCCGCAAAGCGAAATGGAACGCATTGCGCTTGTGAAAACCTGGATTGACCTAGCCAATATTTCAGAAACCTTCCAGTCGAATGCACTTGTTAAGGTATACGACCAACGAGGCAATGAGCTTGATGTGACTGTTGAACCATCTAGTGTCGAGGTCGAAGTGCCGGTGGCTGCCCCTAGCAAAACCGTTCCAATTGAGGCAGTAGGAACTGGGGATGCCGCAGAAGGCTTCGAAGTCTCAAATCTTTCACCTACGCCACAGCAAGTGACGATCTCCGGTCCACAGAACGTGCTTGACGGTATTGAGCGCATACAAACGGAGGGAATTGACCTCTCTGGCATCGACAGCAGCGACGCTATTGAAATCGGACTCGACCTTCCGGAAAGCATTACGGCAGATCCAGAGACGGTAACAGTTGATGTCACTGTAGATGAAATTCCAGATGCGACGGTCCAAGTGCCAGAAGTGCAGGTGCAAGCTGAAAATGCCCCTGAAGGAGAGGAAATTGCCATTTCCGCTCCTCAAGGCGGCGTTATGAATGTGTCTGCCACTGGAGCTGAAAGTATTTTGAGTGGTCTGACCAATGAGGACATCATTGTCATAGCTGATTTATCAGGCCTTGGACAGGGAACACATGAGGTGCCTTTGCAGGTGACTCCTGTCGACGGGATCGCATTCACGCTGCCACGTCAAACCGCAGTGGTGACGATCGGCACACCAGACAATACGGAAGCACCACCACCAGCAAACACTGAGGACACGGATGCAGAAACTGACACGACAGCAACAGACGCAGCATAGAACGGTTTTGGCAAACGTGCCAGACAAATGCAGGTTCGCTTGAATCTGCGAAATAATCGTTTTTGCAAAAAACGAAGGAGCGATTGACTTTTATGGGTAAATATTTTGGAACAGATGGTGTACGTGGCGTGGCCAACAGCGAATTAACGCCAGAGCTTGCGTTTAAGATTGGCCGTTGCGGCGGATATGTACTGACCAGAAACAACGAAAAGCCAAAGGTCCTGATTGGAAGAGATACACGCATTTCTGGACATATGCTTGAAGGCGCTCTCGTCGCAGGATTGCTGTCTATTGGGGCAGAGGTGATGCGCATTGGCGTTATATCTACACCGGGCGTTGCTTATTTAACGAAGGCAATGGGCGCTCAAGCAGGGGTCATGATTTCTGCGTCCCATAACCCTGTGGAAGACAACGGCATCAAGTTTTTTGGCCCAGACGGTTTTAAATTATTGGACGCTCAAGAAGCGGAAATTGAGTCTCTTATTGATGCAGCGGATGATGAACTGCCACGTCCAGTCGGCGCAGACTTGGGTCAAGTCACTGACTACTTTGAAGGCACACAAAAATACCTACAATACTTAAAACATACTGTGGATGAAGATTTCGATGGCCTACATATTGCCCTCGACTGTGCACACGGAGCAACTTCTTCGTTGGCTTCGCATTTGTTTGCTGACCTTGAGGCGGATATTACGTCAATTGGCACATCGCCAAACGGCTTGAATATTAACGCTGGTGTGGGCTCCACCCACCCTGAGACTTTAGCTGCTGTGGTGAAGGAAAAAGGCGCGGACGTTGGTTTCTCCTTTGATGGAGATGGCGATCGTCTGATTGCGATTGACGAGAACGGACGTGTGATTGATGGCGACTACATTTTGTACGTTTGTGCGAAATTTATGCGTGAGGAAAATCGCCTAAAAAACAATACCGTCGTTAGTACTATTATGAGCAATATTGGGTACTACAAAGCCCTCGATGAGATCGGTATACGCAGTGCAAAAACAGCTGTTGGCGATCGTTATGTGATGGAGGAAATGCGCAAAGGTAACTTTAACCTTGGTGGTGAGCAGTCTGGGCACATCATTTTCCTTGATTACAACACGACCGGAGATGGCTTGCTGAGTGCATTGCAGCTTGCCAATATTATGAAAGTGACGGGAAAACCACTCTCTGAGCTGGTCGCTGGGATGGAGAAGTTTCCGCAGCATTTAGTGAACGTGCGCGTCATTGACAAAAACAGTATGAACACAAACACGCGTATTCTTGAGACGATTGAACAAGTACAGTCCGAAATGGGCGAAAACGGCCGCATTCTCGTTCGACCATCGGGTACAGAGCCACTCGTACGTGTCATGGCAGAAGCACCGACGGAAGACGAGTGTCGCATTTACGTGCAGCGCGTCGTTGATGTGATCGAAGAAGAGCTGGGCATGAAGGCGTAAGGCAAATGGCATAGCCGTCACCAAATTAGGTCGAACGGCATACCAGTAGTAATGAGACATAAAGCGGCAGAGAGTTGACGAATGAATCTTTGCCGCGGTATCATAGGTGCGTGTTCGAGCCAGCCGTTCGGGCATGTCTTTTATTCTAGTAAAGAAAGAGAGGGTTGGACGTTTCCTAGTTTCATAAAGCGCCTGAACTAAACGGAAGGTTTAGTTGACGAGGAGGAGGATCATCGAGCATCGGCGGATGCCTCCCGGCCGTAGTAGCTTCGGTCGTTAAGATTGTGTTCAAAACAGAGAGGTGACTCTTTGAACAAAAACACAATCACAAGCTTTCATACAAAACGAAAAGAACAGCGGGGGCGAGAAAGCCCTGCTTTCATCGCCCTCGTTAGTTTGAGAGGATGAAAGCACATGTGCGGAATTGTAGGATATATTGGATCGGAACAGGCAAAGGAAATTTTGTTAAAAGGTTTGGAGCGTCTGGAGTATCGTGGGTATGACTCGGCGGGTATTGCCCTCATGGACGCGAATGGCGTGAAGGTGTATAAAGAAAAAGGCCGTATCGAAGCGCTTCGTGGCGTTGTCGCTGACGACGCAGTTGGCGCAACAGGCATTGGTCATACACGTTGGGCAACACACGGCGTACCAAGCCATGCAAACGCGCATCCACACCAAAGCGAATCGGGTCGTTTTACGCTTGTGCATAACGGCGTGATTGAAAACTATCAGGAGCTTAAAACCGAGCATCTGATGGACGTTGGCATGACAAGCGACACCGACACTGAAATCATTGTCCAGATTGTTGAGCAGTTCACAAAGCAAGGTCTAGAGGCAGAAGAAGCGTTCCGGAAAACGCTTGGCCTATTAAAAGGGTCCTTTGCGCTTGCGTTGCTCGACAATGAAACCCCAGGCCGAATTCTTGTAGCCAAACAAAAAAGCCCATTGCTTGTTGGGTTAGGGGAGCATGGAAATGTCGTCGCTAGTGATGCGATGGCCACCCTTGCACTTACCGATCAATATGTGGAAATTATGGACGGAGAGGTCGTTGTGCTCACCGAGAATGCGGCACACATCTCTGCGCTCGACGGCACACCTGTGTCTAGAGAGCCCTACACCGCGGAACTGGATGCGGCCGATATTGAAAAAGGCACGTATCCGCACTTTATGCTCAAGGAAATCGATGAGCAGCCGCTCGTTATGCGCCGCATTATCCAGCAATACAAAGACGAATCCGGCAAACTAAAGGTGGACGAAGGCGTTCGCCAAGCCGTTAAAGCCGCCGATCGTTTGTACATTATTGCGTGTGGCACGAGCTGGCATGCAGGTCTCGTCGGCAAGCAGTTTCTAGAAACGATTGCCGGAGTGCCTACTGAAGTGCACATTGCCAGTGAGTTCAGCTACAACATGCCATTGTTGTCTGAGCGCCCGTTGTTTGTCTTTATCTCACAGAGTGGGGAAACCGCCGACTGCCGCAGCGTCCTTGTTGACGTGAAACAGCTCGGGCACCCTACGCTCACGATTACCAATTCGCCAGGCTCGACGTTGTCGAGAGAGGCCGATCATACATTATTGCTGCACGCTGGTCCGGAAATTGCGGTGGCTTCGACGAAAGCCTACACTGCACAGATCGCTGTTCTATCGATCTTGTCTGTCGATGTGGCCAATGGCAAAGGACGCACGCTCACGTTTGATCCATTGCAAGAATTAGCGATTGTCGCCAATGCGATGGAAGTGCTGTGCGCCCAGAAGGACGACTACGAGCAAATCGCTCGCGATTATCTATCCGAGACACGCAACGCCTTCTTTATCGGCCGCGCTGTCGATTATTACGTCGTGATGGAAGCTGCGCTGAAACTGAAAGAAATCTCGTACATCCAGGCAGAAGGCTTTGCCGGTGGCGAACTGAAGCACGGCACGATTGCCTTAATTGAAGACGGCACGCCAGTCTTCGGTCTGATCACCCAGGAGCATGTCGCAGGCCACCTACGAGGCAACCTGCAGGAAGTTGCCGCCCGTGGCGCCAACACCTGTGCGATCGTGTCCCATGACCAGGCTCGCCCAGGCGACCAGCACGTGCTGCCCGAAGTGCATCCGCACTTCAGCCCACTCGCCAGCGTCATCCCATTCCAGCTCATCGCATACTACGCCGCTCTTCATCGCGGCTGTGACGTTGATAAACCACGGAACTTGGCGAAGAGTGTTACGGTGGAGTAGGTTTATTGCAATAAAGTAAAATCAATGAGAACCGGAACAGTACCAAGTGTACATAATTCCGGTTCTTTTTGGTTTTACATTGATCTTTTTTATGCTTGTTTAACTATATTCATACAATAATTTCTCATCTGATGAAAAAGGCTTTTGCATAGAAGGATGTTGGCCCCCTCATATAAACTCGCTTAGAAGCAAATGTCACAGCCTTTGCGTCACCTTCTGCGTTCTCAGACACGCCCTAGTCGTTTAACGAATTGTCCTGTCCCTATATGGTAGAGTCTTCTCATAGCTTTAATAGAGTATTTGGTAACGGTTATACACTAAATCAATTTACCAGTGTAGGTTCTACAATATCCTTTCTTCGATAAACGCTCAGAATCAGGCCTAATAGTACAGAGTACCCTAGCAACAGGCTTCCTCCATAACTAATAAACGGCAAGGGTACAACCATGATGGGGACTATTCCAAGACCCATTAGAATGTTCCAACAAGCGGGGACAATAAATAATGCAGCCCCTCCGATGGCTAATAATTTGCCGAATACATCCTTTGTTTTAAACGCATTTAATGAAATTCGCAAAATAAATACAAAGAGAAGTAGACAAAGGGTAATTCCGAATACCCACCCAAGAGAATAGACGAGAAATGGGAATACAAAATCGATATGTGCTTCAGGGAGCTTTAGATCATTGTAAAGTCCCTGGCCGAACCAACCAGCCTCTGAAAGGATATCGTTCAATGGTATGAGTGTATCAGAGAGATGGTTTTTAGGTAATTTAAAAATCATCGTACTAATGAAAATGATACCTAGAAGCAAATGACCCACGGCTACTTTAATGGCAAATTGTTTATGGATATAAGAAAACACATACATGGCTAATACGCATAAAACATATATCATACTAAACATAAAATGTGGGATTATGATGTAGAGAAGGGCTGGAGTCCAAAATAGGAATAATAGCATTCCATGTTTTTTCCACCCCTTAAACGCATTGATTTTGGCAAAAATGCCGGCCCACGCTATGAGAAATAAAAATAAGGATATAGCTGGTCCGTCAATCGTAATACCCCCGAAAGAAATCCATCTTTTTGCTCCGTTAAGCTCAATGCCAACTAAAAACGTTGTGAAAAATAGGAGTATGCCACCTCCATAAAAATACATCCACAAGTTTTTCAGTTTCCTGTAATCAAAGAAAAGAAACCCTATGAGAGCAAGAATAGCAAGGACGAGCCAGACGACTTGTTTTTTCATAAAAGAAAAGCTAGGTACTGAAACCCCACCAATCAGTGGAAGAAAACTAATGCCTGCAAGAATAACAAATAAAACAATAAGGAGCCAATCCATTCTCGGTTGATGAAGAAGATTCATGTTTTTACCAACAGTAGAGGGATCGCCCATCTCCTGCATTGCCTTTTTGTCCGCATCCTTTATAGATAATCCGCCTTTTTGAAAGGATTGGCTTAGCTCTTCCATATGACTACTAAGCTCTTTTATGATCATATGATGAGCTTCCTTGGATTTCACTTTAGAGATTACTTTATTTAAATAGCCCTCAAATTTAGAAGAACTCATAAAGAATCCTCCTCAATTAGATATTTCAGTGATGCATGTTGTTTAGAATCTCTATGTTCGCAAGCAGCTAGATATTTTTTTCCTTTCGTAGTTAGGGAATAGTATTTCCTGTCTTCCATCCATTTTGAAGTAATGATTTTCTTATTTTCTAGTAGATGTAAAAGGGTGTAAATCTGGCCTTCATTGCTTTTGAAGCTAAGCTCGTCTTTTCGAAATAGTTGGGTGGAAATATCGTACCCATACTTTGCTTCATGTTTCAGTGAATCTAATACATTTTTAAGGGTTTCTACTTTCCAATACTCGAGGTCTAGGTGAGATTGCTTCCTCCGGATCGTTTCTTTCACCGCATTTTTTCTCTCCTCGGAAAAAGAAAGGCCTTCAAAATCTTTTTTAAAAGAATTCTTTAAGCTATAGAATGGATCGCCCATCGTTAAACCTCCTTTTTCATCTTATTCTTTAATAATTCTCTGGCAGTTTTTAATCTCGTTTTCAATGTATTGCTATTTACATCCGTAATCTTGCTGATATTTACTAAAGAAAGCTCCTCGTAGTAATATAAAAAAACAACTTCTCTGTATTTTACTGGTAACTCCATAACAGCACTCGTTAAACGATTTGCTACATTTTTTGAGATGACTTCCTCGTCCACATGGTTTGATTTAGATGGGATATAGTCCCAAACTTTATCGCTGAATTTTACTTTACGATAATGCCAACTACGTAAGTAATCCTTACAATGATTAATGGCAATTCGATACAGCCACGTTTTTATGGATGACTTATCATTAAACTGACCTAATTTTTCATAGCACTTAATAAATATCTCTTGCGTTAAATCCTCAGCTGTCGTTCGATTCTTTACATATGAAAAAACAAGATGCAGTACATCATCGCTGTAGTTATCCATTAATTGGCCGATAATTTGCTCAGTATTTTCTATGCAATTACTATTTATTTCTATTTCCTCAAGTTCAGCCATCTACGTTTCACCCCTTTCTCCATTTTAGACGAAGCAAGCATCCTTTTGGTTTGGAAAAATTTTAAGAAAATCAAGTGAATCATTGTCGTAATGCGCCTTTTAAAAAAACATCGAAGAACAGAAAACCAATGATGCTTTAAAAAAACGATGATGATGCAGCCATTGACTGGTTCATTTTGAGCCGGTCAATGGTTAATTTTGATGCGCGTTGGACGACAGAAATCCCCCATCGCCTGATAAAGGATGGGAGGGACGAGGAAGGACTTATCATGGAAACGCTGCTTGACAAATGAAGTTAAGTTAGGACGTGAAGGTGTTGAAACGTATCGTATTCACGCAATCGCCACCCTTCACTCACCCGATGGACAAAATCCGGATTGGCTAATAAAGGTCGACCGAATGCTGCAAGATCGATGGTACCGTCTGTGAGTGCTGGTTCAACCGTACTTGGGTTGAGATTGCCGACACCGATAACGACGCCATCCCAGTATTTACGAACCAATTGGTGAAATGTCTTCCCATTGGTGATCTCTTGTGTGAAGTCATTCGTTGATGGATGAATGATTTTAACACCGGTCTCATGAAAGACATCGATATACGTTTGAACCGCATCTTCTGGATGCTCCCACTTATAACTTGGGTTTTCATCCTTTAATTCAGAAAAACGGATGATCTTTCGATCCGCACCAACTTTGGAAATGACGGCTTTCAGTACCTTTTTCATAAACGTCAACCGTTGACGAAGGTCACCACCATATTGATCTGTGCGATGATTGGCTAGTTTGTATGTAAATTGATCGATGAGATACCCATGTGCTCCATGGATTTCGACACCATCGAACCCCGCTTCCATAGCGTTTTTAGCGGCCGTAGCAAACTGAGCGATCACGTCCTCAATATCTTCAATTGTCATTTCTTCAGGCATATCATAAGGTTTTCGTAATCGATGCACGAGGCCATCGACTCTTATTGCTGAAGGGGCTTGCGAGGGATATCCACCTGTTAATTCGTGGTGACTGAGACGGCCAACATGCCAGAGCTGTGCAACAATTGTCCCGCCAACCTCATGGACCGCATTTGTGACGTTTCTCCACGCGTTTATCTGTTCACGTGTATAAAGACCAGGCACGCCAGTCGTTCCTTTTGCACGTGGACTAATGATAATTCCTTCTGTAATGATTAAACCAACGCCATCTGCAGCGCGTTTTTGATAATAATTCACAACATCTTGACCAACGACCCCTGTCTCATTATCTGCGAAACTGCGCGTCATCGGAGACATGACAACTCTCGAACGAAGATCCCAAGCTCCAATTCTTGATGGTTTTAAAAGCTTCTCCGGTATCTTTTGCATATGCATTGCACTCTCCTTTATTTTAGATCAGGATTGATTTATGGTTGCAACACATAGTATATAAATAGCTACCTTTATTTTACATACATAAACGAATGTGTTTTCCTTAAAAGACCTTAGAAAATAAGGAGATATGGTAAAATAACAGACAAAAATAAAGTCGAGGTGACATGACGTGGATTCAACCGATGCGAAGATCCTTAAGTTGTTACAAACGAATGCACGAAGAACGATTGCAGACATAGGAAAATTAATTAATATGACACAGCCTGCTGTAAAGGAGAGGGTGAGAAAGTTAGAGGAAAAAGGGGTAATTTCGTCTTATGGAGCATCTTTGTCTCCCAGTAAGCTTGGGAAAGAGACCACAGCATTTGTCCTGTTTCAAACAAACAGCTGCGAAAAGTTTATTGATTTTTGCGAAAGTCATCCGGATGTTATTGACCTTCATCGTATTAGTGGTCAACATAATTATCTAGTGAAAGTTGTTACAGAATCAACGCGATCATTGGACGAATTCACAGATGCCTGTGGCCAATTTGGGTTTTCGACTTCTCTAATCGTGCTATCCACTCCTTTTGAACACAAACCGCTCCTTCCTAACAATGTAGAGGTGTGAATAGGGTATGAATGAATAATTAATGTTACGTTTGAAAGGTAGGAGAAAACAATGAAAAAGAAACATTTTGTCCTCATTGGCCTCGTCCTGTTGTTGGCCGTTGTCTTTGGTCCGAAAGTGTATGAGGCAATTGAAAACCATATCTATCAGAAAAATCATGTAGGTGCCGTCATGGTCAGTCTCTATATCACAATACATGATAAATATGTGGAAGATGGAGAGTACTTTATAGAGTTGCTCTTAGGCGATGAGGTCACCAAGTATTACAATCTGGAAAACCCAATAAGAGCATACAGGGCTGAAAATGCTGAGGTGTATCATGCAATTGACTTGTCTCGCCTAGAAGATTATCCGGGCGTCACTTTAAGATCATCAGTCCATGTAGACAATCTAACTGAACAAGAGGAAAAGATTCTTAAAGAAGATCCGTTTTTTATTATTTCCTCACAAAAATACAGCAAATACGTTGAAGTGATTAGCGTATCGGATTCTTTAGAACAAGAGAAGAGCCGGAACCAATAAATGTTTTTAAAGTTGGAACTGGCCGAAGTTTCTCTAGAGATCCAATTCATTTATCGTTTTTAAAAGTGAATTGATACAAAAGCATACATAGACTAATAGGTGCCAAAACAATGAAAGGGGGCGCCGTATTGAGATTAAAAGAACTCGCTGATTTGTTAATGGTGAAGAAAATTGATGGCGACATCGATGTTGATATCACAGGCATCCAAATGGACTCCAGAAAAATAGAAAAAGGGAATCTGTTTGTTTGTGTGCCTAGCATGAACGGGTTATTGGACGATCGGCATCAATTTATAGATGATGCTGTTTCAAAAGGTGCAATTGCGACGATCGTAGAAAGAGACGTCGGAAATCATCCGAATGTTACAAAAATACATGTCAAAAGTGCGAGATACGCTATGGCGATCATGTCAGCTCATTTTTATGGACACCCATCGAATGCTCTTAGATTGTACGGGATCACCGGGACAAACGGCAAAACCACGACAAGTTATATCATTGAAACGATATTTGCTAGTCACAAGCTTACTATGGGGTTAATGGGCAATAACGGCATGAAAATAAATGGGACGTTCTATCCGACAGACATAAACACGCAAGAGCCGCCAGTCCTGCAAAAAAACCTAAGGCAAATGGTGAATCAAAACGTGGACTGCTGCGTCATGGAGGTGAGCTCCCAAGGTCTAGACATGGCACGGGTTGTAGGCTGTCATTTTACTGTAGGTATTTTCACAAATCTAACGCAAGATCATTTGGATTACCATAAGACATTTGAAAGTTATAGAGATGCAAAAGGGTTATTGTTCTCTCGGCTTGGCAACAACAGCTCTCATAAAAATAGACAGTATGCGGTATTAAATGCGGATGACCCAGTGTCCAATCATTTTAAAAATAGAACGGCTGCCGAAGTTATCACATATGGAATTAAAGAAAGTGCGGATGTTTCTGCAAAGGAGATCACCATTGGCGCGACTGGCATTTCTTTTCGCTTAGAGTCATTTAAAGGCAACATTGATATAGAACTAAAACTCATTGGACGATTTAATGTGTACAACACTTTGGCTGCGATCACGGCTTCACTGATTGAAGGGATACCTCTTGAACGTATTAAAAGTAGCTTAGCAACTATGGACAATGTTCGCGGGAGGATGGAGCTGGTCAATGCTGGGCAAAACTTTCTCGTTCTCGTCGACTATTCACACACACCAGATGCTTTAGAAAATGTATTAACGACCCTGAAGGAGTTCTCTAAAGGCCGGATTATCACCGTATTTGGATGTGGTGGCGATCGAGATGCTAGCAAGCGTCCAAAAATGGGGAGAATTGCGAGTGCTTTGAGTGATCATGTGATAATTACTTCGGATAATCCAAGATCAGAAGACCCAGTAAAGATCGTGACAGAAATCGCAGCTGGTATTGATAATTCTTCGACCAATTATGAGCTTATCAATAACCGGGCTACAGCCATTCAAGCAGCCATACAAATGGCATCAAAAGATGATATTGTTTTAATCGCTGGCAAGGGTCATGAAAATTATCAGATTCTACACTCTGAAACCATCCATTTTGATGACAGGGAAGAAGCGATCAAAGTCCTCAATACACTTGACTAAAAACGGTCAACATCATGTTCACTGAAAGCGGAGGTGTTCCCTCTTGTCCATAGCCATTGAAAAGGTTACAGCGTTCATCACTCGATCACGAGCAGGCGTAACGGAACTTTTATTGTTCGAACACCCACATGCAGGCATCCAACTTCCTGCTGGAACGGTGGAGGTTGCTGAAAGCCACAGAGCTGCCGCTGTCCGAGAAGCAATGGAGGAAACAGGCATCCAGCAGTATAAAGGCACTAAATATATCGGGAAGATGGAGAGTGAGCTCCCGACAGATCAATTTGCCGTCACAACTGATACCAAAGTGTATTCAAGACCGGACACGACTAGCTTTGATTGGGCGAGATTTCTTAGGGGAATCAGGGTAAACCTTCAGCGGGTGGAGGGGAGTTTTTCTCAGGTTTCCTATGAAGAAAATGATCAACTTGTTCATCCTAATTACACGACGTATCATATTATGGGATGGGTTCCGACAGACTGTTTGACCAACAGGATGGTCCGCTACTTTTATCATTTGTCTGTAGAGGACGATGGACGTCAGAGCTGGGTTGTTGAAGTGGACAACCACCACTACCGTTTGTTTTGGTCGCCAATTGAGCATTTGCCGGCGATTGTGACTCCGCAGCAAGCGTGGATTGAGTATGTGTGTAATGAACTTCATTATCGGTTTGATGAGGCTGCTAAAAGTAATCCTAACGATACTGCTCAATAAAGTATTCTCGAAACTCCTCGTGCTGTTGCTGGGCGTGATCACTCAAACGCAATTCGTTCGTGTCAAAATCATTTTCGAAGTTATATTTCCCTTGAGTGACCCCATTCATTACATACGTATCTTCTTCTTCATTGTAGTCTAAGAAAAGAAGGTACTCTTGGCCTTCTTCCATTAACGTATACCCACCAGTAGAGAACCGCGTCTTTCCTAGCGGGAAATGGTTATCGTATACATACGTCGGTTCTATCACAGTAATGGTTTCTCCCGGTTCAAAGTTATAAACTGTAGGCGATTGGTATTTGATCTCTGATAGTTTAAATTCGGTCATTGTATAAGCAATTTCTACATATCCTTCCCGAGTCGTTCTCAAGTAATTTTCATTTTCGACAGGAGTCCCAGTTAGAATGAAGTCACTAGCTTCTTCGAGGGGAGCGGGCGTTTCGAACACTTCATAATTCGCCTGCACAGTTTCAAAAGTAACTCTTTCTTCTAAATAGAAGTAAGCTATGGCTGAAGAGATCAAAACCATGACAGTTAAGATGATAATAACCTTCTTTCTTCTCAGAGATTGAGCCATCGGATAACACTCCTCTTTTCTTACTTATCCCCAAAAAACCCTTTTGTTTAGTTTAAACAAATCATAATACCTTTGCATTATAAATACGATAAGAAGGGGTATTTTGAGGGAAATCATTTACATACTGGCGGTCAAATGTATCATTTGGGCTTTGTTTACCTTATTTAAAAATGATTCACTTTTAAGAGTGGGCAAGTGGTTCCAATTTGAACATTGAAGAAGATGGACACTAATTCCGCAATCAAAAAGAAATCTCCAACAACGACCGATGCTATACTAATTAGGATATGACACAGAGAAGGAGTGCATGGCGAATGGCTACGGATGTATGGATCAATCTTCCTGTAGAAAACACGCAACGGTCTAAATCATTCTTTGAACAGCTTGGGTTTGATGTGTCTGTGCGAGAAGAGACGGGGCATGTGATTTTGTCGTTTGGAGAGAATAACTCATCGGTGATGCTGTTTCCACGAGAGATGTTTGAACAATTCACTGGACAAGACGCTGCCGATCCCAGGGAGGCTTCTCAAGTCTTGATTTCCATAAGTGCAGCGAGCCGGGATGAGGTCAATGAACTGGCAAGAAACGCGGAAGCCGCTGGAGGCTCCGTCTACGCGGAGCCAGCGGAAAGCCAAGGTTTTATGTACGGGTGTGGCTTTGCCGATCCAGATGGGCACCGCTGGAATGCACTCTACATGGATCCGGAACAGATGCCAAAAGCGTAAGGTTCACTCAGCCAAAATAAATACGTCGCAGATGGAGCACCGTTTCATTATTTTTCTGCAATTCTTTTTAGTTCTTTTGCACGAGAACTTAGAAAGTTTGCCATATACTTCTCCAAAAATAGTTTGTCTGCAATGATACCAATAGGACCAAAAGGTGATTTGTACTCAAATGTATCAATCATTAGTGTCCCATCCATTTTTTCTATAAATTGATGGGTGTGTGTAAATGATTTAAAAGCTCCTTTGACCATAACATCAACAAACAAAGTAGGTTTTTTCATATGTGTCACTTTTGCGGTTAGTTTTTGTTTAATACCGAAATGAGTAGCTTCCCAAGTCACCGTATCACCCTTTTCTAACAATCCTTTGAGCACCCCGCCTATCACTTTTTCTTTCGTTTTAGCCGTCGTTTTAGTATGTATATCCACATTTCTTGCTAGGTCAAAACATACATCAACAGGTGCCTTGATGATTTCCTTATGCTTGATAATTGGCATTTGTTATCTCCTTAGCAAGAAATTTTTAACTATTTCAGTATCTCGTGATCATTTCCTATAGTATAAATGAAACCTCTTGTAAATGTTTCTTCATCTAGGCTGTTCTAATTTCATCCTTTCATATAATCAATAACGCAATTTTCACCGATTCGGGGTTGGAGAGCAGGTCATAATGAGTGATGACAAACCACTCCTATGAAAAATATATCTCTCGATTTTAACCCTGACATACAGATGTCAGGGTTCTTCGTTTATGCTGTCTTTAGCGGCTAGAGGACTCTATCAAGTGGGGTGAGGACATGAAGCTGGACCGATTGCTGGGGATTACGATGGAATTGCTGACGAAGAAGCGAGTGACGGCGCCGGAGTTGGCTGCCAAGTTTGAGGTGACGGTGAGGACGATTTATCGGGACATGGAGCTGATCAACCAGTCGGGCATTGCGGTAGCTTCGATTCCTGGCAGTCAGGGCGGCTATGAGTTAATGAGCGGTTTTTTCCTGACAAAGCAGCACTTTTCACTTGAGGATTTCTCCCTCATCTATGCCGTCTTTAAAGGGATGGAGGGGGCTGTGGGCTCGGCAAGCATCAGTCCGTTGCTTAGTAAGCTTGGTGCCCTGCAGCCTGCGCTATTAAACGAGGATCGGAAGGATCGCATCATCGTTGCCATGAGCGGCTCAGAGACTGAAAAAAGCACCATTCCCATTCTTCTGCAATCGATCGACCAATCGCGAAGGGTCCGCTGTTCGTACACGGATGCGAAAGGCAAGCAATCGGAACGAACGATCGAACCGTACAACCTTCTTTGGGAGGAGGGGAAATGGTACGTCGAAAGCTACTGTTTGTCGCGGAAGGACGATCGCTTCTTCCGTGTGTCCCGAATGAATGCTGTCGAGGTGCTGGAGGAAACATTTCTTCCACGGAAAAAAGCGTTGAAATCGCATGAAGGACAGGGGATGGACATTCATCTGCGTTTTCATCAAAACGTAAAGCAGCGTGTCATTGAGCAGTTTCCAGACGAATATGAGGAGCTTGGCGATGTGATTGACGTACACACGGTCTTCTATTCTAAGGAATACGCGCTTTCCGTCGCCCTTAGCTATGGGGACGACGTCCGGATCATGGCCCCTACTGAGTTGAAAGACGAATTGCTTGAAACGATCAAACGAATGGCAAGCCTCTATTCATGAGACATAAAAGGAGAGATGGATGATGACAATCTTCGTTACAGGAGCGACAGGTACGGTTGGAAGGCATATTGTCGATCAGCTTATGGAAAAAGGGAAGGAAGTTCGGGCATTAACACGTAATCCCGATAAGGCAGGTTTTCCTATCGGTGTTGAGGTTGTCAAAGGAGATCTAATGGCTCCTGAAACCTTCAAAGAAGCGTTGCACGGGGTTGCCGCGATGTACTTACTGACATCATCAGATCAGGTAGGGAACTACTTGGAAACGAATGCCGAGGTCGTGGCCTTGGCGGAAGAGGCGGGCGTGCAAAAGGTATGCTTGTTGACGGTGTATGGCGATGGGGAGGTCGAGCAAGCGATCAAAAACAGCACGATGAAATGGACGTTTGTTCAGCCTGTCGGATTTATGTGGAACGCCGTGGATAACTGGCAGGAAGCCATTCGAAACGGCAAGCCGGTCCGTGAGCTTGATGGAGACGTTCGGGGAGCGATTATCCATGAAGCGGATATCGCTGCAGTGTTTGTGGCGACGCTTTTGGAAGAGGGCTATCATGGGCAGCTTTATACATTGACAGGACCAGAGGCGCTATCGGTCCATGACCAGTTAGACATACTCGGAAAAGCTCTCGAGACAAAGATTCCGTTTGAAACGATCAGCTTAGACGAAGCGAAAAAACGCTGGCAAGAAGAAGGCTATGATGACGAAAGCATCGAATTCTTTATTCAGATGAGCACCAACCCACCAGAGATGGGCTACACCGTCCTGTCAACTGTGGAAAACATCACAGGTCGCCCGGCCAGGACATTTGCGGATTGGGCAAGCGAAAATCATCACCTTTTTAGGTAGAAAGAGCTTGTCTGTGCTTTGTCGTGCCTGAAAAGAAACAACATTAAACGATGGAAAATTCTTTTGTATTCTTGTTCTCCCCCAAACCTTCTATTAAAAGATTAAAGCTCTGTGACGGGTTCTGTTAAGAAAATTCTTGATGCTTCACTAAATGATTTTCTGAAAAAGGGGCTTGCATCAATGTTGTATGGTGAAAATGGTATGGAGAAATGAAGAGGAGGCAGTCTATAACTGACGTAAACTCGATTAAAGGGCACGAATGAAACTTGGATAGTCAGTAAACCCAAAGGTGAATAGGCGGTCCTCCATCTGTACGAACACAGTTCCCTCCGTTAGGCAACGCTTGCTGTGAAGCCCTATGTTTATACCCTTAGTAACTTCAAGTGACGAGGATACAACCAAATGTATTCCTAGCGAGACCACTTTTAGATTAGATTGAAAAAGGCAAATAGTAATAGTAATAGGTCAGGCATAAGAAGAAAGGTGGTCGACACGATGAATCACGAAAACAAAGAGCTTGCTATTGAAGTGAAGGGGCTTGTGAAGATATTTGGCGAGAAGCGTGCTGTTGATGGCGTTGATTTATCCATCAACAAAGGCATGGTCTATGGCTTTCTCGGGCCGAATGGTGCTGGGAAAACGACGACCATTCGTATGCTGGCGACATTGCTCCGACCAGATGAAGGGGAGGTGCGCATTTTCGGGCATGATTTATTTACTGAAGCAGATGTCATCAAGCAACGCATCAGTTTGACCGGTCAGTATGCTTCGATTGACGAAGATTTAACCGGTTTTGAAAACCTCGTGATGGTTTCACGGCTCGTCGGGTATACACGACAGGAAGCAAAAGTCCGTGCCCGTGATTTGCTGCACGCGTTTGACTTGGATGACGCCTCTGCGAAACAGGTCAAAAATTACTCTGGCGGGATGCGTCGACGAATTGATATTGCCGCCAGCATTGTTGGAACGCCGGATCTGCTTTTTCTAGATGAGCCAACGACGGGTCTCGATCCACGAAGCCGCAATCAGGTGTGGGATATCATCCGTGCACTCGCCAACGTGGGAACGACCGTATTGTTAACAACGCAATACTTAGAAGAAGCTGATCGCCTCGCGGATCGGATCGCGGTCATCAATCACGGCAAAGTAATCGCTGAAGGCACGAGCAATGACTTGAAAGCTTCTATCGGAAACAATACGTTAAGTGTTCAACTAGAGAAGGAAGACAACCTAGCGCAGGCAGTTGCTATTTTGGAGCAGACGCTTCAGGTATCTGTTCATAAGCAGGACGAGACGACAGTAACAGCTCAGGTCAACGATACGTCAAGAGTCGTAGGAGCCTTGGGCGAGATCTACTCACAAAACATCGAAATTAGTGATTTCTCATTAAGCAAGCCGAGCTTGGATGAAGTGTTCCTGACCTTAACTGGAGAAACAGCAGAGCAGGAATCGGGCGTAAAGGAGGGGCAAGCATGAGTAGCAGTCAAGAGCGGTCAAAAGAGGAGCATCTGATTCACGTCATTACATCTGGGAAACGACCTGATCGGCCAAGTGCTGTGGCTTCAACGTCAACGTTTGTGACGCGCGCCTTGCTTCGAATCAAGCGGTTGCCGGAGCAGATGTTTGATGTGACGGTATTTCCGATCATTTTTCTATTAATGTTCACGTTCCTTTTTGGCGGGGCGATAGCTGGTTCAACGAGTGAATACTTGCAGTTTCTCCTCCCTGGAATACTTGTGATGACAGTGACACAGATTTCCATTTACACGGGTTTGGATTTGAACAATGACATTCGCAAGGGGATTTTCGATCGCTTTCGGACCTTGCCGATTTGGCTGCCGTCCGCACTTATCGGCGGTCTGCTCGTTGACGTGATCCGTTATTCCATCGCCTCAGCCGTCATGATTTTACTCGGTCTCTTGCTTGGATTTCGACCAGAAGGTGGTGTGATTGGCGTCCTCGCCGCTGTTGCACTGACGTTAATCTTTTCCTTTAGCCTGTCATGGATTTGGACGATGCTAGGCATCATCATGCGCTCCGACAAATCGCTTATGATGGTCAGCATGATGGTGCTGTTCCCGCTGACCTTTGTGAGTAACGTGTTCGTCGATCCGTCAACGTTGCCATCATGGCTGCAAGGCTTCGTTTCCATCAACCCGATCTCAGTTCTGGCAAATGCTGTGCGTGGCTGCATGCATGGAACGGTCACCGTGGAGCAAGTCGTTTGGGTCTTCGTCATTTCCGGGCTGTTTGTAGTGATTTTCGCCCCGCTGACGATGTTTTTGTACCGTCGGAAGCATTAGTGGAACAGGCTGAGATAGGTTTCAAACAAAAAAGGACTTCACGCCTGGTTTAGAGGGATGAAGTCCTTTTTATATGGCTTACTTACGCAACAGTTTGTCAACAAGTAGACTTGAAAACACGAAAGACAAGTAGACAGACAAAAGGAAAAAAATCATGAAAAAGAGATCGGTGAACCGATTCCAAGGGACTAGGATGGAAAGCTTACTTACTGTTTGGGTTGTAAGGTAAAAAATCACGAAGGCTGCAACAAGCTTTAATAACAATCTCAACAATAATGTAGAAAATGATTTAACCATAGAGATCACTGCTGCATCTTGAACCTTAGAAGGGCGTCTAAATTATTCTTCCTCAAACCTAACCACTCGCGAAAATGCAATGTTCCCCCAAACCCAAGACTCGAAGATCTTCTCAATATGTTTCTCTATGGCGTCCTGATCCATATCATCTGTAATCCCTAATTCTTCAAAAGTGAACATTCCTGATTTTTCTGCAGGCCCCTCTATTCGAAAAGATAAAGTCACTGTGTTTGCCATTGGTTCGCTCCTTTGCTTTTATTCTGTAACCTCAATTGTTCTTTTAGGCGTCTCCAGCTTATATTCTGAACCATCATTTACACCAACATGAGTGAATGTGACTACCGCAGATATTTCATACGTTCCCGGCTCTTTCAATGTGTAGCTCTTTTCTTCTGAAAGGGTTTCTTGCGCCTTAAGAGTTCGGTGAATCCCAATAGACGTGCTAACAATATAATTCATCGCTTTCCCGTTACTGTCCCAAATCATGTGATGGAAGATGGGCTCCCCTGTGATGATTTCAATCTCCTGATCATGATGGCTTGATAATTCAGTCACTATGGTAAACGGTTGGTTCGCTTGAACATGTTCTGGCACGGAAACCTGAATGGTGAAATCATCATGTTCATGGCTTGCCGTAACGGTTTCACCAGTTTGACACCCCGCAAGGATCAACAGCACTATGAAAAAGATCCATCTCAAACCAATCCCCCCATGATCTGAAAAAATGTACTATTATGAGAATACATGTTGTACCAATGCAATCACTCTAGAAAAGCGCGTTCACTTGTACATTCGTTTTTATATAAAATCCATCATAAAGAAAATGCGCTGACTCGTTCCCGTAAAAAAATAGAGATTCATTATCACTGCCGGAGTAGAGCGTAAACGAATTCGTTGGCTCGCTTGCAAAAGACATCTCTTTTGCGTTCAGTCGTTGGCATTGGTTGATTTGCGTGACAAGGTGATCGATCTTCTCTGGATCTTGCGTGGAATGAGTTGCTCCATTCATTGTCATCTCAACCACATTAACGTTTGTTTGGATCAGTGGCTCTCTCAGAAAGTTATTACAGGAATTCCAAAAGGTAAGGCCTCCATAAGTCAACGCGACGCCAGATACGAGCACCGTGATACAAAGGATCGGGATGATATGCTTCTTCAAGGAGGAAACCACTCCAATCAATGTCGTACGCTTGATGATTGTATTACTTTCCAATTCATTGTATCAGAAAATAATAGTAAATTTTTGTGTGTTTTCGCATATTTCCGCAAATAAATGCGTTTCTAGCACGATTTCATGCAATGCTGAACTACCGTCTGAAAAATGCTCAACAACGATAGATGATTCAGGATTAGGTCGTATGTAGGGAATGTCTTGGGGTTGTATAAGATTTTTTAAAAAGGCGTTGAAGATACATACATCAGTACTCATATACGATATTGGAGGGGTTTTAGTTACGTAGCTTATTATTAATTTGTTCAATGCTTTTTAAATTTCCACCTTCCTTATATACGTACATTGAATAAATGTCCAATATGATATCTAGTCCCTCTAAAAGTTCTTTTGTGCGTTCACTTTTTTCTTTAGAAATCCCACGATCCAAAGCAGAACTAATTGATCTATCAGACGATGATGTGATACCTTGTGTCGTAAGAAAATAGTCTTCTGGTAAGTCGAATGCTTCATTAATTTTAGTGATTTGCCCATTATACGTAGTTGGGCTTGGACTCTCAGCTTTCAAAATTAGATCTATCATTGGTCGTGAGATGCCGGTTAACTTCGACAAGGATAATTTAGAATACCCTCTTTTGCGAATAAAGGTAAGCAAATTAATAGCAATTGTTTTTTTGTGTTCAAAAAAGTTTATGCTCATAGATTTCACCACCCTTTTCTTTATAATCTAATTATATAGAATTGGTCACATAGTGTAAAAGATATTTTGCGCTAATTAAGAACTGTACTAGCATATTGGATACAAACTAAAACTCAATAGGGGGATTTGTGTTCATAGTTTTTTGATGCATAAACACTAATGGAGGTGGAGTCAGATGAAAAATGTGATTGATTATTATTCCCTTTATGACGAATGGGGCCGTTTGGATCGCGAGCCGCTAGAGTTTCTCATTAACTGGCATTACATGAAAACGAATTTGCCTTCTCATGGGCATGTGTTGGACAACGGGGCAGGGCCTGGGAAGTATTCTATGGAGTTAGCCAAGCTAGGGTATCAGGTCACGCTTTCTGATGTCACCCCGAAATTAGTTGAAACGGCGAAGGGTAAGGCAGACGATTTAGGCTTGTCGGATCATTTCAGTGGCTTTCATGTGTTGAATGCGACGAAGTTGGAAGGCTTTCCAGACGAGGAGTTTAATGCGTCTTTAATGCTCGGTCCTCTTTATCATTTGCAGACGGAAGGCGAACGAAAAAGTGCAGTAAAAGAGTTATTCCGAGTTACGAAAAAGGAAGGCATCGTGTTTGTTGCTTTTCAAAGTAGGGTGAGAATGACATTGAATTCGCTTCAGCACCCGGACCACTGGAAGCCAAATGACACAATTGATGAGATTAATGAGTTCCGCAACACGGGGACGTTTACCCATGCGGATAAGGGGCGGTTTACAGGAGCCTACTATTTCGACCTGAATGATATCGAGCCTTTTATGGAAGACCACGGCTTTGAAACTATTGACCTGATCGGTTCCTCAAGTATCGGTGGGTTGATGAGTCATGAGCAATGGCAGGTTTGGGAGGAAAAAGGGGAGACGGAGAAGTTAATGAACGTCCTGATTGACCTCGCGAACGACCGCTCTATCCTTGGGGTTTCCTCTCATTTGTTGTACATCGGCAGAAGACCGTAAAAAACCCCTCCAGACGCAATGTCTGGAGGGGCTTTACACTCATCATTCGACCCGTGGGAATTCTGCAATGCGCAACCTGGCGCAGGCGTAGGGAATAAGTGTCAGGTCTTCCTTTGGCATAGAGGTGTGTGCCGGGCTGTGAGGCAGATCCCCAGCAGAGTTGTTCTCAAGCCTCCATGACGGTACTCTTCGGCCGGTTGCTTTAAGAACGACAGGAGCAGATTCGGGTGAAAATGGCTGGCGGGCAATGTCCTTCTGCTCGGCCACCAAGCCTTGCGCCGGGTTCTCCGAATCAAGGCAAAGTCCATAATTCCAGGCAGATTCGGGGTAAATCTCCCAATCTGCGTAAGGCTCTTCGCCACGCAGCTTCTGCCAACGCTCCTGCACAGGCAAAGCGTAAACGAGCGGGCCTCTGGACACAGAGACGGCATCGTTTGCTCGCGGTTCCACGACTGGTTCCATTGGAAGCGTGAGTTGAATCACGTCCCCGTTCTGCCATGTTCTTTCGATCGTGGTGAAGCCGTCATTCAACGAAATCGGCTGGTTGCTTCCGTTGATTACTATGGAAGGATCGTGACACCACTCGGGAATACGCAGCTTTATTGGAAACGCAGCGCTATTAGCGAGATTGACTTGAATGCTGATGCGGTCATTAAAAGGATAGTCCGTATCTACGGTAAGCTTGGCGTTCACACTGTTCGCAACGGTGGTTTGAACGGTGCACGGCGCATACGACACTGCGGCAAGTCCGCCATCTCTTGTACCCATCCACAGTCGAGCAGCCAGCTTTGGCCAGCCTTGATGCATGTTGGCGGTGCAGCAGCCGAAATGCGGTTCAAGGCCAAACAGGTTTGCGTCGTCGCCGTTTTGTGTCCAAGGCCGTTTGGCGAGCGTACACATAACTTGATTCACCTGTTGGTCGTATTGATGGCTCCGCCAATCCGAGCCAATTGTTGCTGGCAACGCATTGAAGGCCACCTTTTCAAGAATATCCCCGTACACCCCTTCTCCCGACAGCCGAACAAGATGCTCAAGTGTAAACATATATTCGACAACGGCACAGAGCTCGACCCCTTGGCTCGGGTGAGTGCCGGCCAACCATTCGTCGCCTGAAAACATGCCGTGGGCTTGCCCGTGGTGCGTCATTAACGCACGAATGCCAGAGAGAGGCGCCTCACGATGCTCTTTGTCGCCGGTGTGCATGGCATACAGCATCGGTTCCTTCAAACCCATTGCAATGTTCACGACATGGACACGGTGCGTATAGGACGTTTGATATCTCCAGTAAGGGAACTTGTTAAAAATGCCAGTCCAATCAATCGTTTGTTGATGGAGAATGTCGATGAGCTGAAGCAAAGAGGCATCCTGTGTCCGTTCATAAAGCCATTGTATGCAGAGGATATTCTCTCCACCCCGGGCGACAGCCCAATCACGAAGCGGCTGCGCCTGTATGGTGTTCAGCTGGTAACGAAAATACTTTGTCATGAATGGAACAACGCGGTCATCTTGGGTCGCTTCTGCATATTGGATGAGCACCTTCAGCATGACCATTCGTGGCCACCAGTCTGTATTGGACGTTGGTCCAAACTGTCCGTTGTCTTGCTGGCTTGAGAGTGTCCATTCGATCCACGGGGTTGTTTTTTTGATCAATGCCTCATCCTGGAGCACATAGGCGAGCGGGAGAAGACCGTCAAGATAATAGGGACCTCGTTCCCAATCATCACCAGTTCCGCCAAGCCAGCCGTTGTTTGGCCCGACGTCCTCCCAAAACGTATCGAGCTGGCCAGTAAAGCCTTCAGCTTGAATCTTCAGCTGATCTCGCAGCCAACCCTCAGGCTGAATTTGACCAAGGGGGAGCTCGGTAAGCGGGGCGGCTTTGTAGCCGATGGTGGATTTTGAGGATTGCATAGAACCTTTCATCAATGAATCACTCCTTTTGTGTAAGCGAAGCTGTACTTCGCTATGCTTACTATGATTGTAGGTGTTGAAAGCGTTGACAAAAAGAGCGTTTGCGAACTAGGATGTATACAATCATAACTTATGGATGTGAGCACATGGATGAATCAAAGCTGATATTTTCGGCGCCTCCTTTTCCGTCCTATTTGTCGAATGGGCAGGATACCTATCGCCCAGGACAACGCCATATGAGCCGTGACTCTTTAGGTGTGTTTGATTTGCTTGTCGTCACAGAAGGCGCTCTGTATATCGGAGAAAGCGACCGCAAGTGGACGATCCGCTCCAACGAGGCGCTCATTTTACGCCCGGACCAGCATCATTTCGGAACAGAACCGTGTCAGGAACGAACACATTTTCATTGGCTGCACTTTTATACGAATGAACCGTGGCACATGGAACACCGACGTTCAGAGGAACCCGCGGTGCAAACACAGCTCCCCGGCATGTTTCTCATTCAGCTCCCTCAGCATATTCGGCTACCTGCGCCAGATCAGACGCTTGCGGGGTTTCGGGATTTAATTGAAATGGAGAAGCAGTCAGGGCTTGCCGCGCGCTGGACACAGCAGACGCACTTTCAGCAGATTCTTCAAAGCTTGATTCAGGACCAGATGGCACCGGACGATCCAGTGGTCAAGCTAGCAGACGCTGCGACTGCGCTATTGCGCCGCGAGTACCAAAAGCCCTTTTCCTATGAAGGTCTTGGCGAACAGCTGCATTTCCATCCGACGTATATTGCGCGCTGTGTCAAACGAGTCTATCGGTGTACGCTGTTGGACTACTTGAATGGCTATCGCATTTCCAAAGCAAAAATGTTACTTATCTCAACCAGCTTTCCCATTGCCGAGGTAGGGGAGAAAGCAGGGTTTCAAAACCGGGTCTACTTTACGCGCAGATTCAAGGAGGCAGAGGGTGTGTCGCCAAAACAATACAGAGAGAGATTCCGTCGCCGAGGAGTAAAAGGCACAGATTAGTGTGGGATTGGGTTTCGGGTGCTGAGATGGTCGCAACTTAGCACCCGAAACCCCAGGGGTCTTACAATTGTGGTGACTTGAGAAGCTTGCAGGGGAAACGAGAGGCGAATCGAGCATAGCAGCGGGAAGGGAACGTCCATTTCCGTAGAAGCTCATCAATTATCCAAAAGAACAAAGCCACAGTGGTGGCATAAAGCGATCCCCTGTCGATTTCAACACCTAAAATGGAATGCTGCACATTCATAGGGTATACAAACCCAAATAGAACGCCGAAAATCAGATGAACGCCACATGCAACGGTCCTTCGTATTGACTCCTGCAATCGTCTACCGATAAAGTCGGATAAAAATGAAACAGGTACGCCATACAAAACGATAAATGGTGCAACCCATAGGCTAATCATAAAAGACATAGACAGTAATTCTAATGGTCGTTGCCACTCACCGAAAAACAGTGCGAAAATGAACATGAGACCTAAAGGCGTTGCGAATACAGCGGTGATCAGTTTTCTTTTGAACATACCAACATCTCCTGAGGAGTAAACTTTCCTTAATTTTACCATTATTTTCTGCATTTTGTTTCTATTTCACACATCGAATGTCCCTAATGTTCATCAACCTCGTCAAGAAATTCAGCGATGACCTTTGCCAGCTCTTCTGGGTACTCTCCATTAATGGCGTGCGAGGCGTCTTCAAACAACACCATTGGGCTTAATGAATGGCTCAAATTTTCTCTTCCGGTAGCCATGGCTTCGTCGGGGTGATGCATTGTTGATTTCCCAGCTAAAATGCCAAGCACGGGGATTTGAAGACTTTGTAGATCATCTTTAGAGAGAAGCCCTGGCATAGGGGTTTTACTTTTGAACGTCCGCATGCCTGTTTCAATTAAAGCACCAACGGGTCCAGCTTCATTGACTTCGGCCCCACCAGAGATATAGCTAAGCACCTCCTCGTGAATGGACGTTGGGATAAAGGGGATTGATGCCGGAATGGACGCGAGTATCATTGTGAAGGGAATGCTATCAAACACGTACACGGGGTCGACGAGGACGAGCGAAGCGATCTTGTCTTGCTGATGCAAGGCGAGATTAGCCGCATTCCAACCGCCAAACGATAGGCCCAACACATGCAGTTGCTCGTGAGGAAGCTGCATCATTACCTCATGTAGCCAAATGGCCTCGTCTCCATTCGTTTTTCAACAGTGCTCAGTCCAGGCTCACCAAGCAAGTCTATCGTGTAAACGGGGCGCTCCTTCATTAGGTCGGCAAGGTTGCTTTCCCACATCGGTGTTGAGGCAGATTTGCCAGGCAGCAAAAGCAAAGGAGTCTTCGTTGACTCTACATCGCCAAAGCCATACATCTGGACGACACCAAAGGTCGTTTCAATACGCTGTTGGGTATGTGGTTCTGGCAGCTCGTTCATCGCCGAAGCATACACTTCTTTGAATTCGGTCTCCGCTTCGTCTGATAAAAACCGACTGAGTGTCCCGTCGTCTCTAAAAAGGAAGCCGACAAGGATGACGCCCCCAGCCGAAATCAATGCTAAAATCCCCAAGCGTTTAACCCATTTTCGTTTCAATAAAATCAACTCCTTACCTCTACATTAAGTGATGACGTAACGTCACCTGCAAGGAGAAGATTATGAAACTGATAAACCATCCTATCCATCGTTTCTATCCTATGAAATCCGTGATAGTCTTAGAGCAAGAAGTTTCATAGAAATGCCTATCCTAAAGGACAAGGCAAAAAAAGTAGGGGGAAAAGATGGAGAAACTGTGGAGTATTCGTTTGATTCGTTTTTCAACGTTTTTCGGATTGTTTGGCACCTTTTTAGGGGCACAAATGGCAGGTAGCATGGACTATGCCCTACGCCCAGTTCATGCGCATATTTTATTGGTCGGCTGGTTGTCTGTATTTGCTTGGGGCATTTTCTACAAAGTGTATACGGTTAAATACAAAAGGCTTGTCACCATTCATAGCATCACAGCGATGATCGGCGCCTTCGGTTTAACCGCAGGAATGTGGCTCTACAATTTGAATCCATTCAATTGGAATGACACGCTTGTGCTCATCCTCTTTATCGTCGGAGGATTCATCCTTCTGATCTCCTTCTTCTTGTTTATGATCGTCACCTTTATGACGACAAATGAGGCGGAAAAGGAAGCGAATTAAAACGGGGTTTGAACACCTAATTTGTCAGTTAAAAAAACCGAACAATTCAATTGAAATTGTTCGGTTTATTAGTGATTCTCTTGTAACACTTCGCTTAAATTTCATCCATTCTTTATTTAGGGGTATGAATATTCTTTAGCGATAAAGTGTTAATGGATCGCTTTCTAAAAATAACCTTTAGCGTAAGTTTTCTGCGTTTTGATCTGTGACCCCCTATATGTTATAAATACATACATGTGAAACAAGGATGGGGTTAAATGTCTAATAGAGAAACAATAAGTATGGCATGTAAATCTGCATTCCCAAGTACGCTGCCTATCTTAGCTGGGTTTACCTTTTTAGGTATAGCTTATGGCATCTTTATGAATGCCTTAGGTTTTGAACCGATTTATGCCATCCTCATGAGTTTGATTATCTTCGCTGGTTCAATGGAATTTGTAGCTGCCAACTTATTAATGGTTGCATTTAATCCTCTAAATGCTCTATTCCTAACTTTAATGCTCAATGCAAGACATGTATTCTATGGGTTATCAATGTTAGAAACATATAAAGGAACAGGTAAAAAAAAGATCTATTTGATTTTCGGGCTATGCGATGAATCCTTCGCTATCAATAGTTCAGCAAACATTCCTTCGCATGTAGACAGAGGCTGGTTTATGTTTTTTGTAACTTTGCTAAACCATTCATATTGGGTGATTGGTGCAACCATTGGTAGTTTATTCGGGTCTATGCTAACTATAAACACTGAAGGATTAGAGTTTGTTATGACGGCTCTTTTCCTAGTTATATTTCTTGATCAGTGGACAAAAGAAAAAAAACCCTTTAGTTCACTCACGGGTTTGTGCGTGTCTTTTGTGGCATTACTATTGTTTGGTGCTGAACGATTTATTATTCCAGCCATGATACTTATTTTGTTTGTTCTTACTATAAAGCGCAAACCGCAAGAGAAAAGCACAGAGTGGTGAATGAATAGTGACGATCTTAGAAGAGTTAATTATCATTGGTCTTGTTGTGGTCGGAACGATGGCTACTCGGTTTTTACCTTTCATTATTTTTACAGAGGATAAACCTACTCCACCCTATGTGAAGTATCTAGGAAAAGTCTTACCTCCTGCCGTATTTGGATTGTTAGTTGTTTATTCGCTAAGGAATATTAATTTCTACGCGGGGAGTCAAGGGGTGCCTGAAATGATTGCGACATTATTAGTAATTGGGCTACATTTGTGGAAAAAGAATATGCTTCTTTCAATAGCGGGAGGAACCATTTTTTATATGATCTTAGTTCAAATGATTTTTTAGGTGCGTATTTTATAAACAAAGCGTGTTCAAAGGAAATTTATGATAGGAACACGATATGCCTGTGTGAGTTGATCGGTCGGTCCTCTCATGTTGTCACCTCCATAAAAACTTTAGACACTTTGATACCGCTTTTCAGAGGGCGTCTTAGAGTCGCAGTCATTATTTTCATCAACATCTATCACAACGGAGATTATTAAGCATTTTTAGAAAAATATTGTCATTTATACAAGGGATTGGCATGACGTTAAGCGAAAAGAGTACAGAACTGCGTTCAGAGAATGTGGCAGTTCTGTTTTTTATGTCGTGTCGAATGAATGTGAAAAAAGTAGGATTTTGGCTAACATAGATTAAGCTGTATGAGAGGGGGCTAAAGCACATGGGATTGAACATAAACAAAAAGACGACATCTGGGGGCTCTCGGTATCGGCGTATATTTCAGAATAGTCCATTAATGTGGCTGTGGGGAGCACAGTCAATTGCGACGATCGGGGATACTTTTTTTAACTTGTCCGTCATGTGGGTGATTTACCAACAGAGCGGCTCTGCTTTGCAAACTGCGCTTGTGGGTGTGGTTTGGCATGTGTCTGATATTATTTTCGGGCCAATTGCTGGTGTGTACGCGGATCGCTGGAGTCGAAAAAAGATCATGGTCGTGACCAACTTCCTCCTTGCTATCGTCGTTGCCATTTTTGCTGTTGTGATTTATGCCATGGGGTATCTTTCGCCAGTGGTCACCTACGTCGCTGTGTTTGTGATCAATTGCCTTACCTCGTTTATGAGGCCCGCACGCAGTGCCATCATGCCTTCAATCATTGGCAAGGAATTGCTTATTACGGCACAGGGCTTTTTCTCGACGGTCCAACAAGGCATCGCATTGCTTGCGAATGCGGCAGCCGGTATTGTTATCGCCTTCACAGGGGTCGTGTGGGCCATTGCCGGGAATGCCTTTACCTTTTTCGGTGCGGCGTTATGCATTCTAGCGGCAAAGCTTCCGGCACAGGCGAAGGCAGTCGCACCACCATCAGGGAAACCGATGCGTCTGGCACTGTTTAAAGAGTTGGGGGACGGGTGGCGTGTGATCTCGGAAAGACCGCTCATCAAATCAATGGTGTGGATCAATTTACTCATCAACGTCGTCACCTTTACGGGGCCACTCTATCCTGTCCTTGTAAGCGAGCAGCTTGACGCGGGTCCCGCAGCGTATGGGATTATCCAAGCGGCAGGGGTCGTAGGAGCCATGCTGGCAGGAATTCTTTGTGGAGTCATTGAACGTCGCTTTGGGGCAGGGAAAATCCTTGCCTTTGGGTGGTTTTTCGCGAGCCTCGCCTTGATCGGTATGGCCTTTTCCACATCGGTTTCAGTCACTGCAGTTTTGCAGGGGGTTTTGATGCTTTCCGTGATCATCGGAAATATTTCAATGGGAGCGGTTGAGGTGGCATTAATCCCGGAAGATTTCCGCGGAAGGGTCGTGGGAGTCATTTCTGCGATTTCAGTGCTGGCGATTCCCTTCAGTACGTTCATTGGTGGGTTGCTAGCAGATATTGTCGGTGTGGTTCCCCTCTTTGTCACCGCCGGCATTTGGGTGTTCGGCATCGCCTGTTATTCTTCGTTAAATCCACATATCCGCAATGCGAGGATCACGGAGGAGTGAGGAGTTTTAGGGAGAATTGGGGCTGCCCGGGAAGTCATTAAGATGACTTTTGGGACAGCCCTTCAATTCAATTCCAACTCATGAAGCAGCCCATGTTCCTTACTTCGTTGCGACCAATCGACTTACATCATTAAACACCCCGACATAGCTTTTCGTTTCCCCTGCGTGATTCTTCATCGGACTAATCGTCAGTAATCCTTGATAAATCTCCCCATTTTTACGCTTGTTCCAAATTTCCCCTTCCCAAAAGCCATCCTCTTCAATCGAGCGCCACATGGCTTCATAGAACGCAATGTTATGCCGTCCCGATTGGAGGATTGTTGGTGTTTTGCCTTTGACTTCCTCACTGGAATACCCCGTAATTCGGGTAAATGAAGGATTGATCTGCTGGATCACTAACTGCTTGTTCGTCACCATAATGCCTTCAGCTGTGCCATCAATAATCTTGCTGCTGAGGTCGACCTGCTCCCGGTAGTACAGGAAAATGACAATGACGAAGCTGACGATGGCGAACTCCGACAGCAGCATAAAAGCAATTGCATGATGCCCCGTGAACGATGCGACAGAAGTCAGTAGCAAAGGCGGGAAAAATCCACCTAAACCACCCATTGCCGATACAATGCCGTTCACAATACCGGCCTGCTTATTGAAATATAGCGGCACAAGCTTGAAGATCGTTCCGTTGCCAACCCCGACAGTGAATGCCACCGCAAGCGCCCCGACGGTATACCAAGGCAGTGAGGGCGAAAAGGACAAGAGAATGCCGCATAATGCCACACCGATAAAAACGATCATTAAAAGGATGTAAGGATTGTATCGATCGGCTAACCAACCACCGATTGGACGAAAGGCCGTTGCGATGGCAATAAAGATGGCTGTGCGAATGCCCGCGTCGACTGGCCCCAAGCCAAACTGATCGACCAATAGACTTGGCAGGAAGACAGTGAATGCCACGAATGCACCAAACGTAATGAAATAAAAGAGGCTAATCATCCAAAGAATTGGGTTCCGATACACAGCCCCCATTTGCTTAATCATGGATTGTTTTACTTTCGTTTCCTGCCTGTCGCCGAAAAGAAACGTCAAAAGCGCATAGGCGAGTAGGATGAACAAAGTCAGACGGATGGTGCTTTGCCAGCCGATAGAGCTCGCGATGATTGGTGCCCCAAACATAGTCAAGGCTGTTCCGATATTGCCGATGCCATAAATCCCGTTAATAAAGCCGTGCTTTTCCTTCGGGTAGTATTTCGGTAGAGACGTGACGCCAATGGAGAAAGTCGCGCCACCAACACCTAGGAGAAGACCGCCAACAATTAAATCGAAAAAGCTGTCAGCTGAACTAAGGGCAAGAACAGGCACTAACAGAATGATAAAGCTGATCAAGAAGGTGAAGCGAGCCCCGATGCGATCCGTATAAAAGCCGAACGGGATGCGTAGCACCGAACCTAAGACAACAGGAACGGCTGTGACAAGGGAGGCCTGACCAGCAGTCAAGGCAATGTCTTCACGAATGTAAGGCATCAAGGAAGAGAGCAATACCCAAATCATGAAGCCGATGACAAGACTGGACGTTTGCAGGGAGAGCTGAAACGTCGATTTTTTCATGTGATCGTTCCTTTCTATTGCAGTGATATGTGTATGGACATGATTTTAAATTGTTGTTAGTACTTTGTCTGTGAAAAATATCACAGGCTTTTGAGAAACGCTCGCTTTCGTCGTTGCTTTGCCTCATTCGGATGCTCATTGCCCGTAAGGCAACTCCGCTCCTCACTCGGCTTCGCGCCTCGAAAGACAAGCGTTTTCAATGCGCCTGGGGTTGGCTTTCGGGGAACGTTCGCTTTCGTTGTTGCTCGCCTCATTCGGATGCTCATTGCCCGTAAGGCAACTCCGCTCCTCGCTCGGCTTCGCGCCTCGAAAGGCAAACGATTTCAATGCGCCTGGGTTCGGGCTTTTGAGAAACGCTCGCTTTCTTTGTTGCTCGCTTCGTTCGGATGCTCATTGCCCGTGCGGCAACTCCGCTCCTCTCTCGGCTTCGCGCCTTGAAAGACAAACGTTTTCAATGCGCCTGGGGTTGGCTTTTGGGAAACGCTCGCTTTCGTCGTTAGCATTTCCTTGTTCATATGCTCATTGCCCATGTGCCAGTTATGCTTCACTCGAGGCCAGACTATTTTTTTTATTAGAAGTGTGATGTTTTTCACAACCTTGTTTTTTAATTGGTGGTTCAATGAACGTAAGAACTTCGTTTGGAGGGATTACGATGAAAAAGAAACCGTCACCGCTATGGCAACGATTGAATTATCTTAAGCCAATTGAAAAATATGCGAAGAACCATAGTCAATTACAGGATGGAAATCGGGATTGGGAAAATGTGTATCGGAATAGATGGCAGCATGACAAGGTGATCCGTTCCACGCATGGCGTCAACTGTACGGGATCATGCAGCTGGAACATCTATGTGAAGAATGGCATTGTCTCTTGGGAAGGGCAGCAGCTGGATTACCCGACGACTGGGCCGGATATGCCGGAATTTGAACCGCGGGGCTGTCCGCGTGGAGCGAGCTTCTCTTGGTATATCTACAGTCCGCTACGCGTCAAATATCCTTATGTGCGGAAGAAACTTCTCCTTCTCTGGAGGGAGGCGCTGGCAACTCATTCAAACCCAGTGGAGGCATGGGCGTCGATTGTGGAGGACAAGGAAAAGGCAAATTCCTACAAGCAAGCGCGCGGCAAGGGTGGTCTAGTCCGAGGAACTTGGGAGGAGGTCACAAAGCTCATTTCAGCCTCCGTTCTGTATACGATCAAAAAATACGGCCCTGACCGAAACGTTGGTTTCTCACCAATTCCGGCGATGAGTATGATCAGCCATGCGGCCGGCAGCCGGTTCATGTCGTTAATCGGTGGACCGATGCTGAGCTTTTACGATTGGTATGCGGATCTGCCGCCAGCTTCTCCGCAAATCTGGGGCGACCAAACGGACGTACCGGAGTCCTCTGATTGGTTCAATTCAGGCTATATCATGACGTGGGGATCGAATGTCCCTCTTACGCGTACACCGGACGCGCATTTTCTAGCCGAAGCCCGCTACAAAGGCACGAAGGTCGTTTCTGTCAGTCCTGATTATGCCGAGTCAACCAAGTTCTCTGATGACTGGATGTCTGTTCGACAAGGCACGGATGGTGCGGTGGCGATGGCGATGGGGCATGTCATTCTGAGCGAGTTTTACAACAAAAAGCGCACGCCTTATTTTGAGGATTACGCAAAGCGTTACACGGACTTTCCATTTGCCGTCAAGCTAAAGAAAACGGGGGATACGTTCACAGCTGATCGCTTTCTACACGCCAAGGACTTGGGCGTCCAAACGGAAAATGATGAGTGGAAACCAGCAATGTACAACAAGCACAATAACGGCTTCTCTATTCCTCATGGCACGATGGGCTCTCGCTGGGATGATAAAGGAAAGTGGAACTTGAAGATGGTCGATGAGGAAACGGGAGGACCGATTGAACCAGTACTCAGCTTTTTAGGTCGAGAGGACGAAGTGGTGCACGTCAGCATGCCGTACTTTGAGGCGGAAGAAAACAAAGCTGTCCCACGTGCGATTCCGGTGAAAAAGCTGAAATTGAATGGCGAAACCGTCTACGTGGCTACCGTCTACGATTTAATGCTCGGAAATTACGGTGTCGACCGTGGCATTGGTGGCGCAGTCGCAAAAACATACGATGATATCGCGCCTTTCTCACCTGCGTGGCAAGAAGGCATTACGGGCGTGGATCGCAACCTTGTCATCAAAATTGCTAGGGAATTCGCCCAAAATGCCGTCGATACGAACGGGAAATCAATGATCATCGTCGGGGCGGGCATCAACCACTGGTTCAACTCGGATACCATCTACCGTGCGGTTGTGAACCTTGTCCTGATGGTCGGGGCTCAAGGCGTGAACGGTGGAGGCTGGGCGCATTATGTCGGACAGGAAAAGCTTCGCCCAGCAGAAGGGTGGAGCACAATTGCGACCGCAAAGGATTGGGGAGGACCTCCAAAGCTGCAAAACGGCACATCCTTCTTTTATTTCGCAACAGATCAGTGGCGTTTCGAGGAGACACCAGTTAGTCAATTGACTGCCGCAACCGCTGATGGCGCACGTTACGATCATCACGGGGATTACAATGTGCTGGCCGCCCGGCTTGGCTGGCTGCCGTCTTATCCGACATTCAATCGAAACAACATCGAGCTCTATGAGGAAGCCGTGGCGAAAGGACATCGGACAACGGAGGAAATCGGAGCCTATATTGCGGCGCAGCTAGAGGAAAGAAAGCTGCAGTTCGCCATTGAGGACCCGGACAATCCCGTGAACTTCCCGCGGACGCTGTTTGTATGGCGAGCAAACTTAATCTCCAGCTCAGGAAAAGGGCATGAATACTTCTTGAAGCATTTGCTCGGAACGTCACACGGATTGCTCAATACAGATGAGGATAGCCTGCGACCAGAGGAAATTAAATGGCGAGACGAAGCACCAGAAGGCAAACTGGACCTTTTGGTCAATCTCGACTTTCGGATGGCTGGAACAGCGTTGTATTCCGATGTCATTCTGCCAGCTTCAACTTGGTATGAAAAGCATGATTTATCGAGTACGGACATGCACCCTTTTGTGCATCCTTTCAACCCAGCGATTGCTTCTCCATGGGAAGCCAGATCGGATTGGGACATCTTTTCTACCCTTGCCAAAGGCGTTCAGGACATGGCGAAGGAGCTCGATCTAGATGCGGTCAAGGAAGTGGTCGCCACGCCGCTGAATCATGACACCCCCGCTGAAATGGCACAGCCGTTTGGCGAGATCAAGGACTGGTCCAGAGGAGAATGCGAGCCAATTCCAGGCAAAACAATGCCGCAAATTCATGTCGTAGAGCGAGATTACAAAGAAGTGTACGACAAGATGGTCGCGCTTGGGCCAAATGTTGGCACGAAGCCCTATGGTGGCAAGGGCATTAGCTGGAAAATGGAGCACGAATACGATCAGGTCAAGCATGTGCTTGGAACGATTAAAAATGGCAGTGTGGCCGATGGCTGCGCCGATATCAGGGATGCGCGCGCTGCATGTGAAGCGGTTCTGATGCTTTCCTCGACGACAAACGGAAGGGTCGCTGTGAAGGCTTGGGAGGCGCTGGAGGAGAAGACGAGCCTGGAATTGAAGGATTTGGCGCAAGAGAGAGAAGAGGAGCTGATTACGTTTGATCAAATTACAGCTCAGCCGAAAACCGTCATCACTTCGCCTGCGTTTAGTGGCTCCGAAAAGGGAGGCCGTCGCTACTCACCGTTTACAACCAACATTGAGAAATTAATCCCATTTCGTACGATTACGGGGCGTCAATCGTATTTCCTTGATCACGAAATGATGAAGGAATTCGGTGAATCGTTCGCCGTCTTTAAACCCATCTTGAACCATAAGCCATTCCGGAGACAGCGACCGGACATTGAAGGCAAAGAGATTACGCTCAATTATTTAACGCCACATAACAAGTGGTCCATCCATAGCATGTATTTTGACGCCCAACCGATGCTGACGCTTTTCCGTGGCGGCCCAACCGTGTGGATGAATAAAGATGATGCCGCCGAGGTCGATGTCGAGGACAATGATTGGATCGAATGCTTCAATCAAAACGGGGTCGTCGTCGCTCGGGCAGTCGTTTCGCACCGGATTCCCCGTTCAATGGCGTTCATGCATCACGCACAGGATCGGCATATCCATGTCCCGGGGACGAAGCTAACGAAAAATCGTGGGGGTACGCATAACAGTCCGACGCGAATTCACGTGAAGCCAACACATATGATTGGCGGCTATGCGCAGCTGAGCTATGGCTTTAACTACTACGGGCCAACCGGAAACCAACGAGATTTGAACGTCATCATCAGAAAGCTGAAGGAGGTTGATTGGCTTGAAGATTAAAGCGCAAGTCGGCATGGTGATGAACCTGGACAAATGCATCGGTTGTCACACATGCAGTGTTACGTGTAAAAATACGTGGACGAATCGCCCAGGTGCGGAGTATATGTACTTTAATAATGTGGAAACCAAACCGGGGATCGGGTACCCGAAGCAATGGGAAGATCAGGAGAAGTACAAAGGGGGATGGGAGCTAAAAGGCGACGAGTTGCGTTTGAAATCGGGATCAAAGACAAATCGTTTGCTGAATTTGTTCCACAACCCTGATTTGCCAGAGCTGGATGATTATTATGAACCATGGACGTATGACTATGAAACATTGACGACGAGCAAGGAGCGAAAACACCAGTCTGTTGCCCGTGCCAAGTCAACGATCACTGGCGAATTCATGGACTTGGAATGGGGGCCAAACTGGGAGGATGACTTGGCTGGCGGACACGTGACGGGTTTGCGTGATCCAAACGTCCTCAAGATGGAGGAATCGATTAAGACGGAGTTCGAGGATGTGTTTATGATGTACTTGCCGCGAATTTGTGAGCATTGCATCAATCCATCCTGTGTGTCGTCCTGTCCTTCAGGCGCAATGTATAAGCGTGATGAAGATGGCATTGTCCTTGTCGATCAGAACGCCTGTCGTGCATGGCGCCACTGTGTCTCTTCTTGTCCTTATAAAAAAGTGTACTTCAATTGGCAGACGAACAAAGCAGAAAAATGCACGATGTGTTTTCCGCGCATTGAGAACGGCCAACCGACAATTTGTTCCGAAACGTGCGTAGGCAGAATTCGTTATATCGGCGTGATGCTCTATGATGCAGATCGGGTGCTAGAAGCGGCCTCTGCGACGGATGAGAAGGACCTTTATCATACACAGCTTGGCATTTTCCTTGATCCAAACGATCCGAAGGTCATTCAGCAGGCGAAGGAGGACGGGATTCCAATGGATTGGATTGAAGCGGCCCAGCAATCACCTCTCTACAAGATGATCATTGATTGGAAGATTGCCTTGCCGCTCCATCCGGAATACCGAACGATGCCGATGGTGTGGTATATCCCGCCACTTAGTCCGGTCATGAACATGATCGAGGGCAAAGGCAGCTCCGCCGATACAGCCGATATTTTCCCGGCGATTGATCAGATGCGGATTCCGATTGAATACCTCGCGAATTTGCTGACGGCAGGAGATACGGATCATATCCGCTCAGTGCTGAAAAAAATGGCGGTCATGCGGAGCTATATGCGGGCCGATACGATTGGAAAAGCATTTGATACAACCTTGCTAAAGGATCTCTCTTTAACGGAGGATGACATTCGGGAGATGTACCGACTGCTCGCCATCGCTAAATACAAAGATCGGTTTGTCATTCCACATAGCCATAAAGAAGAAGTGACTGATTTATACGCGATGCAAGGCAGCTGTGGTCTTGACTTTGCGGGTGGTCCTGGTGGCTGTGGCGTCTTGAAATAAAGGAAAGGGGGAGATGTAGATGCATATGACGTTCCAGATGATGTCCTATCTTTTGCGTTATCCAGATGAAGATCTGCAAGCTGCTCTACCGGACATTCGCGATTTTTGCACGAGAATGAAGGAAGAAAGCGTCCAAGACAGCCTATTGACGTTCCTAGACGAAGTGGAAAAACGCGACTTAGATCAGTTAACAGATCATTATATTGGGCATTTTGATTTCGGTCGGTTAACAAATTTATATGTCACGTATCTCAAGCTTGGGGAGCAACGGGAGCGGGGGGTGGAGCTGCTGAAGCTGAAGATGATGTATGAAGAAAACGGCTTTTCCCTGACAGAGAAAGATTTGCCGGATTATCTGCCCCTCATGCTTGAATTTTGTGCTCATGCCCCGGAAAAAGCACGCACGGAGCTGCTGCAAATGCACGGAAATGCCATTGACGAGATTCGCAACAAACTTGCTGAACAAAGCAGCTATTATGCCGTGTTACTGGATGCATTGTTTCATTTAATGGAGGCGCAAGGTGTGGAGATCGAACGGCAGGTCAGTTGATAGAAATGGAGAGGAACAGCTATGGAAACACTATTGTGGGGTGTGTTCCCGTACATCGTAGCAACGATCTTTATAGGAGGCCATCTTTATCGCTACCAGAAGGATCAAATGGGATGGACGACAAAATCGAGTGAATTATTGGAGAAACGTAGACTAAGAGTCGGCTCACTGCTTTTCCATTGGGGGTTAATGGTCGTATTTGGCGGTCATGTCATGGGTCTGCTCATACCGATTGGAGTGTATGAATCTTTAGGTGTGTCTGAGCATACGTACCACCTCATGGCGATCATCTTCGGATTGCCAGCGGGAATTGCAACAATCATCGGTGTGGCACTGTTGACGTATAGAAGATTTAGTGTCAAGCGATTACGGGCCACATCAACGCCATCGGATTGGGTCACGTTGATCCTGTTGCTGCTCGTTATCGGTACGGGTCTGCTCGCGACAACGTTCAATGTCGATTCACACGGCTTTGATTATCGGACGACAATTGCCCCGTGGCTGCGCGGCTTGTTTATCTTCCGTGTTGACCCGTCGTTGATGGCAACTGTACCGATTTGGTTCAAGATTCATATTTTCATGACTTTCGTTTTGTATAGTGCCTGGCCGTTTACGAGATTGGTGCATGCGTTTAGCTTCCCGATCCATTACCTGTCAAGAAGCTATGTGATTTATAAGCGGAAAGCGGATGTAAGGTAGAGGTCGGCAGAAATTGATGAACGGAGCGTACCGAGGAGAAGTCCTGCGGTACGCTTTTTCGTGAAGCGAGCCCCTAGAATGAAAAAGCGAGTCGGAAAAGCACTGAAGCGAGTCCATAATGGGGAAAAGCGAGCCTATAACGGGAGAGAGCGAGCCCAAGTAGAGAAAGCGAGTCAATGAAGACGATATGTAAATATGTTCAATATTCTTACGTAAGAATGTGTGACATAGATCACAGGGGCCGCCCCTGTTTCACGTTATGATAGAGGCAAGAATTGAAGGAGTTGTTACGCATGGCGATACTTACGGATAAGCTCGGGCGACCTTTACAGGACTTGCGTATCTCTGTGATTGATCGGTGTAATTTACGGTGTACGTACTGCATGCCTCGTGACGTGTTCGGAAAAGAGTTTGTGTTTATGCCCAAGGAGCAACTGTTGTCCTTTGAAGAAATTGTGCGTTTGGCAAAATTGTTTCTTTCTCTTGGCGTGAAGAAAATTAGGCTGACCGGCGGGGAGCCACTCCTGCGAAAAGACTTTCCAGAGCTTGTTCGGCAGTTGGCAAAGCTGCCGGGCTTAAAAGACATTGGCCTGACGACGAACGGTGTGCTTCTTGGCGCTATGGCAGAAGAACTAAAACAGGCTGGACTGAAACGGGTGAATGTCAGTTTAGATGCCTTGGACAAAGATGTGCTTTGTACGATCAACGATACAAATGTAGGTCCGGAGCGGATAATTACGAATATGAAGAAGGCGGAAGAGGCTGGGCTAGAGGTTAAGGTGAACATGGTCGTTATGAAGGGCAAAAATGAGCATGAAGTGTTGCCGATGGCTGAGTTTTTCCGTAATGAGGGGATTACACTTCGGTTTATTGAGTTCATGGACGTCGGGCAAACCAATGGCTGGATGTACGACAAAGTGGTCACAAAAAAGGACATGTACGAGATGCTCAATGAACGTTTCGGATTGGAACAAGTCGAATCAAAGGATCGCAGCGAAGTGGCGAAACGCTACCGGTACAAAGGGACCGACGTCGAGGTCGGTTTTATCACCTCTGTATCGGAATCGTTCTGCTCAAGCTGCTCAAGAGCGCGGGTCGCTGCGGACGGAAAGCTATACAACTGTCTATTCGCCTCTGGTGGGCTAGATCTTCGGGAATGGCTTCGCAACGGGGCAACGGATGATGACATACGAGAGGTGCTCATTCAGTCGTGGCAGCAGCGAACCGATCGTTACTCGGATGAGCGGACAGAAGCTACCGCCCGGACAAGGAAGAAAATTGAAATGTCCTATATTGGCGGTTAATACGAAAGGGGAAGCAGCATGGAAAGTCGTTACGCGAGACAGGAGTGCTGGCCTGGCATTGGCCTCGCTGGCCAAGAGCGTATTCGTTCGAAGCATGTCGTGATTATTGGGTGCGGCGCGCTTGGATCAGCAAATGCGGAAGCGCTCACGCGTGCAGGAATTGGCACGCTTACGATTGTGGACAGGGATTACGTCGAATACAGCAATCTCCAGCGACAGCAGCTTTTTACGGAAGAGGATGCTAGAAGAGAAGTGCCAAAAGTCATTGCGGCGAGACAGAAATTGGTCCAGATCAATTCTGAAGTAGTGATTCATGCGCATGTGATGGAAGCAACAGCGACTACCTTGCCGGACATTTTGGAAGGAGTCGATGTCGTCGTCGATGCCACCGACAATCTTGACACACGGCTGCTCTTAAACGACCTGTTGCAGCAAATGGAGATTCCGTGGGTGTTCGGGTCCTGTGCAGGCAGTACTGGCATGAGCTACACTATTCTGCCTGGTCAAACGCCGTGTTTCCATTGTTTGTTTGGTTCAACAGGCGGAGGAGCAACCTGTGGGTCAATGGGTATCATTGGACCAGCCGTACAAATGGTGGTCGCCCATCAGACGACAGAAGTATTGAAGCTCCTCGTCGAAGCTACGTCGGCGCTTCGTTCAAGCTTAGTGACGTTCGACCTTTGGGGGAATCGCTATCATCAATTTAATATGCAGCAGGCTCGTCAGGAAACATGCCCTTCTTGTGGGAAAAAACGAACGTATCCTTATTTGCGAAAACGCCCGATGAAAGCGACGGTGCTGTGCGGCAGAGAGACGGTTCTGATTCGGCGAGGTGAGGCGGTTGACTTAAGTATGCTACGAACAAAACTTCTTGATATGGTGACGAGCGAGAATGAGTTTTTTTTGACCACGGTTTACAATCAAATGCGCCTTGTTTTTTTCAGAGATGGACGCACACTAGTTCACGGCACAAGCTCCGTCACAGAAGCAAAGCGTGCTTACTATCAGTTATTGGGGTGATAAAAGTGCAAGTGGAAAATGGAAAACCTAGACGTCCAATTCAAGTAGGGGAAGCAATGTCTCACGTCATGCGTTTTGCGAGGAAAGGTACAGTCGAGCACATACCGATTGAACAATGTTATGGTCGCCATTTGGGAGAACCGCTGGTAGCAAGTCACCAAGTCCCGCCGTTCAATAAATCGCCGTATGATGGGTTTGCCATTCGAGCTTGTGATACGAGTGAGTGCACACGGGTTCAGCCGAAGCGTTTTGAAGTCATTGGAACGATTGGGGCAGGAGCGCTGTTCGAAGAAACGGTGCAACAATATCAAGCCGTTCGGATTATGACAGGAGCAGCGATTCCTGATGGTTGTGATGCCGTAGTTATGCTCGAGAGAGGTCGCCACTACCATGAAGCGGGGACGGATTTCGTTGATTTTAATTACGTCGTCAAGACAGGTGAAAACATTTCCTTTGCCGGTGAAGACACAGAGGCAGGAGCCGTCCTTGTCACCGAAGGAGAACCCATCAATCCAGGGGTAACCGCTCTGTTGGCGACATTTGGCTACGCTCAAGTTCCTGTTAGCCGCAAACCGACTGTTGGTGTTCTTTCGACGGGAAGTGAGTTGCTGGAGATCGGGGAAGCGATGGAGCCTGGAAAGATCCGAAATAGCAATGCGGCTATGCTGCAGGCGCAAATCCAGAGAGCGGGTGGGGAAGTCATTTATTTTGGCCAATGTGAAGATGACCTGGAGGCTAGTTTATCACGTGTGGAAGCCGCCTTTGAACAGGTGGATATTCTGCTAACCACCGGTGGCGTATCTGTTGGGGATTTTGATTACTTACCCGCCATTTATGAGTGGATGCAGGCGAACGTCCTTTTCAACAAAATAGCGATGCGGCCGGGCAGTGTGACAACTGCCGCCGAGAAGGATGGAAGAATCTTGTTCGGTCTCTCAGGAAATCCATCGGCTTGCTATATTGGCTTCGAGCTTTACGTGTATCCATTGATCAGGTCTTTCCTCCGTTCAGACTCGCCTTATCGCCGTCAAGCACATGCGTTTCTTGGCGCGGATTTTCCAAAAGCGAATCCGTACGATCGGTTTGTCAGAGGGGCGCTTACGATACAAGAAGGTGTCTTGATTGCTACGCCGGTAGGTTTGGATAAATCAAATGTGGTGACCTCGCTTGCCGGAGCGGATTGTCTCATCATGCTCCCGCACGGCACAAAGGGATATGAACGAGGCGCGCAGGTGACGGTGTTTTTATTAGAGGATGAAAAGGGCGCATCACGTAGTGGATTTGAGCAGACAATCGCTATTCATTGAAGGGGGGAGCGGTATGACGAGCGAGATGCATGAAGTAACGAGCGAGCCGCTGCAGTTGGAGCACGTCATTAGAAAAGTGGAGAGCCCGGCAGCTGGAGCGATAACGACTTTTATCGGTACAGTCCGTGAATGGACGAAAGGCAGACGAACGATTTATCTCGAATACCAAGCGTATGTGCCAATGGCTGTTGCGATGCTTGAGCAGATTGGTCATGAGGTTAACACGAGATGGCCAGGAACCAAAGTGGCCATCTCACATCGGATTGGCTCGTTGAACATAGGTGAGGCTGCCGTCATCATCGCTGTTTCTTCGCCACATCGGCGTGTGGCATATGAGGCAAATGCCTATGCGATTGAGCGAATTAAAGACATGGTGCCCATTTGGAAGAAGGAGCATTGGGAGAATGGGGAAAAATGGATTGGAAATCAGGCAGGTACCGTCGTCTACCCAGATGGCCAACCTGAAAAGGAGATGAAACAGACGTGATTAAAATTCTGTTTTTCGCACAGATGCAGGAGACGATTGGTGTTCCCTCGATCAACATGGAGCTACAGGATAATACCGTAGGCGAGCTAAAAGAACGTTTGACTGAAACTTACCCATCATTGTTTGCATCTCAAATGGCCATGGTGGCGGTCAATGAAAACTACGCGACAGAGGAGACAGTCATTCAGTCCGGTGACACGATTGCCTTTATTCCGCCGGTTAGTGGGGGGTGAAGATGTGCAGGTGCTGCAAGTCGTTGGATACAAAAATAGTGGAAAAACAACGCTGGTCGCGAAGTTGGTCGAGTTATTTACCAAAGCAGGCCATCGTGTAGGGGCGCTGAAGCATCACGGTCATGGTGGGCAGCCTGTCGGATGGGTGGACACAGACAGCGCAAAGCAATCTGCCGCTGGTGCCCTATTGTCAGGGGTAGAAGGCGACGGAATTTTACAGCTGGCTGCAACTGCTTGGGACCTGGATACGCTTATTGAGTTGTATCGATTCGCTACCATAGAGCTGTTGATTGTGGAGGGGTACAAGGAGGCAGATTATCCGAAAATTGTCTTGATCCGTAACCAGGAAGACCTTCCGCTTTTGACATCCGTAACGAATTGTAAAGCAATCGTTTCAGCAATCCCCTTGGAGGAAAAGCCTTCCTGTGCAGTCTACAGCTATGAAGAAATGGACCACTGGGTTGCTTCAGTTGATATTGCACACCTCAATCGGGCAATGTTCGCAATTGATTTGCTGTTTTAAATAAGCCATATCTAGGATGAGAATATGATTGTCTTTCGTCATTCGAATGGCGCCCTGCTTCCGCAACTCAGAGAGCATTCGGTTTACACTTTCTCGCGTCGCGGCGCAAAACTTCGCCAACTCTTGATTCGTAAGGCTGAGATTGATGCGAATTCCTTCGGCTGTTTCCGTCCCGTAGCTATTCGCCAGCCGGATTAATGTGGAATAAAGCGCGCCTTTTTTGCCGTTCAATAATAGATCCCGAATTTTGGACTGGAATTTCCGCATATGATTGTTGACCCATTTTAGATATTCAAGCGTCAGAGACCCATTACTCATTAAGGCCTCCTCCAATAACTTTGTCTTAATCACAAAGACTTCACCCGACTCGATAACGAGAGAGCTTAAAAGGTACGTCGGCTGTTCACCAAACAACGTCAGCTCTCCGAAAATGTCTTCTTTTTTGCAAATACGGAGGATCATTTCTTTTCCATCTGAAGTCAACTTATTGATTTGGATAAGGCCACTTTTCAGAATATAAATTTCATCTGCCTTATCACCTTCGTGGAACAAATACGTATCCTTCTCAATTTTGCGTTCGGTACCAAGTCGATAAAGCAAATCGCGAAGCTCAGTGGATAAGTTAAATGTTTTGGCGGTCGGCTGTTCTAAGACACTCGTTTGCACGTCGATCATCTCCTTTTAGCCAATCTCTATCTTTATTTTAACATGGATAAAGAATCCTATCGATGAAATTAATTACAATTTAATGACGGGAGAGGGTGCCAATGAAGCTCAACGTTATGGGTGTCGTTCTCGCTGGGGGCTTGTCCAGCCGATTTGGTTCTCCTAAGCCATTTGCAAAGACGCAAGGCAAGTTCTTTTACGAATTTGCGGTTGAGGCGATTTCCTCACTGGTGGATGAAACGATCGTCGTAACGAATGAAGGGTTGCAAGACCAATTCATAAACAGAGGGGTCAGTTGCCTTGTCGATGTATCGATGTTTCGTCAGCAAGGCCCGTTGGCGGGACTGTATACCGCCATGGAACATAGAGAAGCCGATTGGTACATTGTTGTGCCATCCGACTTGCCACGAATGACAACGGCCGTTTTTACTGAGCTTAAAGCGAATGCATGCCCGTCATGCGATGCCATTATTCCGATGGTAAACGAAGTGGCGGAACCATTAGTTGGACTTTACGCCGCACAGGTAAAGCCAGTGATTAAACGTCAGCTAAAGGGCGGAAAACGATCTGTTCATAAAATGCTGAATGAATTACGTGTAAGGTATGTCCGTTTCGATGATGCTGAAGCATTCCAAAACATTAATACCCCGGCGGATTATGAGTGTATGGAGAGGGAGGACTGACAATGAAGACGTCTACGCACCGAGTCGTTCATTGCGCTGTAGTGACCATCAGTGACACAAGGACGACAGACACCGATAGTAGTGGCGGTGCCATGTTGCAAATGCTTGAGAATGCCGGGCATGCGGTGACTCAATACACCATTGTACCCGACGAACACGAGCGAATTGTTCTGGCGCTCTCGACGGCGTTGGAAGACCCAGACGTGCAAATCATTTTGATGAATGGTGGGACTGGCATTTCCCCTAGAGATGTGACCGTAGAAACGGTGCAGCCTTTGTTTGATAAGGAGCTTGTCGGGTTTGGTGAACTCTTTCGAATGCTTAGCTATCACGAGGAGATCGGGTCAGCCAGCCTTCTGTCACGAGCAACGGCGGGTGTGATCAACAATAAGGTCGTCTTTTGCACACCGGGATCGACGAAAGCGGTCAAGCTTGCCATGGAACGATTAATTCTTCCAGAGCTTGTTCATTTAATCAATGAAATTGAAAAGGGAGGAACTAAAAATGAATAAACGTCGTTGGGGTTGTATGATTCTGATTGTTATGCTTTTGCTTACGGCCTGTGGCCAAGCGACCGGTAGCTCTGAAGGACAAGAAGTGGAGCTCACTATTTCCGCAGCTGCGAGCTTGCAAGATTCGTTGGAGGAGATTAAGTCCTTATACGAAAAAGAGCATCCAAATGTACAGCTGAATTTTAATTTTGGCGGATCAGGAGCTCTTCAGCAGCAAATCAGCAAAGGCGCGCCAGTAGATCTGTTTTTCTCCGCAGCGCAAGATAAATTCGAGGTACTTGAGGAAGAAGGCAAAATGTCGTCTGACCATTCGGTAGAGCTACTTCAGAACGAGCTCGTGCTTATTGTTCCAAAAGAAAGTGAGTTGGAGATTGAGAGCTTAGAGGATGCGACAGAGGTAGAAACGTTTGCCATCGGTACGCCGGAAACGGTTCCCGCTGGTGCTTATGCCAAGGAGACATTTACGGCTATGCAGCTTTGGGAAGAGATTGAGCCTTATGTTGTGTTTACGAAAGACGTGCGGCAAGTATTGCAGTATGTCGAGACAGGCAATGCCGAGGCAGGGATGGTGTATAAAACCGATGCACTCTCTTCTGACAGTGTAGAAGTTGCTGCATCTGCTCCGGCAGACACTCATACGCCAATCGTTTATCCCGTCGGTGTCACCGAGGATGCACCGAACAAAGAAACAGCGATCGAATTCTATGAATTTCTCCAAACAGACGAAGCCCTAGAGGTTTTCCAGGATGATGGATTCACTGTCTCCTGAGGTCTTCTGGACACCGGTTTGGTTATCCGTTAAAATCGCTGCCTCTGCGGGGATCATCGTTATCATTTTAGGCACCTTGGTAGGACGGTTTATGGCCAACAAGCGGTTTAAAGGGAAAGCGGTCGTTGAAACGATCTTAATGCTTCCCATCGTGCTGCCTCCAACGGTTATTGGGTTCTTGTTGTTAATGGTCTTCGGGAAGACCAGCTGGCTTGGCGGCATGATCGAATGGCTGTTTCAGCAGCAGGTCATTTTCACCTGGGTCGCAGCTGTTATCGCTGCAACAGTCGTTGCTTTTCCATTGATGTATCATGCGGCGAAGGTCGGGTTTCAAGGCGATATTCAGGCGGCAGAAGAAGCGGCAAGTATTGATGGGGCAGGGCGGTGGCAAACGCTCTGGTTTGTGTCTATCCCGCTAGCGAAGCATGCATTGCTTTCAGGGGCCATACTGGCAGTGGCTCGATCACTCGGGGAATTTGGCGCGACCTTCATGTTTGCCGGAAACATCCCCGGAAAAACGCAGACCATTCCAACCGCCATTTATATCGCGTTGTATGCAGGAGATATGAAGTTGGCTTGGTTATGGGTGCTAATGATCATTGCGTTGTCCTTTGTTATGCTTTTATTGGTTCGTCGGAATGATGCGTAGATGGCGTAGGGTAGGGAAGGGCAGATGTAATAAGGAGAGGCCTTGGGATGGCAGCAGCGAAGGATGGGAAAAGCAAAGCGAGTCGGTATGACCTGAAAGCGAGCCCTAAAGTGGCAAAAGCGAGCCGTGATGGACTAAAAGCGAGACCATAACGTCAAGAAGCGAGCCAATCAGAAGAAAGCGAGCCAATCAGAAGAAAGCGAGCCTTCAACTTGTGGAAGCGAGCCCAAAACTCTCAATAGCGAGCCTTCGCAAACCTGAAGCGAGTCGTTAATGTGCGGGAGCGAGCCTAAGGCAGTTTTGGCATATCTTAAAAGAAGGAGAGCCCCTCCGAAGTCCAAGTTGTGACCTCGATGGTGCCCTCCCGTTTCACTTAAAGCAATCCTCTGTAAAAGTCTCTTATCTCCTGCTTCATTCCTTCAATAAGCTTCTGTTCTGACCATGGAAACCCGAGATTATGTGTTTTCATTGTGCACATTCCACAGGAACAGTGAATTTTCCCTTTGTGAAGCCTTCCAAATTGATTGTCCTTCACGTGCCATTCCGTCTTTTTCACGATCTTTCGCTTCCGCTGAATCACTCTTTGTCTGTGATGCCGATAATAGGCACGAGTACGGTTAAACGGTTTTGCTGACAATTTCCCTCACGCTCCCTGGATTAGAGGCTCAGCCCGTAACAACTCCAGGAAAAGTACGCTGCTACAGGCTAAGCATAAGGGAAACCATTCTCATATGACACATTGTTTTCCACTTCCTTTCTCTATGTTTAGTTGTAGCATAGTTTGGTGGTTTTTGTGAATTATATGGAAAAATATCTCGATAAAGTTTGACGCCATAAAAGAGAAATGATAAAATTTTCATAATACTTAAGAAGGGAGTGAGATGTAGCAATGACAAACGAAATGAAGAGACCCCTGGAAAAGAAATCGATTGCCTCTCACTCAGACGGATTGTTTTGAAACGTATGAAATGAGAATAAAGCTTTTAGCTGAGCCACAGGGTGATTTTCTTCCCTGTGGCTATTTTTTATGTAAAGGCATCCTGAAAACGGCTCGAGATTTCAATCCAGTGGCTCTTCTCCACTCAATTCTAACTGAAAAATGAGGAGCTGGGACGAAGATGCTGAAGCTGAAATACTTGTTTCACAACGTAGATTTAGCGGAGATGTTAGTAAAGAATTGGGCATTTGATGAGGATTCGCTTGAGATGTTTACGTATTATCGAATATCCTCAAATGCGATTTATCCGTTTCGTGACAAAGGTGATACACATTTTTTAAGATTTGCCCCACAGACGGAGAAGAATCGAGACCATTGGTTCGCCGAGCTAGATTTTATTTCTTACCTACGTTCAAAACACTATGGCGTGTTAGAAACGGTCTTGTCACTTAAAGGAGAAAAACTGGTGGAGATGCAGACGCCATGGGGCGACTATTATGCGTCTGTATTTAAGCAGGTCGCCGGTGTCCAGATGAACGAGACAGACTTACGAGGTGACATTATTTTTAGTTATGGGAAAGCGTTAGGTCGACTCCATCAATTATCGAATACCTATCTACCAAAAATGCATAAGTGCTGGTCCTACCATGATGTGCTCCATTGGGTGGAAACGACCTTAAAGGAATTTCCACAAGAAACGTTAGCCATAAAGGAAGCTGAAATTCTCAAAGACTATTTTGACTCTCTACCAAAGACGAAAAGCAATGTTGGGTTGATTCACTATGATTTTGAATTCGATAATGTTTTTTATGATGAAGCGTCGAATACTTGCAACGTCATTGATTTTGACGATGCAATGTATCATTGGTATATTATGGACGTTGAGCGAGCGCTTGATAGCCTACAGGATTGCATCCCACCGGAACGTTTTGAAAAGAAAAAGCAATGCTTTTTGGAAGGCTATCGTACGGAATATGACGTCTCGGATGAGGAAATGTCTCTATTGCCAGCCTGCAGCCGCTTCGCCAACCTCTATAAATATACTCGCGTCTTACGCTCCGAAGAGGAAACGTGGGACAATGAACCCCACTGGGTCGTGCAATTGAGAGAGGCATTGAGGAAGCATAAGCTCGCTGCTGCGACTAGCTTTGGCACGGAGCTTTAAAACCAGAGCAGAGTTTCTTTATTAAAAAATAAGGCTCAACATTTAGAAAAAGGAGCAAGACTACCATGAACATACGAAACTCAGCAAAAGCATTAATCATCAGAGATAACCAGATTCTATTGACCAAAAACGTCGACACAGATGGGGTGTTTTACCTCTTCCCTGGAGGAGGCCAGGAGCACGGAGAAACGCTAAACGAAGCGCTCAAAAGAGAGTGTGTGGAGGAGATTGGGCAAAACGTCAGGGTTGGCGAATTGCTCCATCTCCGTGAATACATTGGCAAGAACCATGAATTTGCTTCGTTTGACGTCAATGTGCATCAGGTCGAATTTTATTTTGAATGTGAGCTTGCTAACGAGCCATGGAATGAACAGCCGCCGATAGCTCCAGATGACCATCAGGTAGGGGTTGAGTGGGTATCGATCCAGCAGCTTCATGCGTGTAGACTCTATCCTGAAGCGCTTAAACAGTACATCACAAAGCGTCTTCATGGAGGTTCTGTGCCTGTTTATTTGGGCGATGTAAATTGACTTGAGAGCTTCTATTCATAAGGAGGCGATTGTTAGACCATGGAAAAGGAACAAATAGGACCGTGCGCCCGATGCGGAAGAACCGTGTATTGCAATGGAGGTATCGTAGAAGGCACGCTTCTAGAGAATCGGACGCTGCTCTGTGTGACGTGTACAATTGAGGCGAAGTCAGAGCAGAACGATAGTGGTTCGTAAGGTAGCTAACGCTCACGGCCAATGACGCTCAACTCGTTAAGCAGTAATGTCCTCGGCGGGTCCGAAAATTTCAAAGTGAATATCCGTAGTGGGCACATTCTTTTTTTTCAAAGCAAGGTAAATGTCCTTCATAAAGCCTTTAGGTCCACAGAAATAATAGGATGCAGGAGATGCTGGCAACACCTGTTGGAGCCAAGCATCATCAATTCTGCCTTGCTTGTCGAAAATATCCTTTTCTTCGGGCTGGGCGTAAACAGTATACGCTGTGACGTTTGATCGTTCTTTCGCAATCGTGCGAACCCTATCCTTCATGGCATGTTGTGTCCCTGTATGCGCAGCGTGGATAAAGAGCACTTGTCGCTCTGGCTGTTTTTCAATGACCGTCTCCAATATGCTCATGAGCGGCGTCAATCCAACACCTCCACTGATTAGCACAAGCGGTTTGGTTTCTTGGTGCTGAAGCGTGAATTCTCCAGATGGGGCACTAAGAGGAAGAATGTCGCCCTCTTGAACATGCCTGTGAAGGTAAGTAGAAACGATCCCCGATGGACATTGATCGCTCCCATCTTCTCTTTTCACACTGATGCGGTAATACGCTTTGTCTGGTGCATCAGATAAGCTGTACTGGCGCAGTTGCGTAAACGATTGACCTTCAATATGAGCCTTCACGGTAATGTATTGCCCAGGCTCGAAGGCTGCAACAGGTCCATCGTCTGTGGGCTTTAGATAAAATGACGTAATGACATCGCTCTCCTTTCTCTTTTTGATGACCGTAAAATCACGGAACCCTTCCCAGCCGCCTACCTGAACTCGTTTTTGTGTATACATCTCCTTTTCAATGAAAATAAAAATGTTAGCGATGACTCCGTACGCTTTTGCCCACGCATCCAAGATAGTGTCGTCCGCCGCGGCGCCCAAGACTTCTTTGATCGCTCCTAACAAGTAATGCCCGACAATTGGGTATTGCTCAGGACGAATATTAAGGCTCGTATGCTTTTGAGCGATCTGTTTCACATGAGGAAGAATGGTGTCCAACTGATCAATATTTGCCGCCGCCGCGTAAACCGTTTGGGCTAACGCCCTCGGCTGAGCCCCTTTACTTTGGTTCGTTTGGTTGAAGATATGATTCAATTCAGGGTGCCCTGTTAACATTCGTTTATAAAACGTTTTCGTAATCTCATTTCCATGTGCTTGCAGTACGGGTACCGTTTGTTTAATCACAGCAATGGTTTTTTCATCCAAGACCTGATTTGAATTCTCCAAAATGCTCTCCCTTTCTTAAAGAAGTATTTTAAATACATCTTTATTGTACGGCGAACAATAACGGGAAAGAAGAGATACATTTGACAGATTTGTGAAAGTGATCACAAGGAACGACGCAGAGTGATCAAAGCCTCCTAATGATCAAATTTACACAAAGAGAACCAGCTCTGCTCTTGAAAGTCGGAACGATACCAAAAAAACCTTGTTTACTTGCTAGGTTAAAACGGGTACTAAAAGTGGAGAAATGATGTTTTTTATGGAAAAATATACATAACACTTTGATCCACTCAAAATGCGTGGGGAAAATTCACAAACAAGGAGCACGAGGATGGAATTTTACCAGCAAAGCAAAGAGGATGTACTTAACAAAATTGACGCGAGTGAAGGAGGGCTTTCCGGCGCTGAGGCAAAAACACGCCTAGAACGCGATGGCTATAATGAGATCGCGGACAAGGAAAAAGTACCGACGTGGAAGCTTTTTATCAATACGTTTAAAGATCCAATGGTCGTTGTCCTGTTGGCCGTGGCCATCATTCAAGTGGTTCTTGGCGAACTCGTCGAATCGCTCGTTATTTTCCTTGTATTACTGCTGAATTCTGTAATTAGCGTCGTCCAGACGAGAAAGGCAGAGAGCTCTCTTGATGCCTTGAGAGACATGTCCGCCCCAGAGGCAACGGTGCTACGGGACGACACGAAAAAATCGATTGCGGCAAGAGAACTGGTGCAGGGGGACATTGTGTTTTTGGAAGCGGGCGATTATATCCCTGCGGATGGCCGTGTGTTAGAAAGCAACGCACTGAAGGTCAATGAAGGCATGCTCACGGGGGAATCGGAAGCTGTTGAGAAAACGACAGACCCTGTTGAAGGCGAAGTGGCTTTAGGCGACCGCATTAATCTCGTCTTTAGTAGCTCTCTAGTCGTCAACGGTCGTGGAACTTTCGTCGTGACTGGCACCGCCGAGAGCACGGAAGTTGGTAAAATTGCTGAGCTGATCAATACGGCGGAAGAAAAAGCAACGCCATTGCAGCGCAAGCTAGATAGCTTTAGTAAAAAGCTTGGTCTCGGCATTCTTGTGCTATGTGTGTTGATTTTTGCTGTGCAAGCCGCACGTATTTGGTTCGGTGGTGGAGAAGGCGACACAACGACGGCCTTGCTGGATGCGCTCATGTTCTCTGTGGCGGTGGCAGTTGCAGCCATCCCAGAAGCACTGCAGTCCATTGTAACGATTGTTCTTTCGGTTGGCACAAACAAAATGGCAAAGCAGCACGCCATTATTCGTAAGCTGCCAGCTGTAGAAACCCTTGGTTCAACGAGTGTCATTTGTACGGATAAGACAGGGACACTAACGCAGAACAAGATGACGGTGACCAATCATTTTATCCCTAATCAAAAGCGAGAGCGATTGCCAGACAGTAAGGATGAATGGAACGAATCTGAGCGCTTGTTAGTGTACATAGCGGCATTAGCGAATGACTCCTACATTAATAAAGACGATCAAGAAGTTGGAGACCCAACGGAGGTTGCACTCATCAACTTCGCGAACAAACATGATCACGATTACGAGGAACTTCGGTCGACGTATGAGCGAGAAGCTGAAATTCCATTTGATTCAGACCGCAAGCTAATGTCCTCGGTGCACACCATCGATGGAGAGCGCTTTATGCTGACAAAGGGTGGGCCTGATGTCATGTTTAAGCGGGCTTCCTATGTGCTTGTGGACGGAGACGAACAGTCTTTTGATGACGATCACGCAGGGTATTTTGCAGAGGCGAATGAGAATTTCTCAAACCAGGCCTTGCGTGTGCTCGCATACGGGTACAAACGCTTGCCTGATGGAAAAACGGATATTGATGTTGACGACGAGCACGAACTCGTTCTCGTCGGGTTAACAGCGATGATGGATCCGCCTAGAGAAGCCGTGTATGGCTCGATTGAAGAGGCGAAAAAAGGCGGCATTCGTACCATTATGATTACAGGCGATCATAAAACGACCGCTCAAGCCATTGGTCGTGATATTGGTTTGATGGAGAAGGATGACCTAGCCGTTACAGGCCAAGAACTCGATGCGATGTCAGAGGAAGAGTTAGAGAAGAAGCTCGACCATATTTCTGTCTATGCGCGTGTATCGCCTGAGAATAAAATTCGTATCGTGCGTGCGTGGCAGAAACGTAATACGGTCACAGCGATGACAGGAGACGGTGTCAATGATGCCCCTGCCTTGAAGCAAGCGGATATTGGTATTGCGATGGGAAGTGGGACCGACGTAGCGAAGGACTCCTCAGCGATGGTCTTGACGGATGACAATTTCGTCTCCATTGTTAATGCCGTTCAGGTGGGAAGAACCGTCTTTGATAACATTAAGAAAGCGATTGGCTATTTGTTCGCCGGAAACCTCGGGGCGATTATTGCCATTCTCTATGCGGTGACATTCAATTTGCCAAATCCATTTACGGCATTGCAGCTCCTGTTTATTAACCTTGTCAATGACTCGCTTCCAGCCATTGCGCTAGGGATGGAAAAATCGGAGCCCGACGTGATGAAACGTAAGCCACGTTCGCTGGATGAAGGCATCTTTGCAGGTGGCACAATGACTGCGGTGCTTATAAGGGGTGTATTGATTGGGATTGCTGCAATCGTCTCCCTTTATATTGGTCTTGCCGAATCAACGGAGATGGGCGTAGCGATGGCCTTTACGACATTGATTCTTGCCCGTACGCTGCAAACCTTTGCGGCGCGCTCCAACACACGCACAGCGTTTGGTGCCAACTTTTTTGGCAATAAATACGTGCTCGGTGCTGTCGTTCTTGGTTTTGTGTTGTATGGCATCACCATCCTGCCGTTCACGAGAGACATCTTCAGCATCCCTGCTGAATTTGGTTTCATGGACTGGTTGATTGCCACAGGCTTGTCTGTAGCAGCAGTTGTCTTGATGGAAGTTATTAAGGTGATTTCAAACCGGAAAGCGGCGTAAAAAGAAAAGAATGAAAGGCCCCAAGCGTTGCGCGACAATGCTTGGGGTTTTTTACGCGATTCATCAAAGTATTGAAGAAGTGGATTGGCTGACGGAAAGGTGCAAACGTCTTTTTCAGAATTAGTTTGGTATGATAATACGTGGAGGCTGATGAACGTGGAATTTACGTATATGAAGACGTTTCTAGAGGTCGAAAAGCAAGGCAGCTATACGAATGCTGCATCTACATTGGGGTATGCCCAATCGAGCGTAACCGCGCATATTCAAAAGCTTGAAGCTGCGTATGGCATTGTTCTTTTTGAGCGATTTGGACGGAACATGAGGCTCACGTCTGCAGGAAGGCTTTTGCTCCCTTATGCACAGGACATTGTCCGTCTTCATAAGGAATCGCTGGAAAAGGTCGCTGGTCAGACGAATGGTTCCATTTCCATCGGTACTGTGGAATCAGTGGCAGCTTTTTATCTCCCTGCGTTCTTGCAAGCCTTTCGAAACAACTGGCCGCACGTGAGTATTTCCGTCGAGCCATTGCAAGAAAAACAGATTCTCGCTGCCATTAAAAACGGCACGCTAGACATAGGGTTCATTCTTGACCCTCCCGGTGTCCATGAAGGTCTTCAATGCGTACAACTTCGAAGGGAGCCCCTAATGATCGTCACACGTCCGGATCATCGTTTCAAAGATAAGCAGGAACTGACTGTCTTTGATTTAGACAATGAACCTCTCATCTTAACCGAGGAAGGGTGTACGTACCGAGCTATGCTGCTTCAGGGAATGGCGGAGGCAAACGTCCGATGTGTCATTTCTTATGAGCTTGGCAGCCTTCATGCCATGAAGCAAAGCATTCAACAAGGATCTGGCGTCGCACTACTTCCGCAGATGGTCGTTGAAGAAGAGCTTCAGCAACACCGTCTGATTGCTACTCCCTATGTCCACCCAATGAATCATTTTTATATTCAAATGGTGTATGCGAAAAATAAATGGGTGTCGGACGCTTTACGAGCGTTTCTTGATATGTTCCCTCCAGAACCTATCGACCAGACTGATGGAATGTATCAAAAAGAGTAGATAACGGTGCAGAAGGATTGCGTGGTACGATGCTTTTACAAGGTGCTATCGTCACCGTTTTAGGAGGGATATGCGTGAACCAATCGCAAGTATCGTATGTACCGTTTGCAGATCCAAAGCTCACAAATCAACACTATAGTAACAGGCTGGCGGTTGAAACAGACGTTAGCGACGTTCAACATGACTTGGAGCATGGTGTTGAAAACTTTGTTCTCCTCGATGTGCGATCTAAACAACATTATGACGAATGCCATGCGAAGGGTGCTATTCATCTGTCGTACCATGAAATGAATGAAGCAACGCTGGCTCCTTATGGGAAGGATACGCTGTTTGTTGTGTATTGCTGGGGGCCTCAGTGCAACGCTGCTACAAAAGGCGCCGCTCGACTATCTGAGCTAGGATTTAAAGTAAAAGAAATGCTCGGAGGCATCGAGTATTGGCGAAAGGCTTCCGGCCCGGTGGAAGGGAGACTAGTCTAGTAGGCTGTGCGCACTGATGAACGCGATAGTAAAATTGGCGGGCTTCTTAATTGTAGAAGCCTTTTTTTGTGTTGTTTTGGGCATTGCAAAGAGGATTTAAAAGATGAATTGAAGAAGGAGACAAATAGAAGAATGAAAGCCATTGTTTGTAAAATCGCCTTAGTTGGATGCACATCGAGAATAATAATAATTATTTAAGAGGGGGAGTGGAGGCATTTGGTTCAAGCGATCTTTTTCGACTTGTTTCAAACGCTTGTTACAGAATGGGATGGTGGCAGGAAGCGGACGTCGTATTCCGTCGAAGAGCTAGGTTTGGAGCCCGCTGTTTATCGTCAGGCTTGGAGAGAAAGACAAGAGCAGCGCATGGATGGCACCTTTTCAAGTCATCAAGATGTCTTAAGAGATATATTGAAGGCGTATGGAAAAGACGTGGATGGAGGAGTCATCGACCTCATTCACCAAAGGCGTGTTGACGCAAAGGCACTCGTGTTTGATGACATAGATGAGCGTCTTTTAAAGACCTTGAAGCAGGTAAAAGCACAAAAGATCAAGCTAGGTGTAATTAGCAATTGCTCACCAGAAGAAGTAGAGGGATGGGCTTCGAATCCATTTGCACAGCTGTTTGATAATGCCGTGTTTTCGTGTGATGTGAAGCAGGCAAAGCCTGATAAATCGATCTATCTTACTGCTTGCCGTAATCTCAACGTAAGACCTCATACGTCCCTGTTTATCGGCGATGGCGGGTCAAACGAGCTTCAGGGAGCAAGTGATGCAGGGTTGACACCTTACCAAGCGACGTGGTTTTTGCCTCCAGAACACCAAGGGAATCATGGCTTTCCAAAGCTAAACGAACCGAGTGAGATTATGGCGTTGGTATAAGGACGTAAGAGTGGGTCACAAGAGGCTAAAAATGGCCTAAGATTCGTGCCCCTTCGTTATAGACATAGTGTTGGATTTGAGGCCGGAGAAAGGAGATGGCGAATGCACACCTCACTAAAACTTATGGAAATACATGTGAATGTGTTATTCAAACAGGTGAAAAACCGCTTGGTGTCCGCCAATGGACCTGAGGGTGACGATGCCCCGCTGCTCTTTCTTGGTCAGACAAGTGAAGGAAGGGTTTTACGTTTCCATCAGCATTTGGAAGGTCGCCAAGTTGAGAAGGTGAAAGCGTTTCTTGACGATAGTCATTCCCCCTTGAATGTAGCTGAGTTTGTTCGATTGGTTAAAGGGAGTTAGCCTCTTTCTCAGTTATGGTTGGGTCCTGCGTATCGTTTTCCACAGGAGATTCGTCAACCTGCTCATGACACTGTTCTAGTTAACACGGATAATGCCCAGCTGCTAGAACAGCATTTCTCATCGTTCATCCCCGACCTTGCCCAAAGACAGCCTTGCGCCGCCGTTGTTCAAAATGACCAGGCCGTCGCTGTGTGCTTTTGCGCACGAACCAACGATGAGGCGAGTGAAGCGGGCTTGGAAACGCATATTGATTTTCGAGGGCGCGGCTTCGGACAAGCTGTAGTTCTAGCTTGGGCCTTGGCAGTTCGTAAGCGTGGCAGGAGCCCGCTCTATAGTACAAGCTGGGACAACATAGCCTCACAAGCCCTCGCAAAGAAATTGGGACTGGTTCAGTATGGTACAGTTCTTCATTTTCGGTGAAGGTGAGCATTCAGCGTTCTGTTTGACCAAATCGATACGTTACTTCCACATGAAAAACAGCTAGACTAGACGAAAGGAGGGGATGGCGTTGGGGTCAAGAGAGAGAATGGAGCATCTTTATGTTCCCGCTTTGCGCATGGTTAGCTTTCAGAGTAATCAAGTTAAGCACTGGAAGCGGAAAGACTTGTGCAAAAACGCGATTATCCTCGTTCGAGATAGTCAGGCGGAGCTGACGATAAATGGAATGATGGAGTATGCACAGCCGGGTGCAGTATATTTCTTTCCGGCAGGCACGACGGTTGAGTGCCAGACGCCTGGAGGCAAGCATACTGCATTAACGTTGGTATTGTTCACTTGCTTGCAATTATCTAGACCGGACAAAGCATGGACCGCATTGGAGGCACGATTTTCGGTGTGCGGACGTCTCGATTTAGATGATTCGGCAGGGGAGAGCTCCATATCCAGCGCGATTCAGCACTTGTTCTCGTTTAAAGGAACGGACAATCGTGTCGAGCTGCGGCATGCTCTGCACAATGTATTGATGGCGATGCGGACCTCCTCCCAATCACAACAAGATCTTGGGCAAAGGGACATCGGGATGCGCACGGCACTGGTTTATATGGAGGCAAATTACACGCGTGAGCTTAAGCTAAGTCAACTAGCGGCAATGGCGGGTCTAAGTGAGAATCACTTCATCCGCATCTTTAAGCGACAAACGGGTCTGACACCGATGGTCTACATGACCAAATTGCGCATGCGGAGGGCGAAGGAACTGCTCTTCGGTGAAGTCAAAATCAAAACGATCGCTCAGCAAGTTGGCTACCAAGACGAGCATTATTTCAGCCGTATTTTCAAAAAAGCGGAAGGTGTCGCGCCGACCATGTATTTGAAGCAGGGCGCCCCGCGACTTGCAGCAATGTATTACGGGTTGGACGACTGCCTGCTGACACTCGGACTCAGACCGGTAGCTGCCTTGTCCTACCGCGAGCGGGTGACGGGAAGTTCCGGCCTATCGATAGATCAGAACCAACGTCAAGAAGGGTGTGTACAATTGGTCGCCTCGAAACTCGACTACGACGAGCTAAAAGGCGCACGTCCGGACCTCATCTTGACTAGCGATCGTCTGGAGGTGGACGAAGCCACGACCCGAATCGCCTCGACGATACGAATCCCGTACTCCAACGATCAAGGACAACTGCTCAACAACCTCGGCGAACTGTTCGGCAAGAAGGAGCAAGCCGCTTCCTGGAACCAACGGTACGAAACGCTCAAGCATACGTATCAAACGAAGTTGCGTGAGCGTCTAGGACACGCGACCGTATGCTTTATTCGTGTGGGGCCGACTTTTTATCGGGTGTATGGGCAACACAACCAAACCGGGTCGCTACTGTATGGAGACCTAGGGCTTACACAGTCTGGACTGTATCCGTCCAGCGAGTGGGCGCTTGATCTTCCTCTTGATGATCTGTCTCATTATGCGGCAGATTATCTGCTGCTCGCCGTAGATCCAACCGATGCTGCTCGGCAGCGTCTGCGCGAATTGCTTCAATCTGAACAATGGAAGTCGATGGCGGCAGTGCGCCAAGGGCGAGTGTATGATACGAGCGACCTGCTGTTTAAAACGTTGGGGCCTTCTGGTAAATTGTGGGCGATGGAGCGTGTTGGCGGTCTCTTGCTGGCCGCAAAGTGATAATGTCCATGGAACTGGAGTGATCGTGTCCATTGGCAAGAGGTGTTTCCCATTATACTATTGATAATGATTATTATTGTTAATAAGATAAGGGAGCGAAAGCGCATGAAACTAGCACAACTTGCAGCGGCAAGCTTTCTCTTGTTGTTGACCGCCTGTGGCAGCGCAGGAGAGCCTCCGGTTGCAACCGAAGGGCAATCCGGAGATAGTGTGACCCAGACGGTTGAGCATTTGAAGGGCACGAGCGAGATTCCAGAGGATATTGAACGCATTGTGGTCTTGTCGGCCGCCTATGCTGACCATTTGTTAACGATCGGAGAAAAGCCGGTTGGAATAAACGTCGAGGCACGCTATGGTGGTGATTATTTGCCGTATTTAGCGGACGGACTGAGTGGGGTACAAACGGTCGGTTCAGCAAGCGCCCCAAATCTGGAGGCTATTCTGGCACTAGATCCTGAGGTCATTGTTGTCGAAAGTCGGACGGCAGAGGAAATGTACGGGCAGCTGGAAAAGATCGCCCCAACGATTGTGCTTGGCAACGAGTGGCTGGACTATGGGGATGATACGACGTTTTGGACGCAGGATTTGCTAGCGATCGCAGACATGTACGACAAAACGGAGGCAGCAGAGGAAGCCATTTCGGCTCTTGACGAAAAAGTGGCAGCAGCAAACGAAAAAATCGTTGCACTGGAAGGCAGAAAGTTGGCCTATCTGCGTGTCCGTGAGAAGCTCCTACAAGTCTATGCGCAAAAAGGGCATCCGACCAATACGCTACTCTATCACGATCTCGGCTTTGAGCCTGGGAATGTGACGCCTGATGAACAGCGGATCGATCTGTCGATGGAAATTGTGCCAGAGATGGATGCGGATTATATTGCAATGGAAGTCGATCCAAATGGGAGAGAGTACTTGGAAAGCATGAACGAAAGTGAACTGTGGAATGAAGTCTCTGCTGTTCAGAACGATCAAGTGTACGAAACAGATTCGTTTTGGTTGTTCAAAGGATGGGGAGCCATCGGGCGCGGTGAGATTGTCGATGACGTGCTACAGATGGTCGAATGACGGCCACCGTATGTCCTGAATCAATGGATCTTGAAGCATTGCTACGACAAACCTTTGTCACGGAACTGCGCAAGGAAGGAATTTCTTTGCGCCCCTCTTATCGCGTTTCAGACCTTCTCGACTCTGTAACGTTGCGCACTTTAATCGAACTGCAACGCATCGAGCTTGGCGATCCGGATGATGTTGTCATCGGAACGATGTTTGCCAAGCGTTATTCTGTCTATATGATGGCCGGAGCGGCGGCGTTCAGTTTGTACGACACGCCGCTTTCCTTGCGCCACGATAACGTAGCCATTTATCCGAGCTCCGGAGCGACAATGCACTACGAAACCGAGCTTGCGGACGTCAGCGGGACGACGCTGCAAGATGCAGACCGTAGGGAGTCGTTTCCTGCGTATATTACGCAAATGGAAGAACATCTTGCGCCGCTTTTTGCAGTCGTATCAGCGGAGACAGGCGCCCATTCTACAGTCCTGTGGTCACTGGTAGCCCACAACATTCAGTCGATGTACCTTCGCCTGACTGATCCGGCGCAGACCAGCCTCTCTGAAAAGCGCCGGCAGCAAATAGTTGCGGATCAATCAGACTTGCTCGACTCCAGGGACCAAACCAAGCTGGGTATCAAGCTTCGCCGGTTTGTGCCTCAGGAAGGCCATGCAATGCTTTTGCGCAAGCATTGCTGTCTTGCTTTTAAGACGAGACAGAGTGGAATCGGGCATGGCTATTGCTCCACTTGCCCGAGGCAGTCAAAGCGTTCGAGAAAATAGAGCTTCACGATAGCCCACCAGCAGCCTTCTTGGCAGGGCTGTTTTTTTAATTGCTTAGGAAAATCTAATGAAAGAGGGCAAAAAACAGTCAACGATTGGTCGCTGACTGTTAGAGGAAAAAACTCTAATTAATTTTCGTTTTTATGTTCTGCCACAAACGCTTTTTTTAGGATGAAAACATCTGTGTCTGTTTGAGCGGTTTGTTTCGTAAGAGTGTTCAATTGTTCAGTGTTTGATGCGACCATTTGTGTAAGTGTATCTACCCTTGATTCAAGACTGTGCATCCCTATTTCTATGTTGTCAATCCTTGATTCAAGGTTATCCATTCTAGACTCAAGCCCGTCCATTCTTGTTTCCAGTCTATCCATTCTTGTTTCAATGGTAGACAGACGCTCATCAATTTTAATGACGGCTGCTTGTGTGTTGTCTGTAGTGACTTTAATATCGTGGAGCAAAGAGAATATTTTTTGTTCGTCCATACGATCACACTCCTTGTTTGCTTATTATAGCATGGTTTGGGCGAAGGAAGAGGCTTACTTATAGTAAGGAAAATGCGTGCAAAAACGAATTTGTTGTGGGCAATCTTTTGATGGAAATCGAAAGAGAAGCATGTGAGCAGAGGGTATTTATTGTGGAAGAATTCGTTTTACGAAAAGCTCTACAAGAGAGACTAACTTGCCAAATGTGTTAGAATTATGGCTATTAGCGTACAGTTTTTTAATGTATTATCGGTCCATAACATCTCCCTTCATGAATTTTTTATCAATTCTAATTATACACCAGCTATACTAATTTACAATATGGAAAATAAAGCGCACAGTTGTTAGAAACGTAGAGATGAACAAATGAACTGCACCAGTAAATAAAAAGCCCGATGCGACGATTTTAAGGCACGGACTTTTTTGAATTACCTATGAAAGATTCGGTATTAGAAGATAAATAGAGCCTTTTTTTCTTTACGATGTTCACTCTTCGAATGATAGGTTTTGTGGAGTATGGTTGAGCTCATTTTCCATGTTCATACTTGTTGTTGGTACAGTAGGGCTAACCTCTTCAAAGCGAAGACTATCAAGCCATACATGCCCTTGGCCAGTAAGCAATAAGCCAAAATTAATAGAAGCACTGTCGTCGGGAACATCCAGAACAATGGCGTACAAGTTCCACGGCTGACTCCCAACAAGCTTGCGATTGTACATATTGTCAAATTGAATAACATCCCCTGCAAGGTTGTCTACCCTCATCCAGAGTCCACAAAAATGCTGTACCTCCTCTGTTTTGATAAAGGCGGACAGACGTATTCTTTTGCCGATATACTCCTTCGCGTGGAAGCTTTGCATTAGTGTGCCAAAGGAATTTTCAGAATCAACGGTAACTGATCGGAGAAAGGCGGATTTGTTTCCTTGATGAACGTTTTTCTCATCAATACCAATCTCGTATTGATCGGGATGACTTCCGCTAAGAATCCAGTGTTTGATTGGGGAAGTAGATTGCATGTGTAACTCTCCTTTTGGTTTAGGTTGTTGTGTTTTGAACATTGTCCGGTAACGCCCTGGTGGCAGTTGGTAGACCTTTTTAAATGCCCGTGAAAATGCTTCCTGACTATCATAGTGTGCGTCGTAAGCAATATCGAGAATTGGTGCTGACGTATGGAGCAATAGCTGTGAAGCATACACAAGCCGTCTTTGCGTCAAATACGACGTCACACTGAGCCCAACCTCTGCTTGGAATTTCCGATGGAAATGATAGGGGGAATAGCCGACCTCCTTCGCGACATCCTCAGACGTAATATCATGTTGTAAGTGATGTTCAATATACTGAATGCTTTTCTGGACAAAGGTTGAATTCATTTCCCATCGCTCCTTCCACCATTAGTGTAATAGAATTAAAATGCGTTTTTTTGATTTATTTTGCGGTTCTAAAGAAGCTAATGTCAAAATGATCCACATCGTTATGTGTAATAAATGATAGGATCAATAGTAATAGGGGCTAGTCCTATTAATGTATACTTTGCTTACAATAGCATTAGAAAAGAGGCAGACTTTCTATGATGAAAATACCTGTTTGGATCAAAGTGATATTGATCATACTTGCTTTAGTTATTCTAGGGTTTTCAGTATTCATAACTGTTTTTCAAAACCCGGTACTTAATTAGGTCGACATACATGAAGTATCCAGAGTCAATGCTGTCTACTCCCATTGACAATAACGAATAGACCAGATACACTTCAAGGTAATCTAAGGAAAAGGAGGATGGTGAAAAGATGCATTCAGTCAGATTGCGTTTCCTCACTTTGAACTCGTAATTTCATACGTTCAAAGGCTCTGCTTGTGTGCAGAGGAAACGGGATCAGTCTGTTCTTTTCAACATTCTTATCGGATATAAAGAAAGACGGGTCAGGCTGATGAAAAACGCTCGTTTTCGTCGTTGCTTCACTTTGGTTGGTGCTCTTTGCCCTGTTGGCAATTTCGCACCTCTCAAGGCGTTGCGCTTCGAAAGCTAAGTGTTTTCATTCAGTCTGATTTTTTTCATTGCGGTCTTTCTTTTTGGTCTTTTGGGTGGCTTTTACTCTTTTTAGAGTAGGCTTCTTTCGTGTAAAGAAGATTGGACCCCCGTTTGCTCTTGAACACAGGTAGATCGCCTGTGTTTTTTATTTTGAGAAAAACGGGAGGTTGACCAATGGACGCATTATGTTTAGAGCTTGATCAAATAAAGGTCCGTTATTTGGATCGCGTTGTTTTGGACATTCAAAATATCAAGGTGCACCAATTTGATCGCATCGGCGTTGTGGGCAAAAATGGTGGCGGCAAAAGTACTCTATTGAAGGTGATGAGAGGCGAGAAGTTACCTGACCAGGGGCAGGTGCATCGTCATGCCGAGGTCGGCTACTTTACACAAACGGAGATTTCTGAAGAAGAAAGCATTGATGGGGAGCTTCTCAGTCGCCTTGCCGTGCCAAAGCATACGATTCAAGAACTGAGTGGTGGCGAGCAAACGAAGCTAAAGCTGGCGCAACTCTTCTCCACTTATTATGAAGGACTGCTGATTGATGAGCCAACGACACATTTGGATGCTGCGGGAATTGATTTTTTGATAGAAGAGCTGCGCTATTATTACGGAGCATTGGTGCTCGTCAGTCACGACCGGCATGTGCTTGATCAACTGGTGACAAAAATTTGGGAGGTCGATGGTGGTCGTGTGACAGAATACACGGGAAATTATTCTGATTACCTTGGTCAAAAGGCATTGCAAAGGGAACAGCAGCAAGCGCAACATGAACAGTATGTCAAAGACAAGCAACGTCTCATGCAGGCAGCAGAGAAGAAAATGAACAAGGCGGAAAAAATCACACAGGCTAGCCAGCAAATGTCCAAAAAAGAGACGAAGGCAAAAGCCAATCGAATGTTTATGACGAAATCAAAGGACACAAGCCAAAAGGCGATGCAAAAGGCAGCCAAGGCAATTGAAAAGCGCGTGGATCAGCTCGATGCTGTTGATGCGCCAGAGGATAATCGACCGATTCATTTTCATGTATCACCAGCCTTGCGACTGCACAATAAATTTCCCATCATGGCGAACGAGCTGACGTTGGTTAAGGGGGAAAAGATGCTGTTGCAAGGTGCGCGGTTTCAATTTCCAGTAGGCAAGGTTATTGCCATTGAGGGACAAAATGGCTCCGGCAAAACAACGCTACTGGAACATATATTAGAGGACGGCGAAGGCATTGAACTGTCTCCGAAAGTCGCTTTCGGACATTACGCACAGCTAGCTTATCAGTTCCCAAAGAAGGAGACAGTACAGACGTATATGAAGGAGCGGAGTGATGAGGAAGAAGGTAAAATTCGAGCCGTTTTGCACGCGATGGACATCACGGGCAACGATCTTAAGAAAAACGTACAAGACCTAAGTGGCGGTGAACGAATTCGCCTGTTGCTCTGTCAGTTGTTTTTAGGGCGCTACAATATTCTGGTGCTTGATGAACCAACCAATTTTCTCGATGTTGCTTGCATAGAAGCGTTGGAGCAGTTTCTAGCCGCTTATGAAGGAACCGTATTGCTTGTCTCCCACGACCGAACATTTATTGAACGTGTTGCTGACGTCGTCTATCGAATAGAGGACCAGCAAGTTCGGCAGGCGTCATTCGATGAAATTTCTCAGGAAAAGACATGACAGAATCACCAATCAACCCCGCTGTGCCTCTGAATCTTTCCAGAGCGCAGCGGGGTTTTTCGTTTCTTACTAGCGATCCTCTTTGAGGGCAGCTATGATTGCTTCGAGCTCGTGAGCCAGCGTGTGGAGGTTGCCTGCTGACGCTGAGATTTGATCAATGGTTTCCTGTTGCAATGACGAAACATTAACCATGTTTGCCGCTTGGCTTTGAATGTGTTGGGCAATGCGACTCACTTCAGAGACGGAAGATGCTGCCTCGTGTGAACCAGAGGCAAGGCTTTGGGCTGCGGCTGCGTTTGTTTTCATTTGTTCGTCCACTTCGCTTGCGGTGGCAAGAATCTGATCGAAGGCAGTCCCTGCTTTCTGTATCGAAATCAGCTGGTCGTTCGTGTCTTCATTGGCTTGGCGCATACGGTCCATTGTTTCTTTTGTGTCTTTCGTAATGTCTTGAATGCGACCAGCAATTTGATTCACGGCTTCGCTCGACTGTTCGGCAAGCTGTCGTACCTCTGCTGCAACGATGGCAAAACCGCGCCCTTTTTCACCAGCTGCCGTTGCTTCGATGGAGGCATTTAATGCGAGTAGATTGGTCCGGCCGGCAATGTCCTTAATGACAAGCAGCATGTCATCAATCGTACGAATGCGTTCAGTTAACGTTTGAAATGAAGAATACGAGGCGTTCACAGAGGCATGCGTGTTTTGAAAGCCAGCGATGTACGATTTCATCGAATGGGCGCCTGCTTCGGCCAGCTTAGAGGTTTCGTCGGATTGCTTAGAGATTGTTTCCGATGCGACTGCCATTTGTGACATGCCCACGTTCATTTCCTCCATGACGCCGGCGTGCGTCTGTGATCGGCTCCATTGTTTCTCCGAGCCATCTGCAACATTCTTAATCGCCATGTCAATTGTTCTCGCTGCGTCTGCTGACTCAGCTGCCTTGCTATGTACTTTATTTGCCTCAGCCAACGTTTGCTGTGATGTGGCTGTGATGCGACTCACAATCGTATCGATAATGGCTCCGCGCTGTTGTTGCTGCTCTCTCTTCATATGTTCTCGCATTTTATGATTCGAATACATTTGCCAGCTCGTCGCTCCAGAAGTGAATACCAGAAACAACGCATGAATGAGAAGCATATCAAACGAATAATGATGGGACCCAAACACGAGCTCTGGAATGAGGAAAAAGCCTAATAGATGCTGTGCAGCAAACAGAGTCGTCATCGTCATCACGAGAGGAATACGGCCGTAAAAGGAGACCATCGCTACCACCATAAAGATGGAAAAGTGAAATTCGACGCGTCCACTGCCCCCTGCGATAAGGGAAATGCTGCTGAAGGTAAGAACCAATGTATTTAGCAACGGAATCCATCTGTTTGTAGGAGAGAATACGTGCACCAGCCATGCAAGAATGAACAAGATGATGGGAAGTATGAGCAATCCATTTAGAGCAAGACCAAAGTCAGCTTCAATGGCGCTGGTCGTTAGCGCCTCATCACCATGCATATGTGTATCAAACAAATGCATCCAACGACCAAGCAAATGTACAACAATAGAGAGAACTGTTGTAAATAGAGCGAGTAGGAGCATGATTTTGTTTTGTTGCTGAACCAAGTCGTTTCCACCTTTTTATCGAATGTATCGGTCATTCTCTTGGAAACGTTTAGGATTTTACAAAAAAGGATTGACGCATTTGACCAATCGAATGGCGTAATCGGCAATGAATGTAAGCGCTTTATTATGAGAACATTGAGGCAAATATGACACTGGAGGGATTCCAATGACGTTACGAGTAGCTGTCGTAGGTGTTGGGAACATTGGTAGCATTCATGCAGGAGTGTATCACGCGAATGAGAAAACAGAGCTGGTTGCTGTGTGTGACATTGACCGAGAAAAGGCAGATGCCGCGGCCGCTAAATTTGGGGCGAAGGCATTTTACAGTGTGGAGGAATTGCTGGCAAGTGGTCTTCAATTGGACGGATGCAGTGTCGCAACGAAAGGAAAAGAAAACGGCAGCGAGCATTTTGCACCAACGATGCAGCTGTTGAAGGCGGGCATCCCGGTGCTTGGTGAAAAACCGATCTCCAATACGATTCCAGAGGGCGAACAGATGGTGGCGCTCGCTGAAGAGAAGAAAGTGCCATACGCCATCAATCTCAACCACCGCTTTACCCCTGCTGCTGAAAGAGCGAAGGAATGGATTGAACAAGACCGACTTGGACAGCTTCATATGATCAATATGAGAATGTGGATCAACAATCCGGTAGAGTCCTCACCGTGGTTTCATTTGCGTGCGTTGCATCCACATTCCTTTGACGTCATTCGTTATTTTGCTGGCGATGTCAAAAAAGTAGCGGCCTTTATGATGAAGGGGGAAGGACGCTCCATCTGGTCGAATACACAGGTGCTGCTCGAGTTTGAGAATGGCATGATTGGCAACCTGGTCGGAAGCTATGATGCGGGCGGAAGCTATGGTCTGGAGCGCTGTGAGGTGGTCGGGTCGAAGGGACGTTTTGTCCTTGATGATGCCTGTGAACAGCTGACCTTCACACCGCGGCACGCGATCGAAACAGAAACGCATAACTACCTCGGTGGGATGCGGTCATTCAATGAAACCTTTAACAGTCGCATTAGCGCCTGGATTGAACAGCTTCATGAAGGCATTCCATATGATCAAATTGATGGCTCTGGAAAAGACGCCCTCCAGGCACAGCGTATTATTGAAGCGTGCATCACTTCGTGGGAAACCAATACCATTGTAGAACTGACCAATGAAACGTCGTCTGTCCAATAGCATTCTAATCAACGAAAAGGAGCGGATGTAGACATGAAGCTAGGCGTAAATTCGGTATTATACGGAGGGTTTGATTTTGCGACGGCGGCCAAACACATCGCCCTCGCAGGGTATGATGGGGTCGAGATATCGGCCATTAAAGGCATGTGTGAGCATTTAGAGCTTGACCGCTGGAAGGCGCAAGCCACCGAATTAAAAGAAATTGTCGATGCAAACGGCCTAGAATTTCTCTCAATGGAGGTGGCTTCTCTCGATGAAGAACGTCTCCTCCACGCTTTCGAGGCAGGGGCTGAAATAGGGATTCCTGTCATTAATGTTGGTCCCGGAGGCAAATCGGGGAGTGAAGAGGATTATCAACAACAGATTGCAAAGCTTCGGAGCATGGCTGAAAAGGCTGAGGCGTATGGCGTAACACTTTGTGTGAAGGCACATCTCGGGCAAGTGATTGATAATACGACAATGACTCTTCGTGCGTTGGAGGACATCCAATCACCGGCCTTTGGCATTGATATGGACCCTAGCCACATTTTTCGCGCTGGTGAAGAGCCGGAGAAGGAGCTTTTGCCTGTACTGAAACGTATGAAGCATATTCACATTCGTGACTGTCGAGGTCGTCAATCTGGTCCTGGAGAGCCGGCAAACCAAGCCTGTGGACGTGGCGATATTCAACTATATGACTATTGTAAAGCGCTCGTGCAGGGCAACTATAACGGTCCCGTTTGTCTAGAGGTCATCGGTGCGAACAAGCTCGACCTTCCAGCCGTTCAAACAATTGCTGCTGAAAGCTACGGGTATCTTAATGCGACCTTCCAAGCGCTTTATCGTCAAACGGCAAAGGTATAACCTAATTCATCGACAAAAGGAGGTAATGATGCGATGACGAAAAAACCAAACGTGTTGTTGCTTGGCATTGATAGCTTGCGAAGTGACCATATGAGCTTATACGGGTATGAGCGTTTAACGACGCCACATATCGATCAATTTGCAAAAAAAGCGACGGTTTTTGAAAAACACTACAGCCCGAGCATTCCGACGACGCCAGGTTATGCGTCAATGCTTACGGGCATGGACTGCTTTGGCACCGATGTTGTTGCCCTCCGGCATAAGGGGCCATTAGGGGCACATGTTAAAACCTTGCCTGAGCTGCTTGGGGAGCAAGGGTATAATACGACATGCATCGGTTTTTCAGGCAATCCGTCGTCCCGCGGCTTCCAAACTTACCTTGACTTTGAAGGTTGGGCGGCAGACGAAACGGGGAGAAGCCCAAAAGCGGAAAACCTAAACGACGTAGCGTTGCCAGAGCTGGAGCGACTTGCGGAAGAGGATAAGCCGTTTTTCTTGTTTCTGCGCCATATGGACCCTCATTCGCCGTATCTGCCGCCGCGTCCATTTGAACGGATGTTTTATGGAGGAGATGAACTTGATCCGCTGAATGAATCAATGAAGGATATCTATCAATTCAAGCCCTTTGTTGATTATTTTGTGACATGGTTTCCAGAAGGTTGTACAGATGCCGCGTATATTGATGCGCAATATGATGGTGCGGTGGCCTATATGGACGCAAGCATCCAGACAATTTTTGAGAAGGTGGAGGCCCTTGGGATTGAGGAAGAAACGCTGATTATTCTTACCTCAGATCATGGGGAGACTTTAAATGAGCACGAGTGTTATTACGACCATCATGGCTTATACGACAGCAATCTTCACATTCCTCTCATCCTTCGCTATCCTGGAAAAACGCCTGAAGGACAGCGGCATACGGATGTCACACAAATCAAGGATATCATGCCAACGATTCTAGAATTGCTTGGCATAGACAGTGGCATTTCATTTGACGGGCAGAGTCTTGTGCCGTTGATGAACGGTGAGGCAAGTGACTTCCCATCTGAGTTTTACCTGACAGAGGCGACGTGGATGCGCAAACACGGCTGGCGCACGCCAGAATGGAAGCTGATTCGTGCCTTGGAGCCTGACATTCATTTCAAACCAGAGGTTGAGCTGTATGATTTGGTGAATGATCCTGAGGAAACGAGCAACGTGGCAGAAACGCAGCCTGACATCGTTAAGGAGCTAACGAACAAGCTAGAAAGCCATATTGAACAGCGGGAGCGGCAAACGGAACGAACAAATCCAATGCATACGAACCTCGATTGGCACGGGCAAGGGGGCGGTCCATTTGCCTCCTCTCAGCAAGCGTATGATGCGATGCATATCGGTTCACCAAAAGCAGCAGCAACCCTTCAGGCAAAACTGAAGAAAGAATTGGAAGAAAAATGAGACCAACGAGCTTAAAGAGATAAAAACGTTATACGGAGGTTGGAGCAAGGGGAATCAAGGCAGACTTCGATGTGTTTGGGTAAGCGGCGAAAGTGAAAGCATTGCAGAACAAATTGATCGACCTGAGTTGAAAAAATAGGCCCTATGTTAAGTGATCGTCCTTAATCTATCTTAATGGAGATCCAAGGAAACAGTTAGAGGTGAGCTGTACGGCCCACCTCTCTCTTCCTTATCCGTTTTGAACCACTGTGGCATTGCGCTCAAAGACCACTGGGAAGGTATCGCCAATCAAGCGTTCTTCTGCTTGCACTTCAATAAACGCCTCCATTGGATGCTGGCCAGTCGGCTCATAACGTGTGTGTCCAGGCATATAATGAACCGCGATGGCTCGCCGTTTTCTCTCAGATCGATTGTCATGACTCCCGTGCCATGTCATGCAATGATGATAGCCAACATGCCCTTTTTTAATTTCAAACGGGACTGCTTCAATGCTCGCATGATCAGGCAATAGCTCAGGTTTACGGTGAACGGGCTTGAAATCGTCTGTGCTCGTTAAAAATTTGTCATGGTTTCCCCATGTATGGCTCTCGGGGACCATCCACATGGCGCCATTATCGATGGTGGCGTCATCTAGCGCCACCCAGGCACTAACAAGGTCAGCGGGTTGAATGATAGGCCAGGCGGGGTGATCTTGGTGCCATCTTGTAGGCCCACCGGTCACTGGTGGTTTGTATTGGATTTGATCATGCCAAATGCGAAGCGTGTTTGTACGTGCAAGCTGAGCGACCTCCTCACACATTTTTGCGTTTGCGGCATGGTTTAAGAAGGCGTCGCTAGCCATCCAAATGTTCACAATTTGCACGACTTTTTTGCTTTGTTCCATGTTCATGTCGAGCTCGCTTCCTTCGAGCATGTTGCGGTTTAATACAGGCTTTTTCACGGATTGGCCTGACATCACAAGATCAAGTTCATGACGCAGCTGTTCTACCTGTTCATCATCAAGCACTTGCCCTCCTTTAACAAAGCCATTTTTGTGGAATGAGGCGACCTGTTCATTGGTTAACATTCGGACCATTCCTTTCAGATTGGGATAAAACCTTTTGACCACAATTCAAGGATACGACTGATTGGAAACGCTGTCTTTACAGAATGTATAAAAAGAATTGTACTTTTCAAAGAATGGAGATTCTTATGGATGAGTACACACCGTCCGAGGTTTTTCTGGGTCCATTAACAACCATCTGCCCAACTGTGAATTACGCAAACCAGATGACGGTTCCCGCTGGCACAATATGGGGACCAAGGATCATTCCAGATTGCCAGCTTTTGTATGTTCTTTCTGGCCAGACCACTGTTCGACTTGGTCCGCAAAAGTACACTCTGCGTGCAGGCAATACTATTTTCTATGGGGCAGACAGCCCGCACCACATTGAAGCAACGCACACGGATGCGTCATCCTTTGTTAGCCTTCATTTCGACTGGGATTGTCCTTCGTTTGACCCGGTTCATCCAGGGGATGGAATTTGTGAATGTCCTGAATCTGCTTTGGACCAGCATCCAAAAGCCTATGTTGTAGACCTTTATGATAGTGGGAAGATGGCATTTCCTCACGTTATTGAAATGCCAGGTCTAGAGTCGCTGTTTATCCAAATTGCACGAGAATTTATGTTCGGAAGAATTGGGTATGAGGTAATCGTTCGAGGCATGCTATCGCAGCTACTCGCCATCATTCTTCGCTATCAAGCAAATGAGGGACGTTCCCCGGAGGCGCATAGAAAAATAGCCCCTGCGCTAGAAGCAGTGAAAAGACAGCTGCATTCAAGCTGGGATGCTAAGGAGCTGGCGTCCTTATGTGGCTATCATCCAGCGTACTTTGCAACATTGTTCAAGGAAGCGACAGGGCAGTCACCGAAAAATTACTTGATTCAGGAACGCATTCGCAAAGCAAAGCTACTCCTTCTTGACCCAGGAAGCATTGAATCTGTAGCAGAGCAGTTAGGCTACACAAGCCTGCATTATTTCTGCCGGAATTTTAAAGAAGTGACTGGGCAAACGCCGTCGCAATTTAGGAAAGAAAGCATTTCGCTCTAGGCCAATGAAGGCGTCCAGTGCATTTTGGCTAATGCCCTTTCTACTCCCTTAGTTGGTCATGGTCGACATTGAACCAACAAAGTCTCTCTCATTTCATTCGTTCTTTACACTAACCAAAAGCGGTAACTAGTGAGACTCCAACGGTAATGAAAACACGACGAGGTCTTTATGCGCTAGGGTGCACGGGCTCCGTCAACATACTTCGCTTTCAGTGGGGCAGGCTTCAGCTTCCTCGGAAAGCAGGCTTTCCGAGGGGATCTTCAGCTCGCGCTGATCCCACTAGAGTCTACGTATGTTGACTACGCTGATGTTTGTTTCTGCATAAATTGTTTTTATTGCGTCTCGGTCTCTCTCGTATAGAGGGTAAAAGCTGTGTTGCAACCAAATAAGGCAAGTAAGTGCAATGTTTCAAGGTAGATCACTTGGTGCCTTTTACACGAATGTCGATTGGTAAAGGAATCTTGTGCGAAAACAAGAACCATAACCCATCCTGAATAAAATAATATCTAAGTTACCTGATGGGGCACTAGGGAGAACAAACTTATTGAAAAGGACTGATGGTATGCAGAAGGTCGCTGTTGTTGGCGTCAATCATATTGGTCGAATTCATTGTAAAGTGTATGATCAAAACCCTGATTGTCAGCTTGTTGCTGTTTGCGACCTTGATCAGGCTGTCGCGGATCGAGTCGCCGCTGAGTTTCAAGTGAAGGCGTATACGGATGTGGCGATCATGTTTCAGCAGGAAGATGTAAATCTTATTAGTGTTGCAACTGCGGGTGAGGAAAATGGCAGCCATCATTACCAGCCAGTGATGGAGGCCCTTCATGCCGGAAAGCATGTCTTTGTTGAAAAGCCAATATCCAATAACATTCATGAAGCTAAAGAGATGGTGGCGTTGGCAGAAGAAAAAAACGTTTACCTTGCCTGCGACTTAAATCACCGTTTTGTGCCAGCCGCCTATACGGCCAAGGACTGGATCAAACGCGGGGAAATCGGCGATATTTTATTCGTCAATATGAAGCTGATGATCCGTAACCAGAAGGAGAGCAGCCCTTGGCTTCAGCTTCGTGCCCTTCATCCACATTCGCTGGATGTAATGCGCTATTTTGCTGGCGATGTGAAGCGCGTGCAAGCGTTCATGCTGAAAGCGCCAGGACGAGACATCTGGTCGACCGCCTCGATTCACGTCGAGTTCCGTTCGGGAGCGATCGGTCACTTAACGGGAAGCTACGACATGTCAATGCGCCATCCGATTGAACAATGCGAAGTGGGAGGAACAAAGGGGAGGTTTGTCCTCGACAATATTTACGAACACCTTCATTTGTATCCTCACGAGAAGGATGAAGCTACTGTTGTGCGGAACTCGATCATGAATGGGGTGAGCGGATTTGAAGAAACGTTCAAGCGCCGCATTGATTGTTTTATCCAAGAAATGACGGACGGCATTGCGCCAAGTGATATTGAGGCCTCAGGGGCAGATGCTCTTGCCGTGCAATTGGTCATTGAGGCAGCGATCCGTTCTCATCAAGAAGGCGGCAAGGTCATCGACGTCTCGTACGATGCATCTTATCGATAAACAAAACCGCCAATCATTGCCAAGGAGGGTTACCATTGAAAACGATCTTTATTTCATTGGATACGCTGCGTGCTGACCGCCTCGGTTGTTACGGGTATCCACTTCCAACGAGCCCTTATATGGATCAAATCGCTTCACAAGGTGTGTTGTTTGAACAGGCCTTTGCGGCTGATATTCCGACAGAGGTTGCGCATACGGGAATTTTCACGGGAAAGGTAGGGCTGACGACAGGGGTCGTCGCGCATGGCTCGGACGCTAGCTTCTTACCAAAATCTGTGCCGTGGTTACCAACGCTGCTTCGCAAAGCAGGCTATACGACGGCAGCTGTGGACAATTTATACCATTTGAAGGAATGGTTTGCACGTGGCTATCGCTACTATATCAACACCATTGGTGATACGAGGTGGATTGATGGTCGTACGATCAATGATCTTGCTTTGCCATGGATAGAGCAGCATGTTGAGGAGGATTTCTTTTTGTTTTTGCATTACTGGGATCCGCACACGCCTTATTTACCCCCAAAGCAACATACGGGGGCTTTTTACGACCAAAGAAGAGATCCCTACGACCGCAAGCATCAAAGCATGGAGGCGGCATATAATCATCGTGCGTACCCCTTTTTTAAACACCATCACTATGATTTGCTTGGTCCTGTCACGGATGCGGCGTACGTAAACGCACTGTATGACGCTGAAATTCGGTACCTTGATGGGTTGCTGGAAGAACTGGATCAGCATTTAGATCGTCTAGGAATTAAGGACGACACGCTTCTTGTCTTGTTTGGGGATCATGGTGAAAGCCTCACTGAGCATGACATCTATTGGGACCATTGCGGTCTTTATGAAACAACAGTGCGTGTGCCAATGATCCTAAGGTGGCCAGGGCAAATTCCTCAAGGACGCAGAGTGCCTGGTCTCGTTCAACAGGTGGACCTTATGCCGACGCTACTGCAGGCATTCAATTTGGATGCGCCTGTCGGAATGGATGGAAAAAGCTTATGGCCTGCGATTCAAGGGAAGACAGATGGGACACATGATACAGTGTTCTTGAGTGAATGCGCGTGGCAAGCTGCTCGAGGCATTCGCACTAGCACCCATAAGTATATTCATACCTATGATTCGGGACCTTTCGTACGTCCTACCCGTGAGCTGTACGATCTTAGGAACGACCCGGGGGAAGACGTTAATCTTGCAGCGTCGCAATCTGCGCTTGCCGATCAGTTCGAGCAGGAATTACAACAGTGGGTGGAGAAGAAACTGTTAGGAAAAACGGATCCGATGAAGGAGATTTATCAAAAGCAAGGGCTGCCCTTTCGACGAAGAATTGAAGCCATCCTCAATCAGGTGGGACTCACTTGGGAAGAGTGGCTTGAAAACCCAGATAAGGAACGATTCGACCGCTTGCACAATCAAGCGATGACACGCCAGTAAGTGTAAGGCTGACCATACACATGGAGGTGCGGTACGTGAGCATTTTAACGAGCAATGAACACTTGGACCAAAAAAGCTTTCCGTTTTCTATCCGCAAGGTGTTGCACGCTCAGGACAATGCACCTCCTGTTCATGGTCATGATTTTGTGGAGCTGATTTATGTCATTTACGGTGAGGCCAAGCACTTTTTTGAAGGTCAGCTGAACAGGCTTTGTGCTGGGGATGTGTTTATCATTAATCCTGGTGAGGTTCATACATACCATATCGAAAAAGGAAAACAAATTGAAATCGTCAATTGTTTGTTTCTTCCTGAGCTCATCCAGGACACTTGGTTAAAAGCCCTTGGCATCACACAATCAATGGACTACTTTTATGTACACCCCTTCTTAAAACCAACCGAACGCTTCCATCATTGTCTTAATCTTCGCGGCAAGGCATCGACGCATGTGCTCCATTTGCTTGAAGGGATGCACAGTGAATACGAAGCACAGCAATCTGGTTACTCCACCTTGATTCGTTTAAAACTAGTCGAACTCCTCATTTGTTTATCACGCTATTATACCGATATGACCGAAAATGCAAAGCCCTCTCCATATGAACACGACCGCCAAATGCTAATCAGACGGATGTGTGGATTTTTGGACCGCCATCACGACCAGAAAATCACGACGACGACACTAGCAGAGTTATTTAATGTAAGCACGCGACAGCTTGGCCGTGTGTTTAAAGAAGAAACGGGCATGACCATCGTGGAGATGATTCACAGCATTCGCATTGAGAAAGCCAAGTACTTGCTTGATCAAACGGACGATAAGGTGATTCACATTGCCAATAAAGTCGGCTATGAGGATCAGGCTTTTTTCAGTCGGCTTTTTCGCCGGCTTGTTGGCGTTTCACCGGGAAAGTATCGTGCGCAAGGTGTGGATGGGATGGGTCAAGAGTAATAGTCAGAAACAGAACCAATGATTAGTTTGATCATTGGCTTAGTTGGAAATCGTTAAAGTTGTACTTTTGCTCAAAAAAGTTGCACAAACAAAAGAAGAAATATTTAAAACTTAAGAAATATTGACTCAATTAAAGACGGAAGATAAAATCAATAGAACAACAGTGAGCAAATTGATCATATTGTTCTTTCAAACTGTCGATGGCAATGACTTCAATGTACAACAAACCAGATTGCTATTAACGTGCCTAGTTTCAAGAGGCGATGACTATGCTCATGGTTACCTCAGTAAATCTCACTGTCGTCTGCTTTTCGTTTATTTCAGTTTCGACTAGTAAGCCATATGGAGGTGTGGGATGAAGTCAACGTTATTTTTTGTAAGGGTTCAGTGCGTCCTCCTTGTTGTTTTGTTGGCATTGTCAGCATGTAGTAAGGCCGAAGAAACCAATAGCAACAGGTCGGAGGTAAACAACGAGCAAGAAATATCTGAAAAATCTGTCGAAGAAGTGTTTGCGAAAGATTTTCCAACGCCCGAACGCAGTAATTATCTACAAAGTCCGACGGTAGAAAAAATGGATTTACCGCCAGTGCAACAACGGCTACCTGATAATCCTAAAATCACGAATGAGATGACGGAAACGATGCTTGACTATCAAATAGGAAATTACGGTGGAACATTAAATACGGTCACAGGCTCAGTGAATTGGGATGCTGACGTCTTTGTGATGAATGTCGAGCCATTGCTGAACACGCCAGGCATTTTAGGGGAAGAGATCACTGGAAATGTTTTGGAAGGGTATGAGGTTACCCCGGATCAAAAAACGTTTACCTTTCATTTAAGAAAAGGATTGAAATGGTCAGATGGTGAACCAGTTACGATGGAAGATGTACGCTTTGCGGTTGAGGATGTGCTGTTTAATGAAGAACTTATGCCGACATTTCCATCATGGCTGAGAGCGTCAGGGAAAGCGTCAGGAGAGCCGATGTCTTTCAATGTTATTGACGAGGAAAGCTTTACAATTTCCTTTACTGAACCTTATGGTGGCTTTCCAATGCGCCTTGCGATCGAAGGTTGGAGAAACTATCACGACTTTATTAAGCCTGCCCATTATTTAAAGCCCTTTCATAAAACGTATGCCGACCCTGAAGCGTTAACAGCTGCTATTGAAGAAGCGGATTTTGAAACGGATGAAAATGGCTGGATCAACCTGTTTAATAAAAAGGATGTCATTAGCAATGAAATGGCTCATCCTGAAGCGGTTGGTTTCCCTGTCCTCTACCCTTGGACACTAGTAGAAAACAATAAGACAACGATGCTTTTTCAGCGAAATCCATATTATTTTAAAGTCGATGTCGCTGGGAAACAACTTCCGTACATTGACGAAATCCGCAGTGAGTACGTTCAAGACATGGAAATCATTAACCTGAAGGTGCTATCAGGGGAGGTTGATTTTGCCCGTGAAGCCACCGCCTTAAACAAAATGGCTTTGTACAAAAAAGGGGAAGAAAATGGAGGGTATCAAGCAGGATTGTATGATATGCACATTACTCCAACCGATTTTTTCCTTAATATGACGTATGAGGATCCAACGTGGCGTGAAGTTGTTCGCGATGAACGCTTTAGAGAAGCACTCAACTTGGCTCTAAATAAAGAAGAAATCATCGACACGATGTATTACGGATTGACAGAAACTTCAGATTTTATCTCCGATGAATTCAATGTTCAGAAAGCCAATCAATTGCTTGATGACATGGGGATGAAAATGGGCACTGATGGGTATAGAAAAGCCCCTAATGGTGAAGATTTTTCCATTCCGTTTGTCGTGCAGGATGCTGCTCCAGACATTGTTCCTTTGACACAAATCATCGTACAGCAATGGGAGGCTTTAGGGCTAAATGTCTCCATGAGGACGATAGATGGTGCTCTCTGGGGAACACGTAATGCAGCGAATGAGCTACAAGCGACAATGATCTGGACACATACACCGTTGTGGTATATGGCTGACTGGGGCGTTGAGTTCTGGGGACCCCTCTGGGAATCATGGTGGCTGACAAATGGGGCAGAAGGTGAAGAACCTCCTGATGATGTAAAGGAATTTTATCAGCTTCTTGATAAGCTTTATACAACGCCAACAGAACAGGCGGGTACAGAGGTGTTTGCGCAAATTCGTGAAGAAATGGGGGATCACCTATGGTATTTCACCCCAATACAAAATGTGAAACAGCCGTTAATTTTCTCGAAAAATTTAAGGAACTTGGCGGAGGAAGGCTACGCCATTGGTCTAAACTTCAGTGGTGAACAATTTTTCTTTGCTGACCCTTCAAAAGAATAGAGTCACTAAAATCATCGCTTTTATGTAAGCGTTATCAAAAAAGAAGATTCATGGACTATTTTTGGTGAGGGGGGAGATAAGATGTTGAGTTTCATTGGACACCGGCTACTGCAGCTTATTCCATTATTGATTGCGATCTCAATCATCATCTTTGTCATTATTCAATTGCCACCAGGCGATTATCTGACGACCTATATTCAGGAGCTGGAGCTGTCTGGAACCGCTGTTTCTGAAGGAACCGTTCAAGCTCTTCAAAAACAGTATGGACTGGATCAGCCGATGTATCAGCAATATTTAATTTGGATAAAGAACATTCTCCTTGAGGGGGATTTTGGCAGGTCGTTTCAGTGGAATCAACCGGTCTCGGAAATCATTGGTGAACGACTTGCATTAACGATTCTAATATCGATTTTGTCTCTCATTTTCGTCTGGATCATCGCCATTCCCATTGGCATTTACTCCTCTGTCCGTCAATATTCTTTGTTCGATTATATCTTTACTTTCGTAGGATATATTGGGTTGGCGGTTCCGAGCTTTTTAATTGCACTACTGATTGTGTATTTTGTGTTTACAAACACAGGCGTCGCCATTACTGGATTGTTTAGCCCTGAATATATCGGTGAGCCATGGAGTTGGGAGAAATTCGGCAGTATGTTACAGCGAATTTGGGTTCCAGTTGTCATCGTAGGCATGTCAGGGACGGCTGGATTGATTCGTGTGACGAGAGCGATGATGCTGGATGAATTAAATAAGCAATATGTCGTTACAGCAAGAGCGAAGGGTGTAGAGGAAAAAAAGCTTTTGTTTAAATATCCAGTCCGGGTCGCCATTAACCCCTTAATTAGTACCATTGGGTGGACGCTACCGGCACTCATTTCAGGGGAAGCGATTGTCTCCATCGTGTTGAATCTGCCGACAACAGGCCCGATATTGCTTAATGCATTAATGAATCAGGATATGTACTTAGCAGGAAGTTTTCTTCTGATTTTAAGCGTCTTAACGATTATTGGAACATTGATCTCCGATATTTTGCTGGCGATGTTAGATCCTCGCATCAGATTTGGGGGGTTAGACGAATGAAGCCAGTGGTGGATCATGAAAAACCTACTGTCATTCCTCAGGAAAAAGGTGTCGAAGCCTACGAATTGGCCTCGCAATGGAAGCTTATGTGGTGGAGGTTCCGAAAACACCACCTCGCCATCATCGCCGCACCAATACTGATTCTTTTGCTGCTCATTACAGCCTTTTGTGGCTTTTTAGGACCTCATCTTCCGAAGGACCGCTTTGTAGATTATAAAAATGCCCCGCCTCAGCAGATTCATTTTGTCGACGCCGACGGGAATTTTAGTTTACGTCCATTTGTCTATGATTTGGAGCTGGAAGTGGATGCAGGTTCATATTTAAGAACTTATCGTGAGGTGACCTCTCAAAAGCATGAGTTATCGCTTTTTGTTGAAGGTAAACCCTATCAGTTTTGGGGATTGTTTGAGACGAACATCCATTTCCTTGGACTGGAGGACCCGAGTGCACCTTTCTTCATTCTTGGAACAGATGAGTTGGGCAGGGATTTGTTCACACGTATTCTCTATGGGACACGAATATCGATTTCCTTTGCATTTGCCGGCATTCTCTTAACGCTTGTTTTCGGTTTGCTGCTCGGAGGCATCTCAGGGTACTTCGGAGGGATCACCGATACCATCATTCAGAGGATCATTGATTTGTTACTATGTCTACCTACCATTCCATTATGGATGGCTCTATCCGCATCATTGCCAAAGGATTGGACGCCAACGCAAATCTATTTTGGTATGGTCTTGATCTTCTCCATGGTCGGCTGGACAGGGCTGGCTCGTGTAGTGAGAGGGAAAATTCTATCACTCCGAGAAGAGGATTTCACAATGGCCGCTAGACTTGCAGGTGCCAGCCACTTACGCATCATTACCAAGCATTTGCTGCCGTCCTTCGCAAGCTACATCATTATCAACATCACCATTTCTATCCCTGCTTTAATTTTAGGGGAAACGGCATTAAGCTTTTTAGGTCTTGGCTTACAAGCACCTGCCGTTAGCTGGGGTGTACTCTTGGAGGATGCACAGCACTTGGAAAGTATCGCGTTCCATCCATGGCTGCTTTGGCCAGCAGCATTTGTTGTCGTCACTGTGCTCGTATTTAATTTCTTAGGCGATGGGTTGCGAGATGCTGCAGATCCATACAAATAAGATGGGGGTTGGAGAAAGATGGGCGATACGATTCTCGATGTAAAAAATCTTAAAGTGCACTTTGACCTGGATGAGGGATTATTAAAAGCAGTCGATGGCGTCGATTTTACCCTGAAAAGGAAGCAGACACTTGGCATTGTTGGTGAGAGCGGAAGTGGAAAAAGTGTTTCTGCTCAATCTGTCTTACGAATCGTTTCATCAAAGGCAAAGGTGGAGGGTGAACTTTTACTGTATCGAGCAGCGGGTCAAGAACCGATTGATCTGGCGCAGCTAAAAGCAAATGGAGCAGAAATTCGCTCCATCCGCGGCGGGGACATTGCCATGATTTTTCAAGAACCAATGAAGGCGTTTTCGCCAATTCATACGATCGGCAACCAAATTATCGAAGCGATCCTTCTTCATCATACGACCAATAAAAACGAGGCAAAGAAGATTGCCATTCAAGCGCTTCGTGATGTTGGGATGTCCAATCCAGAGCAAAGGTACGACCAGTACCCCCATGAATTATCGGGAGGAATGAGGCAGCGTGCAATGATTGCTATGGCCCTTTCCTGTAATCCGTCGATCCTCATTGCCGATGAGCCAACAACGGCGCTGGATGTAACCGTTCAGGCCCAGGTGCTGGACTTAATCAATGCATTAAAAGAAAAGCATGATACGTCCGTCATGTTTATTACGCACGATCTCGGGGTGATTGCAGAAACAGCAGATGAGGTCGCTGTGATGTATTTGGGGCAGATCGTTGAATACACGGACGTAGACACTTTATTTCATGGTGCACAGCATCCTTATACGAGAGCGCTTTTGGAGTCAATGCCATCTGTCGCTAAGGAGGGAAGGCGTCTCAAAGCAATTGAAGGAACCGTGCCAACGCCAATCAATATGCCAAAAGGTTGTCGTTATTACACACGCTGTACATTAGCTCAGGATGGCGTCTGCAATGTAGATGATATCGAGATGGTGCCTGTTCATGAAGGCCATGGAGTTAGGTGTCTCTTCGCAGAACCGTCTCCCAAAGGTGAAGGAGAGGTTGCTTATGGCAAATAACAGTCCGATCGTAGAAGTCAATGGTATGAAAAAGTACTTTCCAATTAAAAAAGGATTCCTAAAACGGACCGTTGGCTATGTAAAGGCAGTTGATGATGTGACTCTTTCCATATATGAAGGAGAAACGTTTGGTCTGGTTGGGGAATCTGGTTGTGGGAAGACCACTCTTGGGCGCTGTCTGCTGCGAGCCATCGAACCGTCGGAAGGAGCGGTTCACTTTCTCAATTCATCAGGGCAAATGACAGACATTACTCAGTTGAAATACCAAAAACTAAGGTCGCTCAGAAAAGATATGCAGCTTATTTTTCAGGACCCGTATTCTTCATTAAATCCTCGTATGACGGTGCTGAATATCATCGGGGAACCATTAATATGCAACAAGCTGGCAAAAGGAAATGACCTCAAACAGCGAGTGAAGGAATTAATGGAAATTGTTGGTTTGAACAGTAAACATGTAGAACGTTATCCTCATGCATTTAGTGGTGGTCAGCGACAACGGATTGGCATTGCGCGAGCACTTGCCACTGATCCGAAGTTTATTGTCTGTGACGAGGCAGTTTCTGCCCTTGATGTGTCCATTCAAGCCCAAATATTAAATTTATTGCTCGATTTGCAGGAGAGATTTCAATTGAGCTTTCTATTCATCTCCCACGATTTAGGCGTGATTGAACATATCTCAGACCGTGTTGGTGTGATGTATGTCGGTAAGCTGGTCGAAATGGCACCAACAAAGGAGCTCTTTAACCGCCCAAGTCATCCTTATACAGCAGCCCTATTGTCTGCCAAACCAACCTCGGATCCAAGAGTGAAAAAACAACGCATTTTATTGGAGGGAGAGGTAGCAAATCCAGCAGATCCTCCTTCCGGCTGTTATTTTCACCCAAGATGCAAATTTGCTGAGGACATTTGTCGCCAGAGTGTGCCGGCATTTCGTGACATTTCACCAGGGCACAAGGTGGCTTGCCATTTTGCAGGAGAACTAAATTTACAAGGAGCTGCTGCGCAGTGACTATTTTATTGCTTCTGGTTGCTTTTACAGTCTCCCTTATTATCGCGGTGGTCATCTCGTTGTTCATTATTCAATTGTTTATGAAGCAGGTGATTGGCAAAAAACATTCGGACTTGCAAGATATATGCGACTCGGAGGACGTACCCGCGCGTTGGTCTGACAGGTTTGAGAAAAAGGTAGAAAGATTGAAGAGCGATCAACAGATGAAAAGGGTAAGGCGACTCGCTAATAAGACGTACATCCGAAAGCTGAATCGTCTAATTGCCTACACGAAGCATACTCGGTTGGTCGAAAACGAAGAGGTTCGAGAGCAGCTGTTGAATGACTTAAAGGCATTAGTCGTCGAAAAAAGGCAAAGCCTTCATCACAATGCCTGAGATGCAAACCAACCGTAATAGCTTGCTGGTGATGTTTCTTTCCTACGTCTTAGCAGGAGTGACAGGTTTGATCGGACTGTTTAACTGGGTGTACTTCAGAACGCTCGTGCTCAACGTGCTTGAAGTGAGCTCGATTAATCCATGGTCATGGAAAATCATTGACAATGTCAGCTTTATTGTTTTTGGCATTGGCTGGCTTTTGGTTGTCCTCTGTAGCCAGTATATGTACACAAAAGCGTTAAAACAAAGCAATGTCTTGAACGTCTTCTGTGTCTTTACTGGCTATCAGTTTTTCTTGCTTTTTCTTTGTTCAGCCGTTTCAATGGTCATTAATTCAGGTGATATGTCTCTGCTTCGCTGGTTCATTTGGGGAGGCGAAGGTGTGGCAGGGGTTGTCTGTTTTTTCATCGGATACACCAGGTCAAAGCCCTCTGCCATGGAAAATCATACGAAAAAAGGAGATGCCTTATGAACATTGGCGTTGTAACAAGATCTTTCCCGGAAATGAGCAATAAAGAAGCCGCAGCCTTTATGGCAAAAAACCACTTTACATCTACGGAGCTCTGCTTCTCCCAAACCGATTCAAACTTTTGGGTTTACAATGGTCGATCTGATCTGTCTCATCTTACTAGTGAGAGGGTGGGTGACATCATCGACATCTACAGAGGCGCTGGGATTGATGTGACAGCCATCGGGGTGTTTACAAACCTTATGGAAACCAATGCGCAGGAGCTTGAACAAAACCTCGCCTATTTTGAGAGGCATATGGAAATGGCGGCAGCCTATGATGTTGCATATGTGTCGACCGAATGTGGGTTTCTTCCAGGAAAGCGAGGCATTCAGCTCGACACGTATGAATCTGCCTTCACTTCATTTGTGGAAACGATAAAAATTCTGACAGAAAAAGCGGAAAAACATAAGGTGACGATCGCATTAGAACCATGTGTGTTGGATATTGTGCCAAGTGCAAAACGAATGGCCGATTTGTTGCATCAGGTAGGCTCGAACCATCTTAAAGTACTGCTGGACCCAGCCAATTTAATCGCTAACAGCTCAGAGGAAGACATGTTTTTCTATCTAGGAAAGCATATTGCTTATTTTCACGGGAAAGATCGAAAGGTGAACGATGCCAGAGGGAGAATTGTCGGGGACGGGGATATTCAATGGGAACGATTTGTAAAGCTGTATCATCAACATACTGAAGGCATTCCGATGATTTTAGAATATGTGAATGCCGATAATGCCGCTATGGTCCGTGACAGAGTCATGCAAGCGGACGCTCGCCTATAATTGAACTGCCCTTAACGTCTTCTGACTGTTAGGGTTTTTTATTTGTCTTACAAGTGAATGGTCATTTTTCGAAGTGAACAACAGAATTTGAGAAAAAAAGGGATTCCCTTAATACATATAGAAAGTTCTAGACATATTGGCTGTTGAGGGAGGTCTGGAAATGCAATGTGTGTGTCCTGAAGGAAAAACAGATTCGCTTATCGTTGAAGGAGATGTCGGTGTAGGTCCGCTTTGGTGCAGTCGGTGTCTTTGTCACTTGGAGGCGGAGGACGCACCGATTTCTGAAGAGTTGCTGTCAGCCTTGCTTTCATGGGGAATGGTTTATGGCGTATGGATTGATTGGGAAAAGGATGAACCTCGACTGGACCGCCTTGATGTGGAGCAGGAGTTTAACGAAAAGGGTGTTCTCCTAACTGAACAACTGAAGCAAGAGATTGGGGAGATGTATACAATCGTCTATGTGCCGTCAGACATCATGAAAATGTATGGTTTAGAGAAACAATAACCGGGGCTCGAAAGTAAAAGGTGGTTTAGGGAATGATGCATGAGCTTTCAAAAGACTTGTTTTTTCGTTGTTTGCCTCTACTCAATGAACAAACGAATTTAGAAGTTCGCGGAGTGATTGAAGGCAACAATCTGGGACGTGTTTTTGTTAATCAACTGGAATGCCCATCTGTGGCCCTAATTTGGTTAGGCAATAACGATGGTTTTTTCTTCATTGGTCAAGAAGATCTCCAGACAGTGAACGACCATTTGCTTCCGTGGGTTGAAGACAACCTGGTTGAAGAAATTAAGGTGGTTGGTTTGAATCAATTTGAAATGATCAGCGTAAATCAAGTCTGGGAAGAGGCGTTTAGTGAACGAGCGCAGACGTTCTTTCAACAAAACGTCTATTTGTACCCTCCGTCTATGCCTCTTCATCAATTCTCCGACATTGACACTGCCTATACGCTCAAGAAGCTCACAACAAAGCTTTTGGACGACCAACGGAACGGGCACGTCAAAGCAGATATTTTAACAACCTGGCCATCGATAGAAGATTTTCTGAAAGTTGGCGTGGGTTATGGCGTGCTGTATGAGGACACAATCGTGAGTTATTGCTTGTCTATTTTCGTTGGGAGCGATCAGCACTGCGTAATGATTAGTACAGATGCTGCTCATCGTGGCAAAGGCTGTGCGAAGGCATCTGCCAGTGCGTTTATAAACGAATGTCATGCCAAGGGAGTCACACCATATTGGGATTGCACCACGACCAATGAGGCGTCCGTGGCTGTGGCAGAACAGCTCGGTTTTGAATGTATAGCCACTTATCGCGTTTATGCTTTTGATTTTCCCGGAGGAATGATTAAAAGTAAATAAACCTATAAATAAAGGAGATATACTTAATGATTTCTAAAGAACCGAAAGTCCCTATACTTACTACAGAGCAAGTAGAACAGTTAACAAAAGTCGTTTTCTTAGAGCCGATTAGTCCCACCTCTTATGACGTTATATTCGTCTTTGCTGGCACACATCCAGGGCATTGGGAAAAAACAATTGAAGCATATCAACTAGGTCTTGGCAAAAAAGTTATCGTCACAGGTGGTGTAAGTCCTACGGGAATAAAACATCCCGACTGGAAGGACAAGACTGTACCAGAGTCGAAAGTGATTGTTTCAGAAATGATCAATGCAGGAATTCCAAAAGAACATATTGACTATGAAACTGATTCTAGACATTCTTTAGAAAATGTGCTGAATGCAAAAAAGTTAGCGGACTTTACAAACGTCAAAAACATGTTGTTTATTTGTAAAAATCATGGAGCTGGTCGGCAGTATCGTACCCTTGCAAAGAACATGAGCGCAGAAATAAATTATCAACCGTATGGATTTGATGCACGATACAATGATATTTCTGTTTCAAGAGACAATTGGATGAATACAAACATAGGACGGTCCAGAGTGTTTGGGGAATATCTACGAATCATTCATCTAGGTAAGATTGGTCATGTTCTTCCTCTAGAAGAAGAAATAGACGGACTTGATACGTCACTCTAATTTCTTGAAATTTGTAGAGTACCTACATACTTTTCTGGTTGTCTGCCGGAAGAACCGACGTCTGCTTGAAGCGAAGGACGGGATTCAGCATGACAAGTAGACCAAGCCCGACCGTTAGCAATCCGGAGAGAAGAATGGTTTCTGAAACGCCTAAAAGCTCACCAACAACGCCTCCTAAGTAAACACCGATAGGGAACCCGAGCCCGGCGATGAGGCCATAAACGCCAACAACTCTGCCTCGTAATGAATTAGGCACGAGCGTTTGCTGGAGCGTAGGAGAAACGATGTTATACGGAGCGTAAACCACCCCACCGAGAAACATGATAGCAAAAACGACCCACTCGCTCGTTACATAGCTGAACGAAACAGGCGCGAGGCCCCATAGCAACATGACTCCCCCAAGTGAAAAGGAGTAGGGCAGTTTTTTCCCTAACTTCACCCAAAGCAATGAACCAAGGAAAGAACCGACAGCAAAAAAAGTCCAGATTGTACCGAGGACGCCTGATCCAGCATCCAAAACGTCATCAACATAGGCCGGCAGCATGACCTCTAGTGGTGCGTAAGCAAAAATTGAATACAAAGGTGACGAGGGCAATCATCATCAGAACACGGTACTTCAGAATAAAGCGAAGGCCGTCCTTTACATCCCGCCCGTAGTTCACGAGATTGCGTCTAAAGGACGGGTCGATTGGTCGGCGTTCCATGCCTTTGTGATACACCTCGGTAGGAATGAGAAAGTAGAGTACAGCGGCGATAAAAAAGCAGATCACGTTGATGAGTAGAGTTAGCGGAGCACCGAGCATAGCTGTACTAATTCCCCCAATGGCTGGCCCGATGAGTGAGCCCATTTGTCCAGTCATTGATAAAACAGCGTTTCCTGGTTCCAAGTCTTCTTTTCTGAGAAAGGAGGGCAGAATAGATGTTACTCCGATGGTGGTAAAGGAGGACAGAAAGCCTTTTACAAAGATAATTGCCACAATAATAGGTAAATTTAATAGGTCAAGCCAATGCAAAATAGGAATGAGAGACAGGAAAACGCCGCGGAGTCCATTTTCGACAATCATAATCGATCGACGATTGTATTGATCAAGCACGCCACCAACGAGAACGCTTGATAACAAAGGGGCAACGGTAGACGCCGTAATAACGATCCCAATGGATACGAGTGAACCGGTCGTCTGATAGACAAACCAGCCAAGCGCAACCCAAGTTAATTTTCTTCCCATATTTAATAACGTCAAGGCAACAAAAAAATGCCGGAAGTATGTGTTTTTCAGCAACTGTATGTAAACGTTCAATGAACAGCACTTCCTTTTTGATAATTATAATCATTACTATACTATAATATTTCTAATATTAAAAGAAATAATTGGAAATTACATCTAGGAGTTCAAATACAGTGAAGGAGAGGAGGAGAGCTTATGCCAGATATTCAAGCCGTGTTTATAGATCGAGATGGTACGATTGGTGGCGATGGTCATTTTGCACATCCGGCAAATTTTAAGCCATATCCAAATAGCCTTAGAGCGTTCGCTTTGTTAAAGGCACAAGCGATCCCCATGTTTGCTTTCACAAACCAGAACCGAATCGCAAAAGGCGAAGCCACACTGGATGAGTTTAAGGGAGAGTTTAGGTCTTATGGGTTTGATGACATGTTTCTCTGCCCTCATCGTTCTGAGGACAACTGTATCTGCCATAAACCAAGAACAGGACTTTTGGAGAAGGCTGCAAAAACATACCATTTGGACTTGCGAAAAACAGTGGTGATCGGAGATGTGGGGGCAACGGATATGCTCGCTGCTCATGGCGTTGGCGCAATTAAAATTCTTGTTCAAACAGGATGGGGTCAGGGATCGATGCAAAAATTTCGCCATACTTGGGCAGAAGTGGAGCCCGATTTCGTTGCAGAGGATTTGCTGGAGGCTGTTCAGTGGTTGGTCAAGTGATCGGATTAAAGTGAAGGAAGACCGTTCAGTAACACGTGAAAAAGCTGTCCCAAACTCATTTTGGAACAGCTATTTTTAACCCTTTTAAACAGGCATTTTTAATGCAGCGATTGCCAGACGATTCCAAGCATTGATCGTGACGATAGCCAAGATTAGCTTTGCGATTTGCGTTTCATCAAAGGATTCAGTAGCTCGACTATATACGGCATCTGGTACATGGTTTTCTGAAATCAGAGTCACTGCCTCTGTCAATTCGAGTGCAGCGCGTTCTTCTTGCGTAAAATAAGGCGTTTCTCTCCATGCAGGAAGTGTATAGATGCGCTGCTCTGATTCTCCTGCCTTCCGTGCGTCTTTTGTATGCATATCCAAACAAAATGCACAGCCGTTCAGTTGTGAGGCGCGAATTTTCACTAGCTCAAGCAGCGATTTTTCCAATCCTGATGTGGCTACGGCTGTTTCAAGAGCCATCATTGCGCGTACACCCTCAGGGAAAACAGTTTCAATAGATAAGCGCTGTTCCATAAAAAATCCCTCCGTTTTTGAGTTTGCCTACCATAGGTTCATAGAGTAGACAATCGAGGGGAGGGGTTTGTGACACTTACTTGCTATTTTTTGATGTCATCGTTTTTAACTTGTCGGGATTTCGCACAAGATAAATGGCCGAAATGCGGAATTGATCAGCGTTTAATTGAACAAGAACAACGTCTCGTAACGAGTTGTTGTCGTAAAGGAGAAGACCGGCCTGCCCATTGATAGACGTCATACGAACTTCGACGTTAAACAAGCCTTTCGCAGCAAGACTTTGTAAAAATGAAAGGATACGCTGACGACTGTAAATGGGCCGCATTGCCGCTCTGACCTTTCCGCCACCATCGCTGTACAGAACAGCTTCTTCAGTAAGCAAGCCGACGACCGTGTCAAAATCCCCGCTTTGCGTAGCTTGAAGAAAGGCGAGAATTAATGCCTCTGCTTGTGGGCTGTTGGTGAGATGTTCATCAGTAGATTGGTTTAATTGCTGCTTTGCACGGCTGTAAATCTTTCGGCAGTTGGCTTCCGATTTCTCGAGGATAGTTCCTATGTCAGCGTAAGGATATGACAATGCTTCTCGAAGGATGAAAATGGCGCGCTCCACAGGATTTAGCTTCTCTAATAGAAAAAGCAGCGCATAAGACAGCTCTTCTTGCTGTTCAACGATCAGATCGGGACTTCGTACAGTTTCATCGAGTTTGGGTTCTGGCAGCCATACGCCAGGATAGGTTTCTCGTTTCATACGACTGGACGTAAGAACGTTGATACAGCGATTTGTGATGGTTTTGACTAGGTAGGCTTGTAAATTGTGTACATTACTCAAATCTCTTTTTTCATAGTCAACAAACAGATCATGTACAACGTCCTCAGCATCCGTTGCTGATCCAAGCATTTGATAGGCGATTGAATGGAGGAGCGGACGGAAGGTTTCATAAGCCGTTTTTGTATCCATTGGTTGATCTCCTGACCATTGGTTTTCTTTCAGAATACCAAATGTATGCGAAGAGGGGCATGTTTTTAACTGAAACTGAGCAATGGATAGGTTTCGATGTTTCTGTATGTTAAGATTTTCATGGGGCGTTGAAGCTGGAAAGGTTGAAGTGGAGGTAAGGCGTTTGACACCTGAAAAAGACATTCGTTGGAAACAAAGATTTGAGAACTTCGAGAAATCATATAGGCTATTAGATAAATATGCACAAACCAGTTTGGACTCAGAATTAGAACGGGCAGGCGTGATACAGTTTTTTGAGATGACGATCGAGCTTGCATGGAAGGTTTTAAAGGATTACCTCGAAGCTGAAGGGCAGCTTGTGAAAAGTCCAAGAGAGACCATTAAACAAGCGATACAAAACGACGTGATTTCGAATGGGCACGTTTGGCTTGATGCTTTGGCCAGACGTAACTTATCGATCCATATGTATGATGAAGAAAAGTCGAAAGAACTGATTAAAACAATCAGAGAGTCGTATGTCCCTCTTTTCAACAATCTTTACGAGCGGCTGAAAAAGGAGTAACAGCCGACAGCAAGCGTTTAATCGCTTGCCATAACCTTGGTCTGCCCGGTGGCTATGTTTTTTGGGGTTGGCTGTTCTTTTTAAGCGGGAATAGGAGACATTCTTATATTGGAAAAGTATCAGAAGGCTAATAAAGTAACGACCATTCCTCATATTATTTAAGTAAAAGGAGCTGATTTATATGTCAATTATAGTGATATGTATTCTTATTGCGATTTCAAATGCGATTTTCATGGGTATAATGACAGATTCCGGCATTTTGGGCGCTCTGTTCCTGTCTCTTGCCCCAACGCTGTTCATGTGCACGGTCATCAATCTTTTGTACGATATTCTAATAAGGATTAACGCCGCGCTTGCTCCGCCGCTATTTAGGAAAAAGGAAGAAACCACCCCACATCGGTCTAGTGAGCAGCGATAAGGAATAGGTTTGCCGCTCACCGTGACCAATCTAGCATGCTTAAAAGTTTATTGCTCAGGTTCGGATTCCTTGTTTTTCATTAAATGAGATTCTTGAAATACATTTCGGGCGTCCGTGTCTTCTTTGATCAGCTTTCCTATATACAAAAAGCCAAGGACCATTGCGCCCGATGTGACCCAGCCTAGAATTTGCTTGACGACAATAAGCTCGTCAAAAGCGTCAACCCCATATTCATTAATAAAGTGAATTTGAAATAGGTTGCCAATGATGTAGCGCAGAATGAAGGCGGCTGTTAAAAGTACAAAGACGATATAAAACTTCCGTTTGAAAAACACTTTTCGCAAAGGCTCACGTGGTACGCCTTGAAGCTCTATCACGTCGAGGCCGAAATAAAGCGAAAGAGGTTTTTTAATAAGAATCGTTAATAAAAATAATCCAGCTAAGAAAAAGTTGTAATACACTTGATTCCATAATAGCTGAAGGGCGGAGCCTGAAAGAACATCGATGACGCTGCCGATGACAAGCGAGCCGAGAAGAAAAATGCCCAGGGTGTTGAGCTTCTTAACCTTTATAAATCGATAAACACTGTAGAGAATCCCTGGAACTGACGACAGCAGCATCGCGTAATAGTCGCCGATTAAATCTCGTCCTCCATGCCAGATGACGAGTGGAAGGACGACATAGAATACGATGTCGAATAAGGCTAAGTATTTTTTCACGAAAAAACGTCCCTTCGATGATATGGGATGATTGTATCAAAGAACGAACGATTTTTCCTTCTCCAGCGCAACAGGTGCTAATGAAAGTGGAAAGCAGCCCCTCACGTCCTCTAATTTATTCGCCAGTGGTAATCTCTCTTTTTTGAAAAATCAGCGCTGCCGCACCAATAAATAACAGCCAGTGCAAGAGAAGAATGGTGATTGAAAACCCGAGTGTCATTCCTTCTAGTATAGCTCCCTCGCTTGAAAAATACTGCCCAAGATCGGCATTGATAAAAAAGAGGTATTTCGCCCAGTCAAAGAAAGCGAGCAGCACGCCAGTTGTAATTGTGCCCCCATAATAGGCTAGCAAGCTAAGGATGATCGACATCTTGTCACTCTTAAAAATAGTAGAAATGGCGAAAGCGAGTGTACCAATGACGAGCAAATGAATGATAGATGTTGCGTATTCAATCAGAACGCCAGTGATGGCAGAGCGTTCGATCAACTGGTCGCCCCGATGCAGTATGTCAACAGCACGATCCTCAAAGCCAAAACAAATGGACCCAATGAGAAACGACAGTCCAAACAATAAAGAAGCAAGCATCAAGGCATAGACGACAACGGTTAAATATTTGGACATTAACACACGGAATCGAGAAGGCGGTCGAACGAGCAAAAGCTTGATCGTGCCCGTCTTAAATTCTGTAGAGACAATGGTGGCCGCCATGATAATCACCATGAGCCCAACAAGGTTGAGGAGATGAACACTGCTTCTTAAGAAGGACCAAACATTCTCCTGCAGCATTCTCTCTGGTGGCAAATCATGCTGAATGCGGTAGTTGTTTTCCCGAATGTCTGCACGCAACATAGTTGGATCACTCCATTCAGAGCCTTCCGCGATGGTTTGTTCGTGCTGTTGGTTTTCTTGCAGCAATAATGCTTTCCAATCCTGCTCAGCAGGGGCGGCCGTTCTAAAGGTGAGGATGAGGACAACAGCAATGCCGACGCCTAAAAGAGCCAGCCATACCCACTGACTTTTTCGTGCCCATACTTTCATCCATTCATTTTGAATTAATCGAATCATGAAGAGGCCTCCTTTCGTGATGTTACAGATAAAAAGCGGTCTTCCAGCGTCACTTTTTCTTCGCGAAGCTCATACATATCAATGGCTTCTGAACTTAGATGTCGGATGAGGTCAGGCAGCTGTGTTTTGTAGAAGGAGGCAAAAATATGATCGCCTTGCAGTCGGGCTTTTGCACTTGGATCAAAGGCATGTATGGCGTGCTGTGCCTCACTTTGTTGCCCCGGTGTGAACTCAAGACGGTAAGTGAGTCTTGTGTCCTCGTTGCTTTCGTCACTTGTTTGTTCAATATCGACTAGGTGACCTTCTTGAAGAATGGCAAAACGATCACACATTAGTTCCATTTCAGACATGAGGTGACTTGAGACGACGACAGCCAAGCCCTCCTCCTTTGCGAGCTGACGCAAATAATCACGTACCATTCGAATGCCCTCTGGATCAAGTCCGTTTGTTGGTTCATCTAAGATCAACAGCTTTGGTCTGTGAATGAGCGCTTGGGCAATGCCAAGGCGCTGCTTCATGCCTAAAGAGAAGGTACGGACGCGCTTGTTCTTGACGTTCTCCAAACGGACGAGCCTTAAAAGCTCCTGAATGCGGTCTTTATCCACTTTCCCGTTCATGCGTGCAAAGTGGACGAGGTTCTGTTCTGCCGTCAAATGCGTGTACAATTCCGGATTCTCGACAATGGCCCCAACATGAGCGATGGCTTGCTTATACGCCTTTTGGATGCTGTGGCCGTGAATGCGAATGTCTCCTGAATCAGGCGAGGAGAGGCCGACCATCATTCGGATCGTGGTCGTTTTTCCAGCACCGTTCGGACCAAGAAATCCGAAAACCTCCCCAGCAAATACGGTAAAAGCAAGATCATGAATGATTGTTTTTCCTTGGATGGACTTGCTGACATGATCAATATCTAATACAGCTTCCACGAATGACACTCCCTTTCACCATGGCGGCAACCAAGGTGATTTTTTGTCCTGATCGTTTTAAAGATATCAGCTTTATTATTCCTTTGCAATTAAAATTTATTGTTTTTCGATATAATTTTATTCCTAAACGAAAATGTGCTATAGTGTTAACAGAGCAATTATTTTACGTGCAGGAAGGAAGGACCCGTATGAAATCAAAGCGTATTTTTAAACTAGGGTCTACGATGTTTCTTATTTTCTTTTATGTTGTTTTGCTATTTAGCCTGTTATCAATGCTTGAGAAAGTATCGTATCTTTGGTGGCCGGAAAGTGGTCTTGCTGCATTTTTTGGTCCTTTTGACCCGATTTATAGCATGTTCACGATCCAATTTAACGAACATCCAACCTTGTATCAGGACAGCGGATTTATTTCGCTTGCGCTTTTGTGTGACGTAATGATGGGTGTCTTCGGGGGACTGTTTTGTTGGTATATGCATAGGCTACTGAAGAACATTTTTCTGGACAGCTTGTTCACTTACAAGAATGTGGGCGTACTTTTTAAACTAGGCATTGTCTCGATAGTGCCTGGCTCAGCGTTTGTCCTTCTAGACAATTTACTAGCACAAAAAGCGCTGGCACTGTTGACGATAACGAATGCGACAATGACCTTTACTGATGTGACCTATCTCGAATCTATAAGTTCGGGCGTAGTTCTTCTGTTTATTTCTTTGGCCTTAAAACAAGCAGTGCACGCCGTGGAGGAAAACAAGCAGACAATTTAACTAGAAGTAGGCAGGCGAGAATCTATGATTCGAATTAATTTGGATGTGATGATGGCACAGCGCAAAATGTCGTCAAACCGCTTGGCAGAGCTGGTGGGAATTACGCCTGCCAACTTGTCCATCTTGAAAAATGAAAAAGGGAAGGCAATACGGTTCACCACATTGAACGCGCTGTGTAAAGCGCTTGATTGCCAGCCGGGGGATTTGCTGGAGTATGTGGAGGATGAAAGTGAAGCTAACGAGTAAAAAAATGGAGCGATCGGCGCAGGCTTTTAGGTGACTGTATCGCTTCATTTTTTTCCGGTTGCCTCTTGCAACTTCATCAAAACTCCGTTAAAATTAAACCAAACGGTCAGTTTAAAGGCGGGTTATTAATTCATGAGTACAAAAGGGCAATCAAAGCGAGCATTTATCCTTGAACAGGCAGAAGCCCTATTTATTCAAAAAGGGTACGCAGGAACGTCTATGGAGGATTTGGTAAAGTTCAGTGGCGTCAGTAAGGGAAGTATTTATTACCACTTTGACAGCAAGGAGCAGCTGTTTGTTGAATTGATTGAAAAAAGCTCCTCCGACTGGCTTGAGATGTGGCGACAGAAAGAAACAAGCGGTTTAGGGTTTACTGAAAAACTTTATGCCGTCACTGATCATTACATGTCCGATTTTAAAAATCCATTAACGAAGGTAGTGGATGAGTTTTTTATGAGTCATTCCGATCAGGAAGCAATGATTGAACGGGCACTGAAAATCAATCAGGCACCACAAGCTGTGTATACAGATATTTTTGCTGAAGGCATTGAACAGGGCAGCGTGAGGGATACTTCTGCTGAGGAGTTAGCGTTCATTTTTTCTGGGCTTCTAAATGGATTAGGCATTCATTATTTCACGTTGGAAGAAGAAAAACTCTATAAACTGTATCAATCTGCTGTAGAGCACTTTTTGCACGGGGTTCTAAAAACATAAGTCTGAGTTCCCGTGAGAAAATCATTCTCTTTCGAATCGTTGAAAGTAAAAATAAAAAACAGTATTCAACGTGCGACAAGCTATTGCTTGAGGCACGTACAAATTAAACCGACCGGTCAGGTTTGGAGGGCGATAAAAATGAAACCATTGTTTTCAAATAAAGTGTTTTTGCTCGTTATGGCGTCTGATTTTCTACAAAATATGGGCATATGGATTCGTAATATGGCGCTTTTGTTTTATGTCGTGGCACAGACGAATGGCGACCCTGTTGCCGTGTCTATGCTGACAGTAGCAGAGTATGCGCCGATTTTTATCTTTTCACTAGTTGGTGGCGTTTTGGCAGACCGCTGGCGTCCGAAGCGAACGATGATTATAGGAGATACCCTTAGTTTTGCTTCCATTCTCGTTATTTTGCTGGTGATTCAATCTGGTGTCTGGCAGGCCGTATTTGTTGTGACAGTGATTTCCGCGATTGTCTCACAATTCTCGCAGCCTTCCTCGATGAAAATATTTAAGCAGCATGTGCCAGAAGAGCATGTGAAAGGCGCTATGGCATTGTCACAGACGATGATGTCGGTGTTTATCATTGCTGGACCAATGGTCGGTACGGCGATATACAACTGGTTTGGCATCACAGCCTCTCTATCCAGCTTGCTTGTCATTTTTGCCTTGTCGGCTATCGTACTAAGCTTTTTACCGAAAAGCAAAGCCGTTACGGTTACGGAAAAGCGAAGTGTTTTGGCAGACTTTAAAGAGGGTCTTGTTTTCCTTAAAAGCCAAAGAGAGCTAAAGATTCTTCTGCTGATTTTTGGGGTGCTTGCCTTAGGTATTGGGCTTATTGCGCCTCTGGATGTTTTTCTCATTACTGATCGTCTAGGGATGGACAAAGAAAATCTTCAATGGCTCGCCGTTTCTGCGGGAGTAGGGATGCTGATTGGGAGTATTCTCGTAGGTGTCTTTTCAATCAAATTGCAAGGCAGATGGGTGGTGTTTGCAGGGCTAGGGTTTCTCGCCATAACAACCATCGTAGAAGCATGGTCCGTTTGGTTTGGTCTAACGGTATCCATGGAGCTTTTGAACGGAATTTCGATGGCCTTTATGCAAACGGTGCTCTCTGCGTTTATGCTTTCTGCGGTCGAAGAAAGGTATATCGGTCGCTTCAATGGACTAATGACCCCTGTATTTACAGGAGCAATGTTGCTTGGAACGGGCCTGTCAGGTATTTATATGAGTGTGAGCTCACTTATTACAGTGTACTGTAGCGCTGGGATCCTCTTTATCATTGCTGGTTTAATCGGCTTAAACCTTCGGATGGACGCTCCTAAGCTCGATGCGGTTATTGAAGCAAAGGAAAAGGATACTGAGCTCAATGTCTAGGGTTCAGATGTAACGCAAGAAAATGGATTCTCATAAACGGCAAAATAAAAACGAAGAGCGAGCCATTGAAGGTCAACGTTCTTCGTTTTTTTTGTTTTTTTACCATGTACTATCCCGCTTTCTGAGCCGCAATTCCTTCAAAGCGACGCGACTTGCTTTCTGCTTTGGCAAGAGCCATTTCGAGAACAATGCTGAGTAGCCAGTACAGCAGGGCAAAGGCTTTGATCCTAAATAATTCAAGCTCCGCAACAACGTGGTTTTTCCTGAGCCACTTGGCTCAATAATGGCAACCACTTCACTCAGCTTCACATGAAAATCAATGCCTTTTAGCACATGGGCGTCCCCATACGATTTATCAGACTCAGGCGAGAACACCCCACTTCAAACACACGTATGGTGTTAAGTGGTGGGTAGTTGAAGCAAGTTCGAAACAGTTATTATTTGAAAACCATCCTTTTTGACAGTGTCTTGAGGTATTGTTACACTTATCATAACAAATCCGGTGTGTAAAGTTGGTTTAGAGAGAGGATGACACATATGGCAAAACAATTATTTGCAACTACAGAATTCCAAAACCACTGGCTAAATAAACTTGAAACGTTACGCCAGGATATTGAAAGCTCTGCACAGGAAAACGATGAGAAATCACGGTTTCCAAAAGACAATATCCAACAGCTCGTTGACATAGGGTACTCGGCTTTAGCTCTTCCGAAAGCATATGGGGGAGAGGGCTGTTCCATCGCCGACCTCGTTTTGTTCCAAGAAACCCTTGGCAGCATGGATGGTGCTACAGCTTTATCGATTGGTTGGCATATGGGCGTCGTCGGTGAGATTTATGAAAAACGCCAGTGGACAGAGGAGCAGCTGCAATTTTTTGCCGAGGAGATCAAAAAGGGAGCGATAGTGAATCGCGCTGTGAGTGAAGCCCAGACCGGCAGTCCGACCCGTGGAGGCAAGCCTGGAACACAGGCGACACGAGAAGGAGATCACTGGGTAATCAATGGAGAGAAAACCTTTACGACGATGTCGCCATTTTTGACGTATTATTTGATTGGGGCGTGGATTGAAGAGAAAAACACAATGGGCTTTTTCCTTGTCCATCGTGATACACCAGGCATTTCTATTCGTGAAAACTGGAATGTGATCGGGATGAGGGGAACAGAAAGTCACAATTTGATCTTGGATCACGTCAAAGTGCCGGACAATCGGTTAGTTGAGGCGCAGCAAGGACCTCGCGGAAACAATGTGAATGGCTGGATGCTTCATATTCCATCCACGTATCTTGGTATCGCACAGGCGGCGCGCGATTACGCTGTCAAATTCGCTACAGAGCATTCCCCAAACAGCATTGAGGGAACGATTAGCGACTTGCCGAATGTCCAGAATCTGATTGGGCAAATGGACCTCGAGCTAACTCAGTCTCGCTTCGTCATCTATGGCACAGCGCGTGCGTATTATAACGAAACAACACGTTCGCTCGTCGCCAACGAAATTGGGGTTTCCAAATACACGGTCGTCAATCATGCGATTACGACGATCGATAAAGCGATGCGTCTCGTTGGTGCCAAGAGTCTTGAACTGGATCGCCCCTTGCAACGGTACTACCGTGATATTCGGGCAGGTTTGCACAACCCACCGATGGACGATGTAACAATCTCAAAACTTGCCAAAACGGCAATTGACGAGATCAAGAATCGCCAGTAAATTTTTGATATCAATTGAAAAGGCTGCCTGACGTTTAGGGCAGCCTTTATTGTTTTAATGGCTATAAACACAGATTCATTAAACGTTTAATGAACACCATTTTTAGCAGTCGTAATTGAATTCAACTAGAAATGGATGTGAGCTCTCATCAAGGCAATGCTCGATGCGCGCTCGGAAGTTTGCCCATGTCACCATCTTTAAAGCCTCAGGAATTGGAAAATAACCGACCTCCAAGCTTTCTGGTGACGTCGTTATTGAACCTCCAACAGGTTTGCCTAAGAACAATGTGTTGCAGATGGAGGTTTTGATGTTTTGATAAATGCCGCAAAATGCGGTGATCTCAACGAGGATGCCAGATTCTTCTTGAACCTCGCGGATGGCGGCAGTACGAAGGGGCTCACCTTCCTCTACTTGACCTCCAGGCATTTCCCAACCTCTCCTAGGGCCTTTAATGAGCAGGATTTCATTTCTTTCGTTTTTAACAATAACGGCAGCAGATACGATGTGTTTTGGGGAATGCATAAGGAGCTCCTTTTCTTGTGAATAGCTTTACGGTTTGTGACAAATGTTTGCTTTCATACAGCCTGAATAGTGTAGCATTTTGCTCAATGTATAGCTTCATTAGACGACCCATGTAAATTCAATTGTTCAACTACGGCAGCATGTTCCATCAACATAACACCGCTTAGCTGTTGGCTTAGTTGAACAGGGAATTCAGGTGGGGTCATCCAGCGTGCACCGAAAAATGCTCCGTCAGCATCAGACGTCTGTGCCCAGGCGCTCTCTGCGTTTGCGAGTATAAATGAGCCTAATTCGTCATTCGTAGGATTGGTTTTATATAACTCTGTGATATACCGAATATAGATGCCTTTAAACAACCCGCCATCGCCTGTGCCTTGCTCATTCACAATGCCGTTCGTTGTGAGTTGGTCAATGGATGCATCAACTGTCGCGTAGGCAGCTTCAAGGAACTTCGGATCGCTCTTCACATGATAAAGTTCAACAGCTGCACCGATATAAACCCCCTGTGTGTATGTGAATATCCAGTTTTTATCGATGGTGCCATCTCCGGTTCGGTTAATGCCATCCCAAACGATACCGGTGTTTGGATCTACGAGTGTATCAGTAAGCCAGGAGTAGATTTTTTCTGCCCAAAGCAGATCTTCTTCATTACCGAATGCATCGTACAAGCGGGCCGCGAGAATGACAGCTGGTCCGTTGGATGGGGTGTTTTTATAATCTAGCTGTCCTTTGTTCCAAGCGATGCCGCCTCCAAACGAGTTATTCCAGCCTGTTTTTATATCTCCCCACAAGGTAAGCACAGCCTGTTTATAATGCTCTTCATCTGTATGCTCATATAAACGTAGGAGAGCCAAGGCCATCCAGAGCATATCATCGTAAAAATCATTCGTAATCTCGTCATTGTTCCGATCTAGTACACCTTCGTACAAAGCTTCAGCTCGGTCTAAATAGGCGAGGTCTCCTGTTCGCTCATAGCCATCAATCAACGTATCAAGGGCATGAGCCTGCCACCAATAATGAAATTGCCCATTGCATTCATTGCACTCAAATGCATTGTTATACAACCCGGACTCCGCGTTCCAGTAATGCTGATCTAACGATGCTTGCGCCTCAGAAGCTCGCCCAGGGGAATCCACATTGCCGAGGAATTGAGCAGAGGTTGAAAGCGGGAGACAAGTGGCTAGCACCGAGGCCATTAAGCATTGCATGAGTCGTGTGTTCCGGCGCGATTTTCGATCCGACATCTAATCATCCCTTTCGAGTAGAATAAGGTCTAATGATTTTGAAGTGGGGAACATTTCGAATGCCAACGTTTCGCTTTGCCATTGTTGAAACGTGCTTGCAATTAAACTAGAAGTTATAACCCATCATATAACGGTGATGTAAAGAGGTCAATTAATTAATTGAATATAGAGAAAAATAAGTAATAAGGTGTACAAAATCATCGGGACAGAAACGTTGTCCTTCCTTTTATGCACAGCAATGATATAAAATGATGAGCGTCATCACTTACTCATTGGGGGGAATACGATGATCATTACAAAACAAATCATCCAAGGCAAAGGAATCGACTATACCCTTCGTTCTGCGGAGCTCCAAGACGCGAAGGCTTTATCAGCGTTGAGAGTACAAATCGATGGAGAAACCGATCATATGGATCGAGTATATGGAGAGGCTTGATGCTCATGGGTTTGAAGAACTGATTCAAGAAGACCGTGAACAGCCGAGAAACCTTTTTTTAGTGGCGGTTGTTGACGGTAAGATTGTTGGCTTTTCTAGATGTGAAGGTGTTCGTTTGCAGCGATTTGCGCACAAGGTTGAGTTTGGTGTATGTGTCGAAAAGCGTTTTTGGGGCTATGGAATTGGGAAGAATCTGCTAAAGGAATCGATTGCTTGGGCATATGCGCACACTATTAAAAAGATGATGCTTCGCGTCGTCCATACAAATGAGAGAGCAATTAAAATGTATGAAGGCTATGGATTTAGCATTGAAGGCATACTGAAAAATGATAGAGTGCGATCGAATGGAACTTACGAAAATACCGTTGTTATGGGAAGATGGCATGACAATATAGGATCAATTGAATCGTAAGCATAGATAGACGATCAAAAAGGAGCAAGTTATGCGGACGTATACATTGCAGGACGACTCGTACTTTTCCAAAAAATCTCGCGTCATGCTAGTCGATGAGGCCAATAAAGAGATTGGTTGTATTCAAAAGGAATCGGTAGAGGGCTATGAGAAAAAGCATGTCTTTTCTTTCACATGGCTTGAGCATGAAGAATGTGTAACGCTAGGCATCAAAAAGAAAGGTGTTTCCCGTCTTGTTAAAGCAGACTATGGGGTGGTCTTTAACGACAGAACTTATCAACTTAGCGATCGCATCGGACGTAACCTCCTTTACTTCAGTGTTCGTGGAAGTCTCCAAGCAGGGGAAATACGTTTCGAAGAAAATTGGGACGAGGATGTCGAGATTTATATAAAAGGGGAAAAAACTGGATTCATAAAATCTAAGAAAAACGACAGCAAAGTGACGTACGATTTCGAACCGTCTATTACAGAGTTATCTGTGGAATTTGCTGTTTCTGTGCTGATGTATTACATGGTAAAAATATATCGACATGAAGCCAACGTCGTTGGTGATTTGCTGGAGGATTTGTTTAGCTAAACGGCTTAGATACTCAGAAAGGATCGCTTATATGTCTCCCTACGATCTTCAAATCCTAATGCTTTCAATCCTTCCTTTACTTGGAGCAGCCATTGGCTATTTTTATGTCACGTTAATGATACGGAAAACAGGTCTTTTTGCTGTGCATCTCTTTACAGCGATAGCCCTCGTCCTACTGTTTGGTGTCATTGCGCTCATTTACTGGGGAGTTCAGACGTATACGGTCGACCCATATCTTTTCATCGGCGGTGCTGTCTCAGTGTTGACAGGGGTTTTTGTGAGTGAAGTGATTTTAGTAATCGCTTCGGTTCTTCGAAGAAAAAGAGAAAAACGTATCTAGATCAAGAGAAAACAGCCATCGAAGAGTAGCCATTAAGGCGCTCCTGACGGCTGTTTTTTATAAGCGAAATCACCGCAGTGGTGGTGATGGCCTTCTTGTTCCTTTGAACGGTTTAATGTGCTTGAATCAGAGTCGCCTTGAACGAGTCAGTAACATTCCGTTATTGATTTTGGTATTATTAGTACAAACTAAGTGAAAAGAATGTCGAACAAACGACGCTGTATATGACATTAAATAGGACGAAATGACAATGTATAAAGGATGAGCAAGCATGACGACAATTTGTTTAGTAAGGCATGGGGAGACCGATTGGAATGCAGCAGGACGCATTCAGGGAAGTACAGATATTCCCTTAAATCAAACAGGGATTGAGCAAGCAAGAAAGTGCCGCGAGTTTTTGAAAAACGCCTCGTGGGACGTGCTGATTACAAGTCCACTCCTGCGTGCGAAAGAAACGGCCACAATCGTGAATGAGGCATTGCAGCTGCCGCTCGTTGAGATGGCGGCTTTCAAAGAGCGATCCTTTGGTGATGCAGAAGGAATGACGGCGGAAGAACGTAAATCCGCCTATCCCGACAAAAACTACCCAAATCAAGAGCCCTATGATTCACTGCGGAATCGCGTCGTGAGGGGCATCGAGGATATTTATGCACAGCATGTGGACAAGTCGGTTCTTCTTGTCGCTCATGGGGCGGTCATTTCCGCTATTTTGTCTCAGTACTCAAACGGCGAGTATGATTTTGAGAAGACGAGACTGATCAACGCCTGTATCAGCAATATTCATTTTCGCGATGGAGCATGGCTTGTCCACGACTACAACCAGATCGATCACCTGTCCTAAAAAATTGCATCGGTCATTAGCAGGAGTTTTGCGAAATTTGTCGTATATTAGGGAAAAGCAAAGGCTTATAACACGAAATCTGTGAGATTGTGAGGATATTCCAATGAAGCATTTAATCACGTGTGAACAATTTGAAATTGATCGTTTAGAATCACTTTTTGCATTAGCTGACGACATGAAAGCAAACCCTGAGCTGTATCATTCAGCCCTATCCTCTCGAATTGTCGCGACACTGTTTTATGAGCCAAGCACGAGAACGAGACTGTCTTTTGAGGCGGCTGTGCAAAAGCTCGGCGGTGGCATTATCAGTACAGAGAATGCCAAGGAAATGTCGTCTGCGATTAAAGGGGAAAACTTGCTTGATACAATTCGTGTCGTGGAAGGTTATTGTGATGCCATCGTACTTCGTCACTTCGATGACAATGCGGCACAGGATGCGGCAAGCATCTCCCATATCCCGATTATTAATGCTGGGGGCGGTGCAGGAGAACATCCAACGCAAGCGTTGCTGGACGCTTACACCATTTACTCATATAAACAAACGATCCATCATCGGTCGTTTGCTCTTATTGGTGATTTGCGCTATGGTCGGACGATTCATTCACTTGTGAAGCTGATATCACTATACGATGGTGTAAAAGTCTACGGCTTAAGTCAGGAAGATCGCAAGCTGCCTGAAGTGTATATTGATTATTTGCAGGCAAGAGGCATTGCCTATCAAGCCTGTGAGCGCTTTGAAGATCTTCCCACAGATATTGATGTGCTCTATCAAACACGTACTCAAACAGAGCGCTTTGCGAACGGAACAAGCGGTGAATTTGTGATTGATAAAAAGGTAATGGAGCAATTCGGACAAGAAACGATACTGCTTCACCCATTGCCGAGAAACAATGAGATTGCCTTAGATGTGGACGGTGATCCAAGAGCAGTCTATTTCCAGCAGTCGCATCTTGGACTGTACGCCCGTATGGCGTTGCTTGATACACTGTTAAATGGGAAATGACGAAAAGAAAGGGCTGTCCTAACATTTTGGGGACAGCCCTTCTTTATAATCAGCCTGCAATAAATAGTTTGAACATACATAGAGTAGCCCTGCGAACAGCGATGTGTTCGTGGGGCTACTCTTCAATAGGGTTTTATCGTCCAAGTTTGTGTTTCATTTTAAGGCTATTAGGCACTTATGTGTATTACATCAATTAATCGATCATTCGGTCGAGGAGTACGATCGCCTCTGCCATCGTTACATCGCGCTCGCCTTGGAGCCTTTGTTTGCCGTCGCCATTCATCCAGCCACGAGAAAGTGCAAGTGCGACAGATTTTCTGGCCCATTGCGGTACCTCGCTGCCATCTGAATATGTGCGAAGTTGCTCTTCAATCTGTTTCTCCGAAAAACTCACTGACCCGTCTCTGGACTCCCAGGCGTTCGTCATCATTGTTGCAAACTCCTGGCGTGTTAACGTTCGTTCGGGAGCAAAACGTCCATCTTCATTGCCATTGACTATGCCGTAATGATAGGCTGTGACAATGTCCTTGCCTGCCGTACCTTGAACAGTAGAGAGGTCGGAAAATGGTGCCGTTTCATTCCCCTTAAACAATCCGAGAGAGCGTACGAGCAAGCTTACGGCTGATTGACGAGAAGCTGCATCATCGGGTTGGAAATCTTTCTGAAGGGATACTGGAATAATTCGTTTTTGTGCAAATTCTTGAATGCTATTTTTTGCCCAGTGTGCTTCAGGAAGCGATAGTGTCTCTGTACCTTCGTAAAGAAAAACGGTGCCGCTGTCCGCAACGGCTACTTTAACTTCGCCATCATCCTCTTCTGATGGAAGAGGCAACAGACCGTATCCTTCAATCCAGCGTCCGGCGAAAGCTTGCTCGCTTTGAGAAGGGAGCGATATTGTCTCATAGATGCCTGGGCCAAAGGTGAAGCAAATATAGAACTTAGGAGAACGGTTAATGCAAATAGAGCAAACTTCTTCATTTGAAAACGCATCCCTTCTAAATTATGTATATCCTTAATCATACAAAAAAAGATTGTTCAATACATGGTCAAACTCGTTTATTTACAAAAAATTTACGATCCTTGCATAGATGTTATCGGTCAGAGAATTAAATTATGAACCTAAGATTAATCTTTAGCTGGGTGAGGTGAAGGGTGAAATTATGTCGAAAGAATAGAGTGTTTAATAAAAGCTTTTAAAGGAATTAATATAAAATGTACATAACGTACGTAACGTACATACATATGGTATTATAGGAGGTGGGAGAGGTGATTCATATGGCTGGAGTTCTTAATGCAACGAAAGTAAGAGAAAATTGGGGGCAATTCAATGATGATATAGTGCGTCAGGGACCTCAATTTGTTAAACGTCATCGGGATTCGTGGGCAGCATTTAGTGCTGAACATCTAAAAGTCGCGTTTGCTCCATTTGTGTTCAAAGCTACTTTCACTCAAGAAGAAGACAAATCGTATACTGTTACTTTAGATGGATTTGATCTCGTGGAAAATGGGACCACACGGGAAGAAGCAATGGAATTAATTACTGAAGAATTAATTGAGTACGCAACTGAATATCAGAATGAATTTAACGTGTTTTTTAATGCGCCAAATCGTCGTGAACATTTCCCTTATGTTATGAATGTTTTGATTCAGGATAATAAAAAAGATGTAAAGGATCTTATTAAATGCCCAGTTGGAGAGAGATAGAAAGGTTTTGTAGAAAAGACGGCTGGGAAGAGTATAAAAAAAAATCACACCATATTTATTTTCGTGAAAAATTAAAAAACGGTGATTTGAAACGCACAAGGGTGTCTAGAGGTACGGGGGAAGTTAATGGACACAAGTGGAAAGAAATACTAAACAAGCAACTTCAAGTTACTGAGGAGAATTTAATTCCACCAAGTAGAGCTGGCCAACTGGTCAGCTTTTTGTTATTTACTATTTGTACCGATTTGTGTAAGTTGTGAATGGAATTGTTAGCTGAAAATCATAGGTGTAAGAACATAGCCACTCAATCAAAACCAAATAACGCTTTACTTCTCTTACCTTCCCTCGTAAACGCAGTTATCACTCCAATAAGAATGACTTATCGGACGGCTTCGAAAAGTCGACATTCTGCACCTCGCCCTTCTTGTTTACACTAAAAGTAATAGAAATAGGGTGGTGTGGCAGGTAAAATGGCGATTGATTTTCATAACCCGAAAAATAAGACTTCATACAGTGAGCGTAAAGTCGATCAAAGCTGGAAGGACATGGCGAATCGTCTTGTTGACATCAACGGCAAAAGCATCGTTGATATCGGTTGTGGTGGTGGTCTCTATACGAAAGCACTAATGGACATGGGGGCCGCTAAAGGCATAGGCGTCGATTTTTCACTGCCAAGTATTGAAACGGCAGAAAAGACGTGTGTTGGAATCAAAAACGTTACATTCCAGCAAGGAAATGCACTCGGCACGCCTTTCTCAGAGGCCTCCTTTGACGTGGTGCTGGAAAGGGCATTGATTCACCATATCGAAACGATGGAATTGCCTACATGTGCAAAGGAAGCTCATCGTTTGTTAAAGCCTGGTGGTGTTTGCGTTTGGCAGGACCGCACGCCAGAGGATGTCCAACAAAAGGCGAGCGTTGAACATCTTAGAGGTTATCTCTTTGAGAAGTACCCGGCGCTCCTTGCTGTGGACACGCGGCGACGTCATTTACAAGAGACGGTACTAGAAGCTCTTGGTTCAGTGGATTTTTCTAACATCCAATCGTATACATTATGGGAAACGAGAGGTGTATACGCAAATAAAGAAGCTCTCAAGAAGTCGTTTCTGCGAAGAGAGGGCAGGTCAATTTTGCATGAGCTTTCAGATGCAGAGCTAAATGAATTCACAGATTATCTGCTCACAAAGCTCAATACTCTTGAAGAAGACCATCCACTCATTGATCGCGATCGTTGGACCATCTGGGTGGCGCAAAAGCCTTATTGATACAGGTCGACAATGCCTTGGGCGCTGTCCAAAAGCGCCTGTTGAAGAGACGCAGGAGTTACAATTTTCATTTGATTTCCATACCCAAGCACGTAGCCTAGAGCTTCCTTCTTATCGGCAAAGGTGATGGAGACGTTTGCCCAGCCGTGACACACTTCCCCAATCGAGCGGATACGAGCAAAGCGATCACTAAACGTGAGACGAGGCAGCACCTCGACCCTCACCTTGAGCATGACATCGTAGACGGGCAATGCCTTCGTGAAGGCCTTTGATGAACTGGTCCAGTAGGAAGAAAGCGAAAAATCCTCTGGACGCTCAAACCCCTCATGACGATTTGAAATGCGACCGATACGTGAGATACGAAAGGTTCGGATGTTTCCACCGGATAGAGCAACGACATACCAACTGCTTCCCTTCAAAACGAGGCCGAGTGGCCCAATCATGCGCTCGGATGTCGTGCCATCGGCTTTTTGGTAATTTATTTCGAGCAGGTGCTCCGACCAAATGGCTGTCTGTAATGTCTCAAGTGTGTGGGCATAATCATTTTCCTTGTGCCAAGTGCTCGTATCGATATGGATGCGATCCCGCACATCCTGAGCGAACCCAAGCTGCTGAGAAGGAAGCGAGGCAAGCAGTTTCTCTCTCGCTTCTTTTGAAAACGACCCCATACCAAGATCTGCAAGCATGGCATTGGAAGGAGAGATGAACAAGGCACGAATTTCATCTTCCTTTAATCCCGTCAGTGACGTCTGATAATTTCCAAGCAACGACCATCCGCCTTGTTGTCCACGTTCAGCGATAACAGGAATGCCAGAGAGACTTAAGGCCTCCATATCGCGATAGATGGTTCGTTCGGACACGTCGAGTTCGTTCGCAAGCTCCTTGGCCGTCATTTGCTTTCTCGTCTGCAGCAAAAGCACAATCATAAGCAAACGGTCTCCTCTCAAGGAATCCCCTCCTTATTCATTCTTACAGCTATTGTTTTAAATATGACATAGGATGTCAAGATTGATACGGTATAGTGAACGTTATCGACACGAGAAGGGGGAATCATAATGGAGAGATTAAGAGGACAAGTCGCCTTGGTGACAGGTGGAAGTAGAGGGGCAGGCAAAGGAATCGCTATCGAATTAGGTCTCGCAGGAGCCACAGTGTATGTGACTGGGAGGAGTACAACAGAACATCCGTCGAAAAGCCCAGGCAGCTTGGATGAAGTTGTTCAAGAGATAAAAGAGGCTGGTGGGCGTGCGGTGGCAATTCGATGTGATCACACCGATGATGCCCAAACAAAAGCTGCCATACAAGCCATTCAGGATAAGGAAGGGAAAATGGACATTCTCGTAAACAATGTTTGGGGTGGCAATGAGCTTCAAATTGATAACAACAAGCCAATGTGGGAGGTTCCGTTAGAGCATTGGGAGAATATGTTTACTTCTGGTGTGAGAGCACAGGTCGCGACCAATACATTCGCCATCCCGTTAATGAGAGCAACTGGAAACGGTCTGATTGTGCATACGACTTTCTGGGATCAAGACAAATATATCGGAAACTTTTATTATGACCTTGCCAAAAACGCGTTGTGCAGGATGGCGTTTGGTTTGGCTTCTGAATTGCAGGAGGACAACGTAGCGGCCATCGCCGTGTCGCCTGGTTTTATGCGTACGGAGCTCGTCTTAAAGTCAGTAAATACCGACGAAGATCACTGGATGGATGTTCCGGATTTACAGTCTACGGAGACACCACGGTATATTGGGCGAGGAATTGTTGAGCTAGCATGTGACGAACGAAGGATGGAAAAAACCGGACAGGTTCTCACTGCAGGGCAACTTGCCAAGGAATATCAATTTACTGACGTCGATGGTCGGTATATCCCTCCATTTACGATTTAAATTATTATAAGAACGTGCTCATCAGTGAAGCACTGTCAGCACGTTCTTACTTGAGGAGGTTCCGTTTTAGTTTATTTTTCCGTGCTAATCGGTGAGATACGGGTTATCCAAACAAAATATGCGTTTACCTAAAATTCTCTGGAACACTATTCAAATCAATGCCCCACATTATCGGTAGCAAGACGGTAACAGCAAAGATGATAAGAGCTGCAGCAATGATATTAAGCCAAAAGCCGTTTTTCACCATATCAGCAATGGTGATTTTTCCCGTTCCAAAAATAATCGCATTGGGTGGCGTGCCTACGGGTAGCATAAAGGCACAATTTGCTGCTAGAGCTCCTGGAACCATTAACGCGAACGGGTGAATGTTTAACGCTAGTGCAAGTGCTGCAACAACAGGCATAATCATTGTGGCCGTTGCAGTATTTGAAGTAATCTCAGTTAAGAATAGGATGAGTAGCGTCGTTGCTGCAATAATGATGATGATGTTCATTCCATCCAGCACAGACAGGCGATTTCCAAGCCAGTCTGATAAACCGCTTTCACTAAACCCTGCGGCGATTGCTAGCCCACCACCGAACAAAAGCAGGATGCCCCAAGGGATTTCCTTCGAATCCTTCCATGACAGAATCCTGTCATCCTCTCCGCTTTTTTCTCTGCGCGGAATGAGGAATAAAAGAATTGTTGCTGTGACAGCGATCATGCCATCAGTAATTCCAGGGATTAAACTTTCCCATAGAAAGGTTCTTGTGACCCACATCGTCGCAGCAAAACAAAAGACAGTAAGGACGATTTTTTCCTCAAAGGAAACGCGGCCAAGGGCAGATAATTCTTTAGTAATGACCTCTTTCCCTCCTGGCAACTGTTTAAGATCCACTTTGTACACAATACGTGTTAAAAAAAACCAAGTGAAGAGAATCAGGATAATGGATAAAGGCGCGGCAAATGCCATAAATCCCGCAAAAGAAATCTCTACATCAAAAAGGTTTTGAGCGGTACCAGCTAAAATGATGTTGGGTGGGGTACCAATTAGTGTGCCTAGTCCGCCAATTGTCCCTGAATAACCAATACCAAAGATAATCGCTTTTTCAAATTTTTTAAGTGTCGTTTTATGCTCTTCTCCTTTTAGCGTTTGTGACACTTGATAAACCATTGCCAAACCAATAGGAATCATCATCATTGTAGCGGCAGTGTTGGAAACCCACATAGATAAAAATCCTGTGGCTAGCATAAAACCAAAAATGATACGGTTCGTACTTGTACCAATCCAAGAAATAATCGATAAGGCGATACGTTTGTGCAAATCCCACTTTTCCATAGCGGTCGCTATAAAAAAGCCACCGAGAAATAGAAAGATAATATCATCGCCGTAGGAAGAAAATACGGCATCCGACTCCATTGCTCCGGTCAGAGGGAGAAGAAGAATCGGCAGCAAGGAGGTCGCTGGGATAGGGATGGCTTCTGTCACCCACCAAGTCGCAATCCATAAAGTAGAGGCAAGAACGGCTCTCCCTTCAGGACTTAAATCAGTTGGATGAAAAAAAAGCAAGGTAAGCACAAACAATAATGGACCAAGAAGCAAACCGATAAGCTGTGGTTTTGAGTAGTTTGGTTTCGGTTGCTTTTCTTTTTCAGTTGGGGATAATGAGGTAGAAGACGCACCGGGCTTCCCATGCTCAATCGTACTTTTAGAAAATTGAAGTTTGTAAAAACGTAGATGGTGCTTTGTTTGTGCATGAGATCGCCAAAGGCTGCTCCACAAAGCAAGTGCAGTTGACTTCAACATAACGATTCCTCCTTGGTGAGTTAAATAGGGGCATGTTAAGGCGTACCCGATTCCGTTTAAATGAAAACGCATACTTTTGTAAATATGGAATTGAATAACGAGCCAAAAGTACTTCCTGTCCCAAGAGTGCAGAGAAAGACAGGATTCCATTCTTGGGACACACTACAGTATAAATTAAAGGAGGCATTAGCCGATGACGTGGGTAGAGTCGTTGCAACAAGCTATAGATTATATGGAGATACACCTGAGGGGAAAGCTTGATGTTACAGAGGTGGCGAAGCAGGCGAATATGTCTCCGTTTTATTTTCAACGTATGTTTACGTTGCTGACAGGCATGACGATGGGTGAATATCATCGAGGCAGGCGACTGACACTGGCTGCTCAAGAGCTATGCACAACAGATACAAAAATTATCGATATTGCCTATGCCTTCGGCTATGACACTCCTGAAGCTTTTGCCAAAGCCTTTCGAAACCAGCACGGATGCACTCCGACTGAAGCGCGCAACGGCAAGGGGGAACGACAATCTTATAACCGCCTGGTCATTCAGGTGACATTGAAAGGAGTCGAACAGATGAAGTATCGCATTGAAGAAAGGAACGCTTTTAGTGTCGTGGGGTTAAAAAAGGAATTTTCCATGGATATGGTGGAGAACCAACATCAAATCCCGCAGTTTTGGAATCAGGTAAATGGAGACGGCACAACAGATCGCCTTGTTGCTTTAAATGATGGGGACATTAAAGGTGTGCTCGGTGTATGCGTCGATTTGAGTGATGAAACGTCTAAACGTATAGATTATTGGATTGCGGCAGCATCGAAGCAGGAAACGCATGAAGAGTTTTCAACCCTTAAAATGCCAGCAGCAAAATGGGCAGTATTTGAAGTGCATGGGGCAATGCCACATGCCATCCAAGAAGTCTGGGAAAAAATTTATTCTGAATGGTTTCCGTCGAGTGGATACAAGCCAGTAGGCGGGCCAGACTTTGAAATGTATACAGACGATGACCCTTATGATCCAAACTGTTATTCAGAGATTTGGATATCTGTAAAATAAAGGGTTGACAACAGGGGAGCGAGTGGGGTAAAGTTCTCTTCAATCCTATAGTGATGATAAGCGATGCGAAGGACAAGAGTCAGCGATATTTTTCTTTCCAGGGAACAGGGGCCATCGACTGGAAGCCTCTCAAGTAAAACCAATGACTTACCACCTTCAAGCTGTTGTGGGGAAATGGGCGCCCAGAGTAACCGCAACCGGTAAAAGCCGTTATCTTTTTTGAGAAGACACGAATTCTTTCTTTCGTGTGCAAATCAGGGTGGAACCACGACGACAACTCGTCCCTTTTACTAGGGACGGGTTTTTTTGCGCCATAAAATAAATTAAAACGATGAGAAGGACACGCAACTCTAATCGTTTTCTTTCCAGAGAACAAAGGCCATCGGCTGCGAGCCTTTGAAGAAAACCTAGAGCTGTACCCCCTTCAAGTGCATTAGGGAACTGGGAGACCAAAGTATCTATTGACGGGTGACGCCGTTATCCGTTCAATGAAGCATAGGCATCGATTGATTTGGGATGTCTATGGAATCAGGGTGGAACCACGATAGTAAGCTCGTCCCTTTTGTGAGGGATGGGCTTTTTTTGTTGTTTTTTTTCTACGAATTTATTGAAAATAGGAGGAGCAAACCAATGAGCAAAATCACTGTTTTTTTACCAGATGGAAGAAGTCGAGAGGTCGATGAAGGGGCAACGCTTGCTAGCATCGTAAAGCAATTGAGCTCTAGCTTAAAAAAGCGTGCCGTTGCAGGGGAATTGAATGGAAAACTAGTCGACCTTAGCCATATGGTATGCCATAACGACCATATTCGGATTGTTGAGCTTGATTCTGAAGAGGGAATTCAGGTGCTTCGGCATAGTGCAGCCCATTTGCTCGCTCAGGCGGTGAAACGATTGTTTGGTAACATCCCGCTTGGCGTTGGACCTGTGATAAAAGATGGCTTTTATTACGATATGGACCTGCCAAGACCGTTGACACCAGATGATCTTGTGCAGTTGCAAAAAGAAATGGAGCGGCTCGCAGCAGAAAACTTGCCCATCCAACGAGAGGTCGTGTCCAAAGCAGAAGCAAAGAAATGGTTTGAAGAGGTAGGCGACCAGTTAAAGCTAGAGCTGCTAAAAGATGTGCCGGAAAATGAAGAGATTTCTCTTTATCGTCAAGGCGAATTTGTTGATCTTTGCCGTGGTCCACATGTTCCATCAACGTCTTGGATCAAGCATGTTCAATTGCTTCATGTCGCAGGCGCTTATTGGCGTGGCAACAGTGACAATGCCATGCTGCAACGTGTGTATGGAACAGCATTTCCAAGCAAGATTGCCCTTGAAGAGCACTTACACATGCTCGAGGAGGCGAAAAAACGCGATCATCGTAAGCTCGGTAAGCAGTTGGAGCTATTTGGATTTTCTGAAGATGCCCCTGGAATGCCACTGTTTTTTCCAAAGGGCATGCAGGTTCGCAACAAGCTAGAAGCCTTTTGGAGAGAGGCACATGAAAGAGCCGAGTATGTAGAGGTGAAAACACCAATCATGATGAACCAGCGAGTGTGGGAACGATCAGGGCATTGGGCACATTATCATGAGAATATGTATTTTTCGACAATTGATGAACAGGCTTTTGCTCTCAAACCAATGAGCTGTCCAGGGGCAATGCTCGTTTACAATAGCAGACGCCGAAGCTATCGTGAGCTGCCTCTTCGTTACGGCGAGCTAGGGCTTGTGCACCGCCATGAAGCGTCAGGGGCTTTAAATGGACTTTTGCGTGTTCGCAGCTTTACGCAGGACGATGCCCATATTTTTCTCCGACCTGCACAAATTAAAACGGAAATCCACCGCATTATTGACCTTATCGATGCAGTGTACAAAGTGTTTGGCTTTTCGTATGAGGTTGAACTGTCGACACGCCCCGAGAATTCGATGGGGTCAGATGAGCTTTGGAATCAATCGATTGCTGCGCTAAGGGAAGTGTTAGTTGAACGTGGCCAGCAGTTTGCTATAAACGAAGGAGATGGCGCCTTCTACGGACCGAAAATTGACTTCCATGTATCAGATGCCATAGGTCGATCCTGGCAGTGCGGTACGATACAGCTTGATTTCCAAATGCCTGAAAAATTCGGCTGTGTGTATATTAACGAAGCCAATGAAAAGGAAACGCCTGTTGTGCTGCATCGTGTCATTTTCGGCTCTGTAGAACGTTTTTTAGCCATTCTGATCGAGCATTATGCTGGCGCATTTCCATTATGGCTTGCGCCAGTACAAGTGAAAGTCCTCCCCATTGCAGATAAACACGTCAGCTATGCTCAGAAGGTAAAGCGAATGCTACAGGAAAAAGGCTGTCGAGTGGAAGTCGACGAGCGCGCAGAAAAGATGGGGTTGAAGATAAGAGAGGCAGAGCAAGAAAAAGTCCCTTTTATGATGATTGTAGGTGACGACGAAGTGTCGAATAGAAACGTCTCTCTCAGACAACGTGGCAAAAAGAATCTCGGCTCAATGACGATAGAAGAAGTGCTAGGGGAGATAGGGGATTTCCGGCGACCTAACAAGAGTGAAAAATAAATGTCATTTCCCTATAACGTTACGCTCTCTTTAAGAGGTAAGGAGATGACAACGGAAAAACGCTTTACATTAGGCGAGCTTGCAAAGCGAACAGGGGTCACAATCTTACGCTCCAGTACTAAGACAACATTGGGCTCTTGCCTGCTACGAGGGGAGAGCGTGATGAATGTCGCTATTACAGAGAAGACGATGTCTATGTGCTTCAGCAGATTATCTTTTCTTTACGCAACGAGAGCTCGATGCCCATCGGTCCGTTTATGAGCAGCGAGAGAGGAATGGTCTGAAGAGGATAAGCGCTTGATGGAGCTGACGGACAGATATATTGACCTCGCCGTTCAGTTTCGGCGTAGGGAAGGTGTAAAGGACTAAGAGGGAAACATAATGTATACAGGTCCTTTAATGTTTAGCACACGGAATACAGAATCTGAATATGCTAGAGCAAGCGATTCAATTCAGAGGAGGCATGTGTATGTCGTTTCTCCCTTATGATCCCTTTACACAGTTGGCAGACATTCGAAAAGATTTTGACCGTTTCTTTAATGAATTTCCGACTGCTTTTCAGTCAGCGGCGCAAGTTGGCTTGAGGTTGTATGAATTGGACGACGAGGTTGTGGCCACATGCCACCTTCCGGGGATTCGGAAGAAGGAAGATGTTGAGGTGGACATCGCGAACAATATGCTGACCATTCGAGCCAAGGTCAACCACAGCACCCCTAGCGATGGGGAAGTGCACCGTAAAGAAAATCATGTCAGTCAATTTCAACAGTCGGTGTCGCTTCCAGGCACCATCTCCACAGAAGATGTGTACGCTGTTTTTCAAGGAGGCGTTCTGGAAGTGAGGATGCCCAAACTCGGAGGGCACGAGCGTAAGGCGATTGATATCAAATTTCATGATTAACAACCACGACTCCACAGGTCAGGGTGGGACTGAACTGTGGAGTTGTTTGTTTAGTAAAACGGACCGAACACGATAAAAGGTCGACTGGACTTTGCCTGCCCAATCGTAGTACGCTTAACAGCGATCTTATTTTTTCATCGCTGGAGGCGCATCATGGCAATAACATTTACGATGATTGTCTTGGGTCTGATTGTCGGGTTCGTTGGAGCGGGTGGGGCAGGCTTTGTGATCGCATTGCTCACAACGTTATTTGACGTTCCCATTCATGTGGCATTGGGCACGTCGTTGACCGCAATGGCGTTTACGACCCTCTCAGGCGCATACAGTCATTACAGAGAAAAAAACACACATCTGAAAATTGGACTCATCACTGGAGGAGCTGCTTTTTTCAGTTCTTTTTTTGGCGCTCGTCTTGCCGCATTCATTCCAGAAGGGACGTTGCATTATTTCACTTCGGCGATGCTCCTGCTGTCAGCAGTAACGATGCTCGTTAAACTGTTTATCTTAAAAGACAAAGAAGCAGTTCCCTTTGATGGTGTTCGTCTTTGGCTTAGCGCCATTGGTTTAGGGCTTGTGACAGGCCTTTTGTCGGGCATGTTTGGTGTCGGGTCAGCGCCATTTATTCAAGTTGGTCTGTTAATGCTGTTGCATCTCACCATCAGGCAGTCCGTTGGAACGACGATGCTTGTCATTATTCCGATTGCCATTGGTGGGGGATTTGGCTACTGGACAGAAGGCTACGTAGATTTCCTTTTGCTCCTTAAGGTGCTTGTTGGCACGATGATTGGCGCCTACATAGGGGCAAAGTTTACGAACCTTGCGCCCAAGCCTGTGTTGAAGGCAGCAGTCGTTGCGACGCCTGCGTTTGCAGGGCTTTTGTTGCTTTTTTAAAAAAAGATTTATAGGAAAGTTGTTTTTTAGCTAGTCGATGCTTCTTTATATAGAAGAGAGACAATGATTCAAGCATCCAAATAAGGCTGTTCGAAAAGTTGTAACATGACTTTACGGACAGCCTTATTCTGATAAGAGACAAATTATTTTTGTTTCAGTCGTCTTACATTCGCTAGAGGACACTCGAGACTAGTGCCCCATCAGGTAACGAAGAGTTATGGTTCTTGTTTTCGCACAAGTTAACAGCTGGAAACCATTTTCTCTAGCAAACGGCTATACATTCGCGTTCACCTTAAAGGGTACAAGTGCATCATCGACTCGAAAAGACTTCGTCGTGATTTCTTTGTCGCAGGAGTCTCGCTAGTAGCCGTTTTTGGTTTATGATACAGAACGAATGAAATGAGAAAGATCTTTTTTGGTTTCATTTTCAACAGTTACCAAACGACATTCGTGTAAAAGGCACCAAGTCATCTACATTGAAACATTGCGCTGACTTGCCTTATTTGGTTGCAACACGGCTTTTACCCACTAAACGAAACCGATCCACATGAAAACAATGTACACAGAAATAAACATCAGCGTAGTCCACATACGTAGACTCTAGTGGGATCAGCGCGAGCTGAAGATCCCCTCGAAAAAGCCGTGCTTTTTCGAGGAAGCTGAAGCCATGCCCCACAGAAAGCGAAGGTTGTTGACGGAGCGGTCGACATTCCCGTGCCTGGAGTCTCACTAGTGACCGCTTTTGGTTTATGATAAAGAACGAATTAAATGAGACCGACCTTTTATGGGTTCACTTCATTCCTTTACCATACAACATTCGTGTAAAAGGCACCAGATCATCTACCTTGAAACATTGCACTTACTTGCTTTATTTGGTTGCAACACGGCTTTTTACCCCTATACGAGACCGAGCCCACAATAAAACAATGTACGCGGAAACAAATAATATCAAACACGGGTACGCAAAGTCTATCTTACTTATAACGAGGTAGGAGTTTTGGCTTCCTCGTTTTTCTCTCATCGAGTTAAACATTATAACGTTATATTTACTTTGTTAATTTTTTTTGTTACAGTGGTAGGCACTAGAGAAGAGAGGTGAGAAAAGATGAGCCGTCTCGTACTAAGAAATGTGAAAACGGTGACAGAAGACGTGTTTGATCTGACGATTGCTGAAGGCGCCATCACTAGCCTGGACAAGCCAGGCAGTGGGGTTGGTGAGCATGTGATTGATTTTAAAGAAAGCGTTTATATGTCTAGTGGATGGATTGATATGCATGTCCATGCCTTCAAGGAATTCTCGCCTTACGGAGATGACATTGATGAAATCGGATATAAACTAGGTGCGACAACGATTGTTGACGCTGGAAGCACAGGAGCGGATCGAATCGATGATTTGGTCGCTGCTGGCCGACAAGCCAAAACGAACTTGCTCGCCTTTTGCAACATCTCGCGTATTGGGTTGGAACGAATTGATGAGCTGACAGACAAGGCATGGCTGGATGAATCAGTACTTGTTCAAAAGGTGCAGGATCATCAAGACACTATTGTCGGGTTAAAAGCGCGAATTAGCCGCAGCGTAGTAGGTGAGCAAGGCATTAAACCGTTAGATGTTGCCAGGCGTTTTTCGGAAAAGACGCAGCTGCCTTTAATGGTTCACATCGGTTCTGGACCACCAGATATTCGCGAAGTGCTGGAGAGATTGCAATCGAGGGACATCATTACGCACTACTTAAATGGAAAAGCGAACAATCTCTTTGATGATTCCGGTCAGCCGCTCCCTGCATTTTTAGCAGCCATTGATCGTGGCGTTCATCTTGATGTCGGTCATGGAAACGCTAGCTTTTCTTTTGACGTAGCGGATCAAGCGAAGCTAGCCGGCATTCCTTTTCATACGATCAGTACCGACATTTACCGAAAAAATCGGCTTGAAGGTCCCGTGTACAGTTTAGCCAGTGTGTTAAGCAAATTTATTGCCCTTGGTTACTCGCTAACTGAGGTGATCGCAGCTGTGACAACAAGCGCTGCAACATGGCTTGGCCGTCCAGAGCTTGGACGAATTGAAGCAGGGGACGCAGCCAACCTGACATTGTTTTCTTTGGAGGACAAGCCGCTCACGTTGGTTGATTCCGAAGGTGCTGAACGCCTCACACAGCAGCAAATTAATGTTAAAGGAGTGGTTGTGAATGGCGAATACGTCGAACTCTAATTCAAAATACGGTCTTAAACGAGTCATTAATGCAAGTGGTCGCATGAGCATCCTTGGGGTCTCGGCGCCAACGGATACAGTCATGGAAGCCATGAAACAAGGTGGACAGCGTTACGTGGAAATCGCCGATCTTGTTGATAAGGCTGGCGCTCATGTCGCGGGTCTTCTCGGATCAGAGTCGGCCGTTGTGGTGAATTCAGCGTCCAGCGGCATTGCACTATCTGTCGCAGCGATTGTCACAGGAGGCAATCGACGCAAAAGCGAACGTCTCCATCAAGAGCCGATCGAGAAAAACGAGATCCTTCTGTTTAAAGGTCATAATGTGCAGTATGGGGCGCCCGTAGAGACGATGGTCTACCTAGGTGGTGGCAAGGTTGTTGAAGTGGGGTATGCCAATGAAGGCAAAGCGGAGCATTTAGAGGATGCCATCAATGAGCGGACCGCAGCCATCTTGTTCGTTAAGTCACATCACTGTGTGCAGAAAAACATGATATCGGCGGAAGAAGCATGGGAAGTTGCTCAAAAAGCTGGAGTTCCTCTGATCATTGACGCTGCTGCTGAAGAAGACCTTAAAAAATACGTGCAACTATCTGACCTTGCCATTTATAGCGGCTCAAAGGCGATTGAAGGACCGACATCAGGTATTGTCGCCGGAAAAACCGACCATATTGAAGCAGTTAAAATGCAGCTGCATTGCATTGGCCGCAGCATGAAAGTTGGCAAGGAAACAAGCTTCGGGTTGCTGCAAGCGCTAGATGAGTACTTTGTTAAAACGGACAACAGTCAAAATGAAAAAGAGTCCCTTCAAGGGCTAGCAACGCTGAGTGATCTCGCTGGTGTCTCTGTGTCCATCGTTCAAGATGAGGCTGGCCGAGAGATTTACCGCGCACGCATTCAGATTACTGAAGAGGAAGCGCCTTGTTCTGCGAAGGAAGCCAATGATCAGCTGAAAAACGGTTCAATCGCCATTTATACGAGAGATTATGGCGTGCGCCAAGGATTCTTTGACATTGACCCTCGACCGCTACAAGGGGACGATATCGATGTCATTAAACAACGCTTGCAAGACATTTTAGGGGGATGAATGAAATGGGAACAATAGAACAAAGGTTGTATAAAAATCGTGTGGCATTAAATGTGTTGGCCAATTCTATTGACAACGCAAAAGACGTGTTCAAAGCAGCTGAAGGGCATGTGTTGGTTGGTGTGCTTTCGAAAGATTACCCAACGGTGGACGAAGGCGTCACGGCGATGAAAGCTTATGGAGAAGCGATTGACGGAGCGGTGTCCATCGGGCTTGGTGCCGGAGACAACAGACAGGCAGCAGTGGTTGCAGAGATTGCCAAGCATTATGGAGGTAGTCACATCAACCAAGTGTTCCCTGCGGTCGGCGCGACACGAGCCAATTTAGGGGAAAAGGACAGCTGGATTAATGCTCTTGTCTCTCCTTCTGGGAAAACAGGGTACGTGAACATCTCTACTGGTCCAGAAAGTGCAGCGGCAGGAAAAGCGCTTGTGCCAGTCGAAGCAGCCATTGCGCTCGTGAAGGATATGGGAGGAAATGCCCTGAAGTTTTTCCCAATGAAAGGCCTTGCTTGTGAGGACGAATACCGCGCTGTTGCTAAAGCCTGTGCAGACGCAGATTTTGCCCTAGAACCAACAGGAGGAATCGACCTCGATAACTTCAAAACGATCCTGGCTATTGCCTTAGACGCCGGTGTTCAAAAAGTTATCCCTCATGTGTATTCTTCAATCGTCGACAAAGCCTCTGGAGAAACGCGTGTTGCCGATGTAGAAACGTTATTACACACAGTGAAAACCTTGGTGGATAAGTATGAGTAAACGAGTCGTGGCGTTTGGTGAGGTCATGATGCGGCTAGAGGTTCCGGGCTATGCATTATTGGCCCAAGGAGACAGCTTGAGCTATTCATTTTCCGGCACTGGCGTAAACGTCGCTTCGGCAATGACTCGTCTTGGTCATTCCGGAGCGCTCGTGACAAAGCTCCCAGACAATTCAGTGGGGGATGCAGCATTTGCATGGCTACAGCGTCTTGGAATTGACCCTGCTTTAATCGAACGAAGCGGAGCTTACTTGGGGATGTATTTCCTCGAAAATGGCTTCGGCACACGCCCGAGCAAAGTGACGTATACGAACCGACTTGAAAGTAGCTTCAATACGGCGGAATGGTCCGAGAGTACGCTGGAAAGCATTGCTGCGCAAACCGATTTGCTTCACGTTGATGGCATTGCTTTGGCGATGACCGATCGTGTTCGTGACAATATGAAGGCGTTGGCAAGGAAAGTAAAGGATCATGGTGGACAAGTATGCTTTGATTGCAACTTTCGCCCTTCGCTTTGGGGAGAGCGTGCAAATGAGGCGAAGGGGCATTATGAAGACATGTTGGCGATGGCTGATATCGTCTTTATGAATGAGAAAGATGCCTTGAATACGCTTGGATTGACAAGTCGCTATACGGATCGAGCAGATCAGCTTGAGGAGCTTATCCCACAAGTTGCAGACAAATATGCTATTTCAGTTATTGCAGGCACTCACCGTACGGTTCACAGCGACAACAGGCACTCCATTCGCGGCTATTTGTGGAAAGCAGGACGCTTTGCCTATGCCGAGCCACCTGCCTTTGCCGTGCATGACCGCATTGGCTCTGGAGATGCGTTTGCAAGTGGAATCTTGCATGGCGAACTTACAAAGTTGCCTGCAGAGGACACGGTCGCGTTTGCGGCGACGTCCAACATACTTGCTTGTACGATTACTGGCGATACGCCAATGGCTACGGTTGAGGACATTCGTCAGGCGATGCGAGGACATACAACGGATGTCTCCAGATAAGAAAGGGGGAGGGCGTTATAAGGAAGCGCAAGGGACCATTGTATTTGCAGATTAAGGAGACGATTAAGGATCGGATCCTTCACGGTGTGTATCCATTGTACACAACGATTCCTTCAGAGCCTCAGCTGGAGGAGGAATTTAGTGTTAGCAAAATTACAATCCGCAACGCCATTAAGGAGCTTGTCACGGAAGGGTATCTTGAAACGGCAAGTGGAAGAGGGACGAAGGTCATTGCCAATACACCTTCTCCACGGCTTGCCAAAGGGAAACGCTTCACGGAGTGGCTCGTCGATGAAGGGCACAAGCTAGAAAAAAGGATCATCTCGATTGCTCCATGCAAGGTGGACCCTTCCTCCTTCTTGTTTGGCTCTTTAGGTTCGACATGCCTGCAAGTGAAAAGGCTTTATTTACTTGATGAAGCCCCTTATATCTATTTTATTCATTATATAAAGGTCGATGAGCAAACGCTTTTGAATGTGCCGCAAACGATTACGTCGCTATACAGGTTTATGGATGAGGCGGGCATTCATTTAGAAGCGTTTAAGGATGAATTTTCCGTTGCTATCCCTCCTGAAGAGGTGAGCGCCATGCTTGAGCTTTCCGACCAATCTCCTTTATTGAAAAGGATACGTTGGTCAACGGATGAAAAAGCTCAATTGGTTGAATACAGTGAGGGGTATTATATGACGGACAAACAACATTATGTCGTCACATACAATGATCTTTAATCAAAGCTGTTAGAAGGAGGTTATTATGGATATTTATTTGCTTAGTATTACGTTTTTGTCGATTGTTATTGTTATCTTAGGGGTGTCTTGGCTTAGATTGCATGCCTTTTTAAGCTTGACGATTGCAGGCTTGTTCCTCGCAATTTTCGCAGGGGTTGAGCTTGGGTCCATCGTTGACGCCTATGAAAAAGGGGTCGGTAATGTCCTCGGGCACCTCGTCGGTATTCTAGCTTTAGGGACGATCCTTGGAAAAATGATGTCTGATTCAGGCGCCGGGATGCAAGTATCTGAGTTCTTTGTGAAAAAGTTTGGTCAGAAGCGTTTGCCTTGGGCAATGCTGCTTTCTGGTTTTATCATTGGAATTCCGGTGTTTTTCGAAGTAGGTTTGGTCATTTTGCTGCCATTGGCGATTGCGATTCGCAAACAGACAAAGCAAAACATTATTCTGATTGCCATTCCAGTTCTTGCTGGTCTTTCGATTGTCCACGGCTTAGTCCCACCACATCCAGGGGCGATGACGGCCATTGAGATTTACGGAGCCAATCTAGGTCAAGTATTGCTCTATTCATTAATCATTGCGTTTCCAACAGCGGTGGTGGCAGGCCCGATTTTCGCAAAATGGGTGCACAAGCGTGTTATTCCTGAAAACGAACCAGAGATTATAAAAGTAGAAACCAAAACTGACAGTGCCCCTGGGACGGGGATCTCATTTTTTGTTATTATTCTTCCTGTTCTTCTCATGATATTAACGGTCGTTACACCACTTTTTAATGTCTCTGGCGGCTTGGAGCAGTTTTTGCTCTTTATCGGTAACCCGGTCATTGCCTTGTTAATTTCAGTGTTCTTCGCCTATTTTTTCTTAGGATACAGAAAAGGAATGGATCGTACGATGATTCAAAAGCTTACGGAGGATTGCCTGCTGCCATTGTCCTCCATTATTCTTATTATTGGTGCGGGTGGCGCCTTTAAAGAAATTCTAATTGTGAGTGGCGTAGGTGATACGATTGCGACCATGTCTGAGCAGCTGTCATTGTCGCCGATCGTGTTGGCCTTCTTAGTGGCAGGCCTGATTCGTGTCGCAACGGGTTCCGCCACGGTTGCTTTAACGACAGCCGCGGGGATTGTTGCCCCAGTCGTCGCTCAGATGTCCGATGTCAATCTAGAGCTACTTGTGATTGCGACGGGGGCAGGTTCGCTTATGCTTTCCCACGTCAACGATGCAGGTTTCTGGCTCGTGAAGGAATACATGGGGCTCACCGTCAAAGAAACATTTAAGACGTGGACGGTCATGGAGACCTTACTAGCTTTCATTGCCTTTGGCTTAGCCCTTACGTTGGATATGTTTATTTAAATAAATGCCATACAAAGCCGCCCCATTTTAGAATGGAGCGGCTTTTGTACGCCTGAAAAATGTTCTGATTTCCTTTAAACTTGCCGTCTGAAGTCATTCAATTGGAGTGGGAATAACGAATCCAGACACTCATTTCACCCGTTTTGCGGTTTCCCCACAAATAATAGGGGATGGCGCGAAAGCGTGTTTCCTTTTTATTCTTTTGAAGTGGTCGATAGGATCGTTCCTCGGACCAATCTTGGTCTTCTATTAAGGCATTTCCTTCAATGATTTCACAGCCTCCCAAAATATCAGATGCGAAATGGTTGCTCAAATCAAGGTTTTCTGCAAGCGACAAAGCAGCAATAGGAGCGCTGTTATCAGCTTCTTCTATACAATACACCAAAGGGCCTCGCTGAATAGCAGTTTTCCCTATATTTGCTCGGATGTGAGGATGAGCAGCGATTAATTGCGTATCCATTGATAACATCCATTCTATCGTATCTCCATCTGCCCAGTTGCGTTCTATTTTTGCATACCCCTTTTCTACCTGATAAGGGTGAACCTCTCCGTTCACTTTTAAGATAGGATTTTTGCTATGGGACCAATCGGGAACTCGTAGTGCAAGTTCAAACAATTCATTGGTAGTACCCGGCATAGTGATATTAAATTGAACCTTGCCATTCCAAGGCATTTCAGATTGCTGCGTTATGGTCACTTTACCTCCAGCGACTGTCTCGAAACGTATATCAGATCCAATGAAAAGATGGACATAAACCGCTTTCCCGCCATTCGATACGTCGTAAATATAATCGTTTAGAGAGCTAAGCAATCTCGCCACATTGGGAGGACAGCAGGAACACCCAAACCACTTTTGACGAACTGGTTTGACATGACGCTTGTCTGGATTTTTCTCGCTTGCTTCTGGCCAAACTTCAAGCGGATTCACATAGAAGAAATGTTTCCCATCCTTCGACATACTGCCTAACACATTGTTGTACAGTGCTCTTTCCATCACATCAGCGTACTCGCTGTTGGCCTCCAACTTTAGCATCCTTTTCGCCCAAAAAATCAAACCTATTGAAGCGCACGTTTCCGCATACGCCATATCATTAGGTAAATCATAATCAAAAGTAAAGGCTTCACCTAAATGAGTCGCTCCAACGCCCCCAGTAATATACATTTGCTTGTGTGTTGTGTTATTCCACAAACGCTTGCATGCTTCCAGAAGCTCACTATCATTGGTTAGTCGAGCCAAATCAGCCATTGCGGTGTACATATAAACGGCTCTGACGGAATGCCCAACGGCAACGGATTGTTCTCGTACGGGGAGGTGTGCTTGATAAACTTCTAAATTAGGCTTCCCCTTATTCCAAATCGTTGTTCTTCCCCGACGCTCCCACTCTTCAATGAAGTACTCGGGTTTTTGTCCTCTTTCATCAATAAAGTAACGACTGAGGTTTAAATAGCGCTCTTCTTTGCTGACTTCATATAGCTTAACTAACGCCAGTTCAATCTCCTGGTGACCACAGTAAGCAGGCATTTGACCAGGCTCCCTGCCAAACAAGCTTTCAATTAAATCCACGAAACGGCATGCAATATCAAGCAAATAGCGTTTCCCTGTTGTCTGATAATATGCAACTGCCGCTTCAATAAGATGACCAGCGCAATACAGCTCATGTGCTTCATAGAGGTTTGTCCACTGCTTCCCAGCTTCTTGAATGGTAAAGTATGTATTCAAATAGCCGTTATCATGTTGTGCTTTCCCTATCAGTTCAATCGCTGCGTCGGCTGTATTCTCTAATTCTGAATCGGGATGATGACGCAACGAATAAGCAACGGCCTCCAGCCATTTGTACAAATCACTGTCTTGGAAAATCCAGCCTCCGAATTCCCCTTCTTCTAGACCTGCAGCAATTTTAAAATTACGAATCGAATAACTCGGTTCAGCATCTTTAACTCTGTCATTAAGTGCGTCCCATTGATAAGGGATGACTGTTTGACGAACCAGCTCTGAATAACTATGCCAGAATGGATCTTTTATTAGTACCTCTGTGTTTGTCAAATGAAACCCTCCTATAAAAATTGACTCTATTCTATTTCAATTATATCCTTTGGTATAGCGTCACTAATAGCGAAGTATTGAACTATTTTTTATAAAAAACAACACAACTTGGAAAGGAAATACAGAATGAGTTTGGAGACTTATGTTGAATTGCAAATACCGCCACTTCCTTATTATCTAGGCTCAGGCTACACTGAATTCGAGAGCGGTGACACTCATCCACACCGCACAAATTTGGGTATCTACGATTTAATTATTGCTACCAAAGGAGAATTGTTTATAGGAGAAAATCATCAGCAATGGACCTTGCGTAAAGGCGATGCATTACTCCTTCAGCCTGTAGGAGAACATTTCTCTGTTGAACCATGTAAGCAAACAACAGCTTTTTTCTGGCTTCATTTTGAGCATCCTAGTCATCGTGAGCATTCCTTTGATTCCCCGTTTCGGACATCCCGTCCATTTGCCAATCCCTACACTTTAAAACTCCCTAAGTACTCTCGACTGACAGATTCTCAAAGAGCATTTAATCTTATGAATCGTATGCTAGAAATGCCTATTGAAAGCTCCTTCTGGGAGGAACAGCATTTGATGGCGGAATTGTTGGCTATCTTAGAGCTGGGGGATAAGGGGGGAAATGGCTCAGCAGCAGCTCGACTCGCCATGAAGACAGCCACTTATATCCATGAACATTATCAAGAAAAAATAACGAATTCTACGCTCGCTTCAGCTCTTCATTTTCACCCTAATTACATTGTGCGATGTATGAAAATGAAATATAATCGGACACCAGTGGAATATCTAAATGACTTTCGCATTGAGAGAGCCAAACGCTTACTTATTACCACCGTATTGCCGATTGAGCGAATCGCTGAAAAAGTAGGGTTTCTTTACCCACCTTATTTTTCAGCATCCTTTAAACTAAAGGTGGGTAAATCGCCACTTCAATTTCGTAATCAATATTTGAACTAACCTTTGACTGAGGTTGATGATACTGTGCAACCCTTTGATCCACACGTAGGAATCTGTGGGGTTCAAGAATTTTAGAGGAGAAGGTAGTGTTTATCTCGTCAAAGGAAGAGGCGAACCTCTTTAAATTTTTTGTATTCTGTGTAAAATGCTTTTTGTTTCGCTGACCCACTCGATTTTCATTTCTTTGCAAAATGAAGGTATACTGTATACCAAGCTATTGTTCGAAACGGCTTGGAATTTTGAAATCGGTGTTGTCAGGGGGAGTAACGAGTGAGTGTCTCAGCAATCCTTATTTACTTATTAATTGCCTTGAACTTTGCCTTTGCCATTATCGTCGTCTTTCGTGAGCGCAGAGATATTGGTGCGACGTGGGCTTGGCTGCTCGTCATGTTTTTTCTTCCTGGGATCGGATTTATCACCTACTTGTTGTTCGCGCAAAACCTAAGTCGCTATCATTTGTTTGATTCGGAGGACTTTAATCGGCGCGATTACGATCAGATGGCAGAAAAGCAGCTTGAAGCAATTCATGCTGGGAGCTTTCCTTATCATAATCCTGAGACGTTTGAACACTCGGACTTGTTGTACTTGCATCTGCTAAACAATAAGGCTGTATTCACGGATGATAATAAAGTTGAGCTATATGCTGATGGTAACGCTAAGTTTACACAGCTATTAACCGACATTAAAGCTGCGAAGGACACGATTCACCTGCAATATTATATTTTTCGGAATGACCAGCTTGGGAGAGACATTATTCGCGCACTGACTGAAAAAGCCACCGAGGGAGTAGAGGTAAAGGTGCTTTATGATGATCTCGGTTCGCGAACATTGCGAAAGCGAAATTTTAAAGACTTGGTTGCGCATGGTGGGGAAATCGAAGCGTTCTTCCCTTCCAAATTCCGCATTATCAATATTCGTTTGAATTACCGGAACCATCGTAAAATCGTTGTTATCGACGGGAAGATAGGCTACATCGGAGGATTTAATGTAGGGGATGAATACCTTGGACGAAGCGAGAAGTTCGGCTATTGGAGAGATAATCACTTGCGTATCCAGGGGAAGGCAGTGTATTCCTTGCAGGCCAGGTTCATCCTCGATTGGAACCAGGCCTCGAAGCACCATGACATTTCATACGAAAAACGCTTGTTTCCTCAAGTGGAAACAACAGGCGAAACGGGTATTCAAATTGTGACAAGCGGTCCAGATTCAGAACTTGAGCACATCAAGTACGGGTATTTAAAGATGATTTCTACTGCCCAAAAATCAATTTATATCCAATCACCATATTTCATTCCTGATGCAAGTGTCCTTGATGCGCTGCGTGTAGCATGCTTGTCAGACATTGAGGTGACCATTATGATCCCAAATAAGCCGGATCATATGTTTGTGTATTGGGCGACAATGTCTTATATTGGGGAGCTATTAAAAACAGGAGCGAAGGTGTATATATACAACAAAGGTTTCATTCACGCAAAAACGATAATTGTGGATGATGAAATCTCTTCAGTGGGTACCGCGAATATTGATGTCAGAAGCTTTAAGCTGAATTTTGAGGTTAATGCCTTTCTCTATGACAAGGAAATAGCGATGGAGATTAGCGAGAAGTTTAGAGAGGATATAGAGGTGTCTACATTGCTAACGTACGATGCTTACGAAGAACGCTCTCGCTGGATTCGCTTCAAAGAATCCATTTCAAGACTGCTGTCACCGATTCTGTAAGTGTTAATTGATTGTTTGATTGAACATAGAAAGGCAAACAAAGCGTGCCCGATAAATCCATTGGGCACGCTTTGTTTTTGTTGGTGCATCTTGAAGCTGGTAGCAAACAAATGGACGTCAATCTGCTTTCAACGTGCAACGATATGGGTTTTTACAAAAAAGGCGGCTTCACTTATCAACAGGCCCTGTGGATTAATGTGATGAAGATTGAATTTGTTTCGCGTGATTCTCATTGTCCTCAAGCTGTATTTTTTTGTTGCGAGAATGGGCGAAAAATACAGCATAAGCCCAAAGCGCCAGTAGAACGATGTAAATGACGTAAAAGCCATTGTTAAATCCATTCAGGAAATGTATTAGTAGTATATTTACATTAGTGAAAATGATCAGTCCGCCAACAAGGACACCGAGCAGGTGAGTTGGCATGATTTTAACAAGCCAGGCTGCAATCGGAGCAGCGCAAACACCGCCAATGGCAAATGCTGCTACCCAAAACCAACTGATTTGCTCCCACCCGAGAAAGATAATAAAGCCTAACGACGCGGATAAAGTGACTGCAAATTCACTTGTGTCTACTGTGCCGATCACTTTTCTTGGAATGGCGCCTTTTCTCGAAAGCAGAAATGGGGTGTTTACCGGTCCCCATCCGCCGCCGCCAACGGCATCGAAAAAGCCAGCGAGGGCACTCATAGGGATGAGCACAATTCGTTTCAGCGGCTTAGCGATGCTTTGATTCGTTGAAGGAACGGCAATTAAAAAACGATACATAATGTACCCGCCAAGAACTAGTAAAAAGATAGAGATATAGGGCTTGATTACATCTCCGGGCAATCCACTCAGAAAAGCAGCTCCGATGAACGCACTAATAGAGCCAGGAATAATCATTCGATAGAGCAATGGCTTATCGACATTGCCGAATTTTAAATGGGAGGCACCAGATGCAGCCGTCGTCGCAATTTCTGCGATATGAATAGAAGCAGAAACAACCGCAGGGGCCACAGCAAACAGCAACAGTAAAGACGATGACGTAGCGCCAAACCCCATTCCCAGTGATCCGTCAATCAATTGGGCGAAAAAACCGATGATGGCAAATAGCAATAGTTTTGACATATGAACGCTCCCTTGAAAGTAAAGACTGTAAGAACAAAACGAATTTTCAGACCTATGACAGATGTAAAATGTGTTAATGATAATTAAAAACAATTTATTCTTATATGTCAACTGTGTTTAATGATTTAACTTGGTTATATAAATGAAAAATGCGTTGGTGCTTGCTCGGAAGGTCGTTTGTACGATGCGCTTTTGTGTTCGCAAGGTGAATTCATAGCGGCATTCTCAGAATTGGTCACTAATGCCCCATCAAGTAACGTAGATCTTATTTTATTCAGGGTGAGTTATAGTTTCTGTTTTCGCACAAGTTAACAGCTGGAAAACACTCTCTATAGGCAAATGGCTATACGTTCGCTTTCACCTTAAAGGGCACAAGTGCAACATCGACTCGAGAAGACCTCATCTTATTTGGTTGCCACACGGCTTTTACCCTCTATACGAGACCGAGCCACATGAAAACAATGTCCGCAGAAATAAACACCAGCGTAGGCAACATACGTAGACTCTAGTGGGATCAGCGCGAGCTGAAGATCCCCTCGAAAAAGCCTGCTTTTTCGAGGAAGCTGAAGCCGTGCCCCACAGAAAGCGAAGTATGTAGACGGAGCGGTCGTCATTCCCGTCCACCTCATCGTGTTTTCTTTTCACCCTGCGGGTACAAGTGCAACATCGATTCGAAAGGACCTCATCGTATTTTCTTTGCCGCTGGAGTCTCGCTAGTCGCCGTTTTTGGTTTATGAGAAAGATCTTTTTTGGTTTCATTTTCAACCGTTACCAACAACATTCGTGTAAAAGGCACCAGGTGACCTACCTTGAAACATTGCACTTTCTCGCCTTATTTGGTTGCCACACGGCTTTTACCCTCTATACGAGACCGAGCCACAATAAACAATGTCCGCAGAAACAAACATCAGCGTAGTCAACATACGTAGACTCTAGTGGGATCAGCGCGAGCTGAAGATCCCCTCGGAAAGCCTGCTTTCCGAGGAAGCTGAAGCCGTGCCCCACAGAAAGCGAAGTATGTTGACGGAGCGATCGTCATTCCCGTCCACCTCATCGTGTTTTCTTTGCCGCAGGAGTCTTGTTAGTTACCGTTTTTGGTTATTGTTAAGAACGAATGAAATGAGATAGACCTTGTTGGTTCAATTTCGACCATAACCAACGAAGGAAGTGGAAAGGGCACTAGTGCCTGCTTTTTTTAAAAAACTTCTGTTAGTACTTTTGGAAGGTCACTTTCTCATTCACTGAACGTAAGAAATTCACTCACGCGCTTTAACTAAAAAGGAATGCTCCTCTTTTAGGCGAATGGGTACACTACGACAACAATGAAAGAGGTCTGAGATGAAGTCATTCAAAGTATCACTTACAATGGAGCGTGTTGAGTCACTCATTAAACAGATTGTGCAAGGGACTGTAAAAAACGTTACACCAATCGAAAAAGGAGAGCTGAGTAGAGTGTTCAGCTTTCAATCAGATGAACAGCCGTTGATCGTTCATTTCAAGGATGACGGAAAGAGCTTCGAGAAAGCACAGTATATGTATATGAATTTCGGAGAACGATTGCCAATCCCAAAGGTTATCTCTCGAGGAGTAATCGAAAATGTTCATTACGCCATTTCAGAAAAAGCAGCAGGAACAGCGATGGATGAGCTTTCGATTGAGGCGGTGCAATGGCCACTGAAAGACCTCGCCGAGCAAGTGACCCGGATGGGGGAAATTGACGTTCCATCAACTGCGGGCTTCCAGTTCATAGACCCTCAAGAAAACGAAGCGTCGTATGAGACAATGACCGAGCTCATCGCCTCGCATTTTCATGAGGAGCCAAGTGGTTTTTACGAAAACTGGACCCATTTATATCATGATAGTTTTCTAGAAAAAGACGTTTTCCAAGCGGGGTATCAGAGGCTAATTGAATTGACAGCCTTTGCTCCTAAAACACCAACACTCGTTCATGGAGACTTTCATCTCGGAAACATGCTCGCTAACGATACTAAAGTGACGGGGATTGTCGACTGGGAGATGGCTTCTTTCAGCGATTTTATGATGGATGTCGCCAATGTTCACCTATGGGCCCCTCAGCTTCATTTCCCAACACTGCTATTTCAAGCAAACAACACTATTCCCCATTTTTCAGAGCGATTGCAATGCTACATGCTTTTCAGAACGGTAGACGGACTTCGCTTCTACGCCAAGCAAGATGCAAAGGAAAGCTACAATTTTATAAAGGGAAAACTACTGGAGCTTCTATAATGTTAGAGGCTCTTGTTTGTTTTCCATTTTTGTTTTCTTTTGGTTGTTTGTGACTGGGGTCACTGGTCATATGACCTCCTTCCTACTAAACTGAAAGAGGAATCTCGCCACGTCGCCACCTCCCCATCTTCGGCGCTTAATGATCTTTGAATTGAGCAAAAAGTTGGAGAGGAAGTTCATTTCGTGCGGGATAGATCGCAGTCGGAAGGCGTTGTTGTTTTGCGTGAGTGTAAAGGCACTACATATATCTCTTAAACTTTTTTAAAGAGAGCTAAATGAAGGGGACTTTTGAATATAGTAGGTTGTATGAAAACGTACGGGCAATGAGCACCGGACATGGCGAAACAACGAAGAAAGTGAGTGTTTGTCATCAAGCCGTAGTCAGGCTGAATGAAAACGTTTGTCTCTCGAGGCGTGAAGGCTTGGGAGGCGCGGAGTTGCCATACGGGCAATGAGCACCGGACATGGCGAAACAACGAAGAAAGCGAGCGTTTGTCATCAGCCTGGTAGATATAGAAATGAGGGTCGGACCATGCTTGATTCAAGGTTTCAGTTGATTGAAAAGGTGCACGAGAGTGAAGATACACTTGTGCTACGGTGTCAGGAGGTTGAGAAATCTCGTTCAGTGATTTTGAAGATGCCAGCAAAGGAGTTTAATGACAGTGAAACGCTGGCAGTCTATGAACGAGAAAATACCTTCCTGCAATCGGTGGTTTCAAATCATATTATTCGTTCTTATGGGTTGAGAACGATCTCAAGCCGTCCGGCCATTGTGTTGGAGGATTGTTTTGGTTTGTCTATGGATGGGCTCTATCGAGGCGAATCGATGGCTTTGGAAACGTTTTTTCAATTCACTGCGCAGGTGACGGGGGCTTTGCAGGAATTGCATGATCAAGGCATTATTCACCGTGACGTGAACCCGTCAAATATGCTCCTCGAACCAACAACTGAAACGATTAAGCTCATTGATCTGAATTTGGCTTCTACTGTGAGGGATGCGAGGGACGATGACCGCCAGCTGTCAGGCACTTACGCGTATTTGTCCCCTGAGCAGACTGGCCGAACGACGCACCATGTGGATGTAATGAGTGATGTGTACGCATTTGGCGTGACAATGTATGAATGGTTGACGGGAAAGCGACCGTTTACGAAGAGTGATCCGCTTGAAATGATCCATGAGCATTTGGCTATGGAACCGGATGCTCCACATGCGTTGAATGCAAACCTCCCCATTATGGTGTCACGGATCGTTATGAAATGTTTGGAAAAAAATCCGTATGAGAGATATCAATCTATGATGAGCCTAGGTTCTGATCTTCTTCACTGTAGTGAGGAATGGGCATCTTCTCAGGAAATTTCTCCTTTTTCACTAGGTGAAATGGATCGCGCGATCACCATTGAATGGTCTGAACAAATGTATGGAGTCGAGGAGCAAACGAACGGTCTGTTGTCACTTTATGATGATGTGCGGATGGGCGAAGCTGTTTCCATACTCGTCTCTGGTGTTTCTGGGTCAGGAAAAACAACGTTTGTGTCGCAGCTTGTGCCTTTTGGTGGCGCGTTTGTTTCTGGGAAATGCGAACAGTACAATGGTGGTCTTCCGTATCAGCCTCTGCTGCAAGCGATGGAGCAATTGATTAAGAAAATGCTCTCTAGGTCTGAAGCAGAGGTCGATGAATGGGCGGAGAGACTACGATATATCGCAGATACCAATGGCAAACGTCTCAAGGAAATTTTACCTGTTCTCGAAGCGGTGCTACCAACCGTTGACACGTCCGACGAGCCTTCACTGATGGACTCGGATATTGGCTTTAAGTATGTACTAGCGGACGTCTTACGCTCATGTTGCTTCAAAGAGCACCCCGTTGTCCTCGTTATTGATGATCTGCAGTGGGCAGATACCGCGACCTTACAATTTTTCCGTTACGTCAAAGAAGATTTCTATATTCCCTATCTGCTGAGCGTTGGCACATACCGCGAGGAAAATGTGGAGGGTGTTGAGCTACTGCCCGCGCTCATCAATGATCGCGATATTGTTAAATTGCATTTGAATGACCTCTCCATGCAAGCCATTCGTACGATGCTAATGGATGCCTTCCATTCATCAACGGAGAAGATTGAAGCCGTCGCTGCTTTAATTCACCAAAAGACGAAAGGTAATCCATTTTTTGTACGCCAGTTTATTGGTGTGCTGCTAGAAAAACGCTGGTTGTATTTTGACCCTACTACACAAGCATGGGATTGGATGGAGTCGTCTATTCGCAATGCGCCTCATACGGACAATGTGGTTGAGTTCTTAGTGGATCAGTTTCGTTCTCTTTCAGCTGATACAAGCAGGTGCCTTGCTTGGGCGGCAAGTGTAGGCAGACAGATTTGTGTGGGGACACTGTCAACGGTTATGGAAAAATCTCCTGCTTTTGTGACTGGGGCACTGCAGGAAGGCGTGAAACGAGGATATCTTTCGCAGTCTACGGAAACACAGTTTGAGTTTCTGCATGACCGTATCCAACAGGTGGCGTATCAATCACTTTCTGAGTTTGAACGAAAAAAGGTGCATTATGCGCTTGCGAGCTATGGACTTTCTGCAAAAGAACAGAACTCGTTATGGGCAATGGATGTGTACACCATTGTAGGGCATTTGATTGCCTCTAAAGAGCTCATTCAGGATGCTAAGGAAAAGCTGACAATGGCATCCTTGTTATTGGAGGCATCGGTGTTGAGCCAGCGCGCAGCAGCTTTTGACATGGCACTGCACTATGCATCACTCGGTGCCGAGGCGTTGTCAGATGAAGCATGGGTGAACACTCCTGATTTGTGCTTTGCCTTGCACGAGGCATGTGCGGAGTTAAGCTATTTGTGTGGTGCCTTTGAAGAGGCGGAGCGTTGGATAGATGTGGCCATTAACAAACCGTTGTCGACACTGAATAAAGTGCGTTTACTTACGATTCAAATTAGCATCAAAACGAATTTAACAGAGTATGCAGATGTACTGAAAATAAGCAATCGAGCACTTGCGATGTTGGACGTTTCTATTCCAGACCGCATTACCGATCAGGATATTGTGCAAGAGCGTAAGGTTATTGAGGAGCTACTTTCCAATGTTAATGAGGAGGACTTGCAACAGCTTCCGGTCATGTCAAATGACGCTGTACAGCAAGCTCTTAAACTGATTAGCCATACGGGACCATCCTCTTATTATGTTGATTTAAATTGGTTTGCCTACACCTCTTTGCGCTCGATAAAACTGTCCCTTGCCCATGGGCTGTCTGCCTTTTCAGGGGCTGGCTTCACGGCATACAGCATAATGCTCGTAGGTGTATGGCGCAATGTCGATGAGGGCTTTCGTCTTGGCCAGCTTTCTTGTGCAATCGCAGACCAACTTCATGATGCACAAGCGATCTGTAAAGCCTACGGATCGTTCGCCATCTTTATTAATCATCGCAAACGTCATGTGAGGACGTCGATGGCGAGTCTGGAGAAAGCGTATGAAAATGGAAAGAAAAGTGGAGATCTTGTGTATGCCGGGTTCTGTGCAGTTGCTCTTGTGGATACTTCCGTAAGCACAGCCGTCCCATTGGAAGAAGTCAAAAATAAAGCGAATTCTTACATGGCTTGGTTACGACAAATCAATTCGTTAGATTCCTTCGATCGCGTTATGCTGATGCATCAGTGGGTTCTTAGTATGAGGGGTGAAACGGATCAGCCGGGCAGCTTATCGAGTGCCGATTTTGATCAGGACACTTACGCAGCAACACTTGGTGAAGACCCAGTGAAAACATTTCTCTTTCACTTCCACAAGCTTCGCGCAGCGTACTTTTTTGGTCAACTTAAAGAAGCTGTGACGGAGGAAGCTCTTGCTGGTGAGATGGTGGGTTCAGTGGTCGGACAAATCCTTGAAGAGGAATATGTGTACTATGGAGCGTTGACCCTTTGTCGTTACTGTCTGTCTCAGCCATTGGTGGCCGATGAGCGTGAACGGCTTATTCGGAAAATCCAGTCCCATTTGGCGCATCTGAGGTCAAGAGCTGAAGAATGTCCTGAGAATTATCACCATCGGGAGCTTCTCATCCAAGGAGAGCTTGCGCGCATTCATGGAGATGGACAGGAGGCCCTTCGCTGTTACGATGCATCCCTACGCCATGCAAAGGAACATTCTTTTGTTCAGCATGTGGCTGAAGCAGGAGAATGTGCGGCGTTGCATTGTGTAGCGGATCAGCTTCATATGCAAGCTAGATGGTTCTTTAACGAGGCTATAAAAGCTTACGAGCAGTGGGGAGCCTATGGCAAAATTGCCGATATGGAGAGAACGTATCCTGAGTGGTTTGTTGATACAGTGGACGAGACAGCACTTCCCACGATAAAAGGAAGTGTATCAAAACAAACCTCTGCCACTGAACGATCTGCGGCATTGGATTTGACGACGGCCATTAAGGCAGCGCAGGTCATTTCAAAAGAAATGCACCACCCTCAGCTTCTCAAGGTTCTACTCAGTGTAGCAATGGAAAACGCAGGTGCTGAAAAAGCGTGGCTCTTTATGAAGCATCCCGATGGATGGAGGGCAGAGGCGTTTGAATCCCTCGCATCGGTTGAAAGGCCAGTTCAATGTCCTGCGCCTTTTTCGAACCTTAGGGACGCTGTGAGCTCAACCATTATTGAGTACGCTGTAAGAACGAATGAATGGGTCGTCATTGATGATGCAACGAAGAATTTACAATTTGCTCACGATCCGTACATCCGTAGCCGGCAACCACGATCATTGCTTTGTATACCCATTTATCAACGCCATTCGGTCAATACGGTGCTTTATATGGAAAATAACTTAATCCCAAATGCCTTTACACCAGAACGAAAGTCATTGCTTACGATGATCGCTTCTCAAGCGGCGATCTCTTTAGAAAATGCCAGATTATATGGACAGCTCAATGTGAGAGTGAAAGAGCGTACAAAAGAGCTTGAAGAAGCGTTGACCTCCTTAAAGACAACACAACGCGAATTGCTTCAGAAAGAAAAGATGGCGTCTCTTGGCGGGTTAATGGCTGGCATCGCTCACGAGGTAAATACGCCGATTGGGGTAAGCTTGACAGCATCTTCTCACTTGTATGATTCAACGACACGTTGGCTAAGGAAGTATGAAGAGGGTCAATTGAAAAAAAAGGATCTTGATGCATTTGCAGAGCTTTCACGCGATGCGTCGTCAATGATTTTAACAAACGTCAAACGAGCAGCAGACTTGGTTGCTAGTTTTAAAAAGATTACCGTTGATCGTTCAAGTGAAGAAAAACGTTCCTTCAAGGTCAAGGCCTATATAGAAGATGTGATTCGAAGTCTGTCCCCAGAGCTAAAGAAAACGAGTCACCAGCTGGTTGTTAAAGGGCCCGACGACATGGAAATCAACAGCTACCCGGGGAGCTTTTCTCAGGTTATTACAAATCTTGTTATGAACGCTTTACAGCATGCTTTTCATGAGCAGCTTAGCGGAGAGATTACGATTCAATTGTTTCAGGAGCGTTCTCATGTGCTTATTGTCTTTAAGGACAATGGCGCAGGGATTTCAGAGGATTCTTTGCAAAAGATTTTCGATCCATTTTTTACGACGAAACGTGGTCAAGGTGGTACTGGCCTAGGGCTTCACGTCGTCTATCAGATGGTTACGGAGACACTCTCAGGAACCATTTCTTGTGAAAGTCTGCTTGGGCAGGGCACGAAGTTTCTTATTCATCTGCCGCATGAAATGAACTCAGAGGGTAGTTCATAGGTCGCGACCTATGTAGGCTTTATATGTGTATACCATTCGTTGATTCTGTCAGACGCACGCTTTAAAAATTCGATTTGCTAGATGTCTAGGGTAAACCATAACCTAATGCACGCCATGTTTAGGATGTATACGATAATGAGGAGGGAATCACATGAATAAAGTTGATCCGAAGGACGTTACGCTTCACGCATTGCCAAGAACAGTTGGGAACGCCGAAACAGGTGAAACGGTCACATTTTTAAAAACCACGCCTGAGACAAATGGAGCCTATGTGCAGTTCACAACGCATCTTGATCCAAATGATGGCATTCCAATGCACTATCATGAAGCTTTTTCTGAGTCCTTTTTAGGAATTGATGGCGAGCTGTCTTTAAAAGTGAACGGAAAGGTGCACATTTTAAAAGCAGGGGACACCTTTGTCGTTCAGCCGGGGGAACGTCATACGTTTTGGAATCACACGTCTGAATTTGTTAATTTCACAGTGGAAATTCGTCCTGCGGATGATTTTGAGCGCTTTATCCGCTGTGGTTATGGGCTGAAGGCGGACCGGCGAACGTTGCCAGGAAAAATCCCTGTCCCTCGCAACCCTCTTCTTTGGGGATTTTTATTTCAGTGGGGTGGCACGTATCTCCCGGTAATCCCGATACGTATGCAAAAGCTATTTTTCGGTGCGCTCGCCAAACTTGGAAAATGGCTAGGTGCAGACAAAACGCTTGAGAAATATTATGTTGAGCCAGAGGATGTGGTTGCCTCAACAGGAGATACGGCATGAAGAGAGAAGCGTCGAATACATCGAGGCATTCAGACGACATGCTATTAAATGATTTATGGGAGGAGGATCCGGAAGAGACAGAAGAAACCAGTGAGAAGGCTTGGAAATTCATGATTATAGATGACGAGCCCGAGGTGCACCGTGTCACAAAAATGGTGTTGAATGATTTTTATTTTGAAGGACGACCAGTTGAGTTTATTAGTGGGTATTCTGGAGCAGAAGCCAAGCGTTTAATGGCATCGCACCCGGAAACGGCGATATTGCTGTTGGATGCCGTCATGGAGCATGAGGCGGCAGGAATTGAAGTGGTGCAATATGTACGCGAGCAATTAAACAATCATCTCGTGCGCATAATTTTTCGTACAGGGCAGCCAGGTGAAGTGCCAGAGCGAGAAGTTGTCCATCGATATGATATCAATGATTATAAAGAAAAAACGGAGCTTACGGCAGAAAAACTTTACACAACGATGTATTCTGCCATACGGTCGTATCGTGATTTGGTATTCATTGACCAGCACAATCAGCGCCTAGAGCATTTGGTGAATGAACGGACAGCTGACCTCCAGGAGACCAACCATCAATTGAAGCAATCCCTTCAACAAACCGCTGAAGCCTTTGCTGAGGTAGCGAAGCTTGAAGAACGAAATCGCATTGCTCACGATATCCATGATGTCGTGGGGCATGCATTGACGACCACGGTCATCCAAATGGAGGCAGGTAAACGTTTGATTGCGTTTGACCCTGAGCTCGCACAACAAAAACTTAGCCTCGCTCAGGGGTTGGTTCGTCAAGGGTTACAGGACATACGCCAGTCTGTTCATATGCTGAAAAAAGAAGGCGACGCCGTAAAGCTTTGGCCAATGATTCAGAAGCTGATTATGGACACGGAACTGAATGCTCAAGTGAGCGTCACCTATAAGCAAAAAGCCATTCCAGAGTTGGACGCACCATTGAAAAAAACAGTGTATCATGCGTTGCAGCAAGGATTAACAAATGGTATTCAGCATGGCGGTGCAACCCGCTTTTGGTTTGATGTTGACATGCAGGAAGATTCGCTCGCGTTTGAACTTCGTGATAACGGCAAAGGGAGCGAAACGCAAGGCTTCGGTTTTGGCTTGACCGCCTTAAAGGAAAGAGTGGAGCAACAAAACGGGCGCCTTGAGTTTAAGAGCAGCGAAGGCAAAGGAGCCACCCTTTGGTTTGCTGTACCTGTGCTATAACCGTGCTTATGAATCAACGAAATCGAGATTGTCTAAGAGAATATGACTAAAAGAAGTGACTCCATTCACTAATCATATGACTTTTTATCGGGTACGATAAAAGCATCAATTGGATAACAGAGAGTTGTATCCTTGGGATTGGAGTGGAGTCTGTGGGGTTACGAGAAGTATCATTTTCTGAAGAAACATCTGTCAGGTCTGAGCATTCAGAAGAAACTCTTTTGTATCAAGAGGAACACCAAGATATAGTGTTTCATAGCCGTGTTGTTGGCGAGATGTCAGGATTGAAATATGATGTCAGTTGGACTATAGGGCGGTTTCAAAGCATGACGATTGGCGCACCTGAACAACTAGATAGAGCTCGTTTTATCGATCAACAAGGAAGTGTGCTTGCGGAGGATGAATGGGAGCGTGCGAACGTCATTCAAGTGGCTTTGCCATACTTTCAAGCGACCTATTCTCTAGATGACAGCGCGCCCGTGGAAATTATGACAAAAATGACAGTTTGTGCAGCTCTTAACGAGCAAGGAGGAATGCAACCGATCGTTCCTCTGGCGATTGCCTTCCAGTCCTCACATTTTTGGGATTGGGACAGGGTCATCTTTGATGAAGTTGTCGTAGGTGATGTATTCGAAAAAGCAGTACGAGTGTTGCAACTCATCAATACAAAGCATCGCCATAGCGTTGTTCGAGGTTCTCAAAACGTCATTCAGTCACTCGGGTCACGCGCAATTTAAGGAGCAAGACTATTGGGAAGATGTAGTTGGTGCTGAATCTTTCCATCGTTCGGTAAAATACACAATGGCTTTGGCGCGGTCGTTTATGCCGATTTTACTGTAAATGATGCTAATGTAATTTTTAATCGTTCCTTCGCTCATGTGAAGTGTACTAGCAATTTGCCGATTGTTAAAGCCCTTAACAAGTAAGTGAACAATTTCTCCTTCTCTCTCAGAGAGGCCCACACGATCTTTGATCGCCCATTGCTTACTATCAAATGTTGTATTTGTAGCTGACAGTTGTACGACCATGTCGGCCAGCTTAGTCGCGATAATGGAGGGCATCATCAATTGACCAGACGCCGCATCTCTAATTGAAGTGATAAGCTTGTCCCCAGGCATGTCTTTTAGTAAGAAGCCATCTGCTCCGAGCGTAAGGCTTTCAACAATATAGTGCTCTTCGATAAAAGTCGTTAACATAAGCACGATAATGGAAGGGTCGAATTGTTTAATCTGTTTCAGACATTCGATGCCATCCATTATAGGCATCTTAATGTCAAGAAGAACCACATGAGGGTTCTCTTTTTTTATGGCCTCAATCGCATCTTCCCCGTTAACAGTAGTAGCCACAACGTTCATGTCTTGCTCAAGATCTAGAATCGTTTTTAAGCCATCTCGGAGCAATGTTTGATCATCGGCAATAATTATTTTTAACTGATCCACCGGATGATACCCCCCTCGTGTTTTGTCATCTGTAAAGACGTCTATATATCTTTCAACATGTAACCTTCATGTCCTTCATATCTATGTCTAAAGACCTATTTATTTTGACGTAAGACACGATTTTAGGGGCTATTCCATCCAAGTGTCGTTTGCTGGTAGCTGCTGGTGTTTGACCGGTCCAACGACAAGTTGTATCTCTGCCTTTGTAGGTCATTTGCCCTTTATAGAAGCTATAGTATCACAGAGGCGCCCTATGTCCCAGAGAGTGAAATGGAAAAAATGGGTGTGTCTGCGCCAATTTTTACGCTTCTAAATAACCATCTGACTGAAAGGCTTGATTTTTTATTGCAGAAAACCTCATGAGGTGCCATTTATAAAGTGTCATGACCAATAAATGGGCCTTTGCTTGCGTAGCTTTGTAGAACACCCATGGAAGCGAAGGCATGTATTCGTGAATCGCTATTAAACACTCCTGTTTGCCTGGTACTTGCCTGAACTCAATTCGGCCTCGCTGGCTTTCTTTCACGTTAGCGAACAATCCGCCTGTAATATAGAAGAGGGCACGTGTCGTCGTACTGCGTTCCTTAGCAAACGATAAAACGAGCAATGGCGATGAGCTCCATCGTAAGGAAATCACATAGGTCTCTGAAGCTCTCGTTTCAGTGCGAAGCAACGGCCAACAAGCTTTTGCTAACCAGGAAATGTAATGTTGTGCGGCCCATTTGGCACTCGCTCCTTCTGGAAGAGGCACCCGTTGGATGGAACGCACGAGCGGGCGCAATGGCATCTGCGAGAAGGTCTTTCGGGACGTTGTAGAGCCTTCAGCAAGTGCAAGTTGAACCGCTTCTTCAAATCCAATACGCCCATCGCTGACCCCCGCAACCATGCGACTGTCATCCGCCACCATCGGATGACGTAAACTTTCGATTAAAGGGTAGACCGTTTCCTTTGGATACTGTGTTGTCAGCATGACCCACAGTCTAGAGAGCTTGACAGTTAGAACGGGGACATTGATAAGACGACGTTTTTTGTTCATGATTGCGGCTGTTCTGAACATCATTTCACGATATGACATGACTTCGGGTCCGCCTAAATCGATGATTTGATCATAGTATCGTTCTTGATCGACAACCGAAACAAAAGCATGGAGCACATCATTAAGAGCGATGGGGTGTGTGTTTGTTCTAGTCCATGTGGGTAACAGCATAGCTGGAAGTCGTTTCACTAAGGTCGCAAGAATCGGAAAAGACGAGCCTTCTGGTCCAATGATCAACCCGGCTCGTAGAACAGTGACGGGCGTCCCATAATACTGAAGCACTTTTTCAACCTCTAGCCGGCTTCGGAGGTGGCGTGAAAGGTCTGATTGATTCACTGGCATTAGCCCACTTAAATAAACGATTTGCTTGACGCCATTTCTCTTCGCCGCTTTGGCAAAATTGTCGGCTAAAATTAAGTCCATATCCTCAAAGCTGGCTTGCGTCAGCTTCGCCCCAGGCTTCATGGAATGGACGAGGTAGATGGCAATATCAGCTCCTTTAAGTCCTTTTTCTGCATCTTGCAAGGAGAAGAGATCACATGAGCGCCATGAAATGTGGTCTGTATCCTGTTTATCGTCCCCGTGGCGAGACAGAGCGACGACATGTCCTTGCTGTGATAAGTGTTCAATAAGGTGAGAACCAATATACCCGCTTGCTCCAGTGAGAGCAATGACGGGCTTTTTATGCTGCTTCATAGTCAAACCCTCCGATTGATTCATTTTGTTTGGTTGTTCCCTAGACATCAGTAAACGTAAACAATGGATTTGTTGGGAATTATTAAATGTTTCTAAATCACAGTGACGGGTACGTATAAGGTATCTGTGCATACGATAACAAACATAAAAAGGAGTTGATTGACATGCAAGCATCCAGGCCAGTAAACGAAGCACGACAGAAAGCCAACAAAGCAAAAAACGAAACGAAGCCGTGGATTCGTCGGTTTGGTCGTTTTGGATACATGGCACAAGGCGTTGTCTATGGTTTAATTGGTGTATTGGCGCTCATGGCGGCTTTTGGCAGTGGTGGGCAGACGACGGGTCAATCAGGTGCTTTGCAATCAGTTGCGAACATGCCATTTGGTTCAGTCCTGCTTTGGGTGATTGGGATCGGATTGATCGGATACGTTGTTTGGGAAATCGTGAAGTGCTTCAAAGATCCGGAAAACAGAGGTTCTGATGCGAAGGGCATCATTATTCGCATCGGCTATTTTATAAGTGGAATCATTTATGGTGCCATTGCCTTTAACGCGATTAAGTTAGCGATAGGTTCTGGTGGATCAGATGGAGGAGGGCAACAAACGCTCTCAGCTAAACTGTTGTCGCAGCCGTTTGGTCAATGGATTATCGGAATTGTCGGTGTTGTTATTATTGGGTATGGCCTTTACGAATTCATCTCGGGATATAAAAAAACGTTTATGAGTAAGTTTAAAACGAGTGAAATGAATCAACAAGAAACAAAGATTGCACGAAAAGCAGGAAAAATGGGCTTAATGGCTAGAGGCACCGTGCTTGCCATGGTCGGGTACTTTTTTATTCAAACCGCCATTACGGCAAACCCCGACGAAACAAAGGGCTTAGGCGGCGCATTGTCAGAGCTTGCCCAACAGCCTTACGGAACATGGTTGCTCGCTCTTGTAGCACTCGGTCTCGTATTGTATGGCATCTATAGCATCATTCGTGGTCGATACGAACATATGGCGCTTGGTCGTTAAACAGTAAGGTACGTCTTAAAACTAAACTTCGCACTTTGGCTTTTGGCAGACACGCTTTAGATATAATTTGGTAAACCCTGCAATTTATTGTTGGGGTTTCTTTTTCTGTTGAAGGTGATTTTTGCTCTGCGCAAGTTATCTAAACATAAAGCCACCGCTACATCAATACTGCACTAGGTGACCCAACTTGCACTTACTTGTCTTGTTTGGTAAGCAACATGCCTTAACACTCTTTCTAACTCGTGATAAGAGACCTGAATAAAATAAAAAATTCACGCAGAAACAAACATCAGCGTAGTCAAAATATGTAGACTCCTGCGGGAACAGCGCGAGCTGAAGATCCCTTCGGAAAGCAAGATTCCGAGGAAGCTGAAGCCGTGCCCGCGGAAAGCGAAGTGTTTTGACGAAGCACTCGTATTTACTCTTCACCCTAAAGGGTATAAGGGCAACATCGATTTCAAAGGACCTCATCATGGTAGAGTTTGATCGCGTGTTTTACGCTGCGAAAGTTTTGTTAAAAGATAACAGAGATGATCTCTCTCTAGGTGCTCCCCTTTCAATCTCAGATCCGTGATGGATCAGAAATTTAAAGGGGAGTTTTTTCTTGTGGGCAAAAAGAGATGCGAATCTCAGCAATGAGCTTCCCGATCTAACTTGTTTTTCCATTGAGTCGAGGAGGTTTCCTAGATTGATGACATTACCTCTTGATGAACCTAGGTTTTTTAACAAATAGAAATACATTTAGTAAATTATTTACTAAATTTTATTGACTAAATGAACACTAACACGTATTATATGGGTGAAAAGGTTTTCATTTTTTATGAAGACGAAAAGGGGAGATTTAAAAATATGAAAAAGCTAATGGGTCTTATGGCTGCAATGGTTTTGCTTTTGGCTGCATGTGGTGGAAATGATAACGCTTCCGACGGAGGCAATGGAGATAGCTCAGGAGAAGGCGGCGAGCAAAACATGACGTTGCAAGCATGGGCTTGGAACATTAACGTGCCTGTGCTTGAGAAAGCGGCAGAATTGTTTGCTGAAGAAAATCCAGGATTTACACTAGAAATTAATGAAACTGGAACACCTGACGTGTACCAAAAGATCACAACAGGGCTTCAAGCAGGTGGAGAAGGTCTTCCAGACATTATGCTTGTCGAGGACGATCGTTTACAAGGTTACTTGAATGCGTTCCCAGAAGCGTTTGTGAATGTATCTGAAAAAGGCTTTGATGAGCATACAGATAAATTCCCAGGGTACAAAACAGAGTTACTGACAAAAGATGGCGGCTTGTATGGCTTCCCGTTTGATGCAGGTCCAGCAGGCGTGTTTTATCGTACAGACTTGTTTGAAGAAGCAGGTATTGATGCACAAAGCATTGAAACGTGGGATGACTTTATTGAGGCTGGAAAACAGCTCAAAGAAGCTACTGGCGTCGCTATGACAGGAATTGACGTGAACAATGATGATGGCGTTTACCGTCTCATGCTGAATCAACAAGGGACCTTCTACTTTAATGATGCTGGTGAAGTTGCTTTAACTTCTGACGAATCAGTTAAAGCGATGAACGTCATTAAAACGTTGGTCGATGAAGGTTTGAATGAGAACTTGGTAGGTTGGGATGCATGGATTGGTGGCCTAGCTAACGGAACGATTGCTACAGCACCAACAGGGGCTTGGTTGACAGGGTCACTTACTGGACAAGCACCTGACATGGAAGGTCAATGGGGCGTCTTCCCATTGCCTGCAATGGAAGAGGGCGGCAATCGAGCAGCTAACCTTGGTGGAAGCAACTATATGATTCCAACTGCTTCTGACCAGCAAGACCTTGCCTATGAATTCATGGAGTTTTTCTCAACTTCAGAGGAAGTACAGTTAACGGCGATGGAAGGCGGATTGTTCCCGTCATTGAACACCATTTATGACGAGCCAATCTTTAAAGAACCTGTTGCATATTTCAGTGATCAAAAGATTTGGGAAATGTTTGCGGGTATGATGGATGATATTCCAACAGCAAACTACACAGGCAACTATGCGCTTGCTCGTGATGAAGCCACAAAAGCACAATCGTTGACTGTGAACGGCACAGATCCAGTTCAAGCGCTCCAGGAAGCGGCGGATCGTCTGAAAAACCGAATTCAATAAAACGATAAAATAGGGCACAGCCTGAGGAGGACGCTACTTCCTCAGGCTGTTGCTAAACGCTTTTTATGCGAATGTGATGAGAAACGGACATTCGCGAGACTCCTTCAGAAAAAAGGAGTCTCGCGAATTGCCCGTGGAAAATGAGTAAATGTTCGTTCGTGTAAATTAGAAGCTACCAAATGACTCGTATGCAAGCAGATCGTTTATAGTATTCTCATTTTTGATGTCGACGGGCCTCAGATGAAGAAAAGACATCTTCGTCTAGAGTTTTGTTTCTTACATCAAATTCATTTTATAGGAAGAAGGTGGCGTGGCAAATGAATCGGTCAAAACCCTTTCCATACCTTTTAATAGCGCCGGCAGTACTATTGTTTGCCGTGTTTACAGCCTATCCCATTGTGGCGTCCTTGCTTTTAAGCTTTCAGAAAAAGGTAGGAGCTACGTATGAGTTTGTTGGCTTGGACAATTATGTTCGTTTGTTAAATGATTCGATTTTTTGGCAGGCCTTAGAAAACACGTTTATCATCTTCATTTTCCAAGTGCCGATTATGCTGTTCCTGGCTATGTGCTTGGCAAGTTTATTAAACAGTCAGCTTCTAAAGCTGAAAGGCTTTTTTCGAGTGTCGTTTTTCTTGCCAGCCGTTACATCACTCGTTGCCTATTCGCTCTTATTTTCTATTATTCTTCAAGACAACGGCATTTTAAATACAATTGTCGGCGTTTTTGGCATTGGCCCAATTCCTTGGCTATCTGACCCGTTCTGGGCAAAGGTTTCTATTATCATAGCAATGATTTGGCGCTGGACAGGCTACAACATGGTCCTGTTTTTGGCTGCGCTACAAAATGTGCCTGAAGAGATGTATGAAGCGGCGTCCATTGATGGAGCTGGGAAAATTAGACAATTTTTCTCTATTACGATTCCTAGCTTGAAGCCTATTCTTCTTTTTGCGGGGATTCTGTCGACGATTGGAACGCTGCAGCTCTTTGACGAGCCGTTTAACCTGACGCAAGGCGGACCGGCGGATTCCACGATGACACTAGGCCTCTACATTTATGAAAACGGCTTTGAATACTTTGATTTTAGTTATGGTAGTGCTGTTGCCTACGTTGTTGTTGTGCTCGTTGCGATTCTGTCATTTATCCAATTCAAATTTACAGGTGATAAGTCATGAAAACGAAGCAGCTTATCGGAAAAGTCGGTATGTATGTGTTTTTGAGTTTGTTTCTAGTTGTATCTATCTTTCCGTTTTATTGGATGCTTATAGGGTCTACCAATAGTTCAGATAAAATGTTTGCTTTTCCTCCAACCTTATTGCCAGGAGGAGAGTTTTGGACAAACTTATCCAATCTTGATGCCAGTGTTGGCATTTGGCGAGTGTTGTTTAATTCTCTTTATGTGTCGGGTCTTTATGTTGTTTTGGCACTTGCCGTCAGCACAATGGCAGCTTACGCGTTTGCCAAGTTTGAGTTCAGAGGGAGAAACGTCATTTTCACGATCTTCATTCTTTCGATGATGATTCCGTACCAAGCGACCATTATCCCTTTGTTTCAGATGATGACGGACTACGGTCTTTTAAACAGCTATTTTTCTTTAATTGCACCACAGCTTTGTTATCCATTTGCGATTTTCCTCATGCGGCAAAACTTTGTGGCCTTCCCAACAGAGCTGCTTGAAGCAGCACGCTTGGATGGTGCTGGGGAGTGGAGAATCTTTACGAGCATCGTGCTGCCGTCTATGAAGCCAGCGCTTGCTGCAACATCAATCTTTTTGTTTATGTACCAGTGGAATAACTTTATGTGGCCGCTCGTTGCAATTCGAACGCCGGAGATGTATACGTTCCCCGTGGCTTTGTCCACGTTGAGCGGCGTATCTTTCACAGATTACGGACAAATGATGGTAGGTATTTCGATTGCTACCATTCCAATTATGATATTCTTCCTCGCCCTGCAAAAGCATTTCGTTTCAGGCATGCTTGGCAGTGCAGTGAAGTAACAGAGGAGTGCCACGATGTTAACTACAGAAAACAATCAATTTTTATTGAATGGGCAACCTTTTCGCATTCTATCTGGCAGCATTCATTACTTCCGAGTGGTGCCAGAGTATTGGGCAGATCGCCTTCAGAAACTAAAAGAATGTGGATTCAATACGGTTGAAACCTACATCCCATGGAATGTGCATGAGCCAAAAAAAGGGCAGTTCAATTTTGAAGGCTTAGCAGACCTTGAAGCCTTTATTCAAGAGGCGGATAAGCTCGGACTTCACGTTCTCCTACGACCGGCGCCTTATATTTGTGCAGAGTGGGAATTTGGAGGTTTGCCAGCATGGCTGCTAAAGGACCGTACGTTAGACCTTCGTTGCGCAGACCCACGCTTTCTAGAACACCTGGAATCTTACTATAATGTGTTGTTACCGAAGATTGTGCCGTATCTTTCAACAAACGGCGGGCCGGTACTGGCTTTGCAGATTGAAAATGAATATGGGGCTTATGGCAATGACCGGGAGTACCTGCAAGTTACGAAGGAGATGTTTGAAGAAAAGGGCATCGATGTTCTTCTCTTTACGTCAGACGGTCCGGACATGATCCGAGAAGGCTCTCTTCCGGACGTATTGACGACGCTAAACTTTGGCTCACGTGCAGAGGAGGCGTTCCAAGCACTTGATGAATTAAAGCCTGGAAGCCCACGCATGTGTGCGGAATACTGGATTGGCTGGTTTGACAGCTGGGGAAAGGAGCATCATACACGGCCGCCTGAAGAAGCCGTTGATGTGCTACGAACTATGCTGGAGGCTGGGGCTTCAGTAAACTTTTACATGTTCCACGGTGGGACAAACTTCAACTTCCATAATGGGGCAAACCATTATGAATTTTACGATCCGACGATTACAAGCTATGACTACGATGCGCTGTTGACAGAGTCTGGCGAGATTACTGAGAAATACCGACATGTTCAAAAAGTATTGCAGGAGTATACGACAGTTCCAGAAAGTACTCCTACGGCAGTTAAACGACTTCCTGTCACAGCGGTGGATCTAACAGCTTCCGTTAGTCTGTTTGATACGTTATCCTCAATCGGGAAAAAGACGCTTCACAAAACCCCATTGGCGATGGAGGATTTAGATCAAGCCTACGGATATGTTCTTTATCGTGTGCAAGTGCCAGGCAAAGGAACATACACGATTGATGCGGATCCAATCCGTGATCGCGCGTCCCTTTACGTGAATGGTGAATTCAAAAAACTGGTGTATCGTAATGATGAAGAGAAAATGATTACGTTGGATTTTCCAGAAGAGCAAAACGTTCTCGAAATCTTCGTTGAAAATATGGGGCGCGTCAATTACGGCAAGCATTTGAAGGATCGAAAAGGGATCATTCAAAACCTGTGGATTGATAACAAGTATTTGTTTGACTGGGAAATGTACAGCATTGAGCTTGAAGATGTTGATGTCTCTATTTCTGGAGTTGATACGCGTTACCCACGTTTCTTTGAAGGAACTTTAACCGTTGAGGAGCCTGCGGATACATTTGTTCAACTAGAGGGTTGGACGAAGGGGAACGTGTTTGTGAATGGTTTTAACCTAGGGCGTTATTGGAGCATTGGACCGCAAAAAACGTTGTACGTCCCAGGCCCACTCCTGAAAAAAGGGGCAAATCGCATTCAAGTGTTGGAGCTTGAAGGAACAAATTCTGAACGGATCGTTTTCCAAAACGAAGCAGATCTTGGGTAAGGAGTGCGGCAGACGTGGCAATTCTAGTTGAACAAGAAAACCAGCAGTTTCATTTGACAAACGGACAACTGAGCTACATCTTTCATGTCATGAAAAATGGCCAGCTTGGTCATCTCTATTATGGCAAGGCGCTCACGCACAGAAGTGATTTTTCTCATCTGCAGCGCTACGATCTCCATACGCCGAATACGTCACACCCTTACGTGGATGACCCTGACTTTAGTATGGAAACAAGCCGGCAGGAGTATCCAGTATACGGAACGACGGACTTTCGCGAGCCAGCATTGCATGTTTTGCAGTCTGACGGCAGTCATATCACGAACTTTGAGTACGTCTCACACGAAATGTTTGCAGGCAAGAAAGCTTTGCCACAAATGCCGGCGACGTATACGAACGAAGGAAGCGATGCTGAAACATTAGAGATCCATCTGTTCGATTCTCATTTAGGTGTTGAACTGACTCTGTCCTATACGCTTTTTCGCGACCTGCCTATTTTAACAAGACACACCGTTATTAAAAACAATGGGGCGAATTCAATCACGCTTGATCGAGTGATGAGTGGAAGCGTAGATCTGCCCCACAGCGATTATGACATGGTTCAGCTTTCTGGAGCGTGGTCACGTGAACGCCATGTGAAGACACGAACCCTTGAAAGCGGCATCCAAGCAGTATCCAGCTTGCGTGGGTCAAGCTCACACCAGCAAAATCCGTTCTTGGCTCTTAAAAGCCCTGAAGCGACGGAACATACAGGTGATGTCTATGGCTTTAGCCTTGTTTACAGCAGCAATTTTCTCGCTCAAGTAGAGGTCGACCAATACGATGTCGCCCGCGTTCTTGTTGGTATTCATCCATTTGGTTTTTCATGGACATTGTCTTCAGGAGAAACCTTTACAACACCAGAGCTCGTTATGGCATATTCACCAAATGGGTTAAACGGGATGAGTCAAGCCTTCCATCGCCTTTTTCAGGCACATCTTGTGCGGGGGGAATGGAAGCACAAAGATCGGCCCGTCTTAATTAACAACTGGGAAGCGACCTATTTTAATTTCGATGAGCAGAAGCTAATGAACATCGTGCATGAAGCGAAGGACCTTGGTGTTGAATTATTCGTCTTAGATGATGGGTGGTTTGGGAAACGCAACAACGATACGACCTCTCTTGGCGACTGGTACGTAGACGAGGCAAAGCTTCCGAACGGGCTTGGTGCACTGGCAGCAAACGTAAGAGAAGCAGGTCTTGAATTTGGTCTTTGGTTCGAAGTCGAAATGGTGAGTCCTGTGAGTGAACTGCATAAAAATCATCCCGAATGGGTCATTCAGACACCTGGAAGAAACATGTCCTTAGGTAGAAACCAGCGCGTCCTCGACTTCACAAAACAAGAGGTCGTCGACTACATTTTTGAGCGGATGAGTGCTGTCATCAAAGAAACGAAGCTTTCCTATATTAAATGGGACATGAATCGCAATATCACAGAGGCGTATTCAGCCACCTTGCGTCCAGACCAGCAAGGGGAGTTTTTCCACCGCTATATTCTCGGCATGTATCAGCTGTATGAACGTTTAACCACAGCGTTCCCACAGGTGTTGTTTGAATCGTGTGCAGCTGGTGGCGGACGCTTTGATCCGGGCATGCTGTATTATGCCCCTCAAGCATGGACGAGTGATGATACAGATGCTGTAGAGCGCTTGAAAATCCAATATGGTACGTCATTTGTTTACCCATTAAGCACAATGGGCGCACATGTATCGGACATTCCAAATCACCAGACACTTCGTGAAACGTCATTGAGAACACGGACCAATGTCGCGTACTTCGGATTGTTTGGCTATGAGCTTGATCCGACTAGTTTATCTGAAGAAGATAAACAACAGATTAAAATAGACATCAAGACCTACAAAATGTATCGACATCTGATTCGAACAGGCCAGTTTGTTCGACTACAAAGCCCTTTCACAGAAGGACCAACCGCCTGGATGGTCATCAATGAAGATAAAACAGAAGCGCTAGTTGGCTATTATAAAGCATTGGCATCACCAACATCAGTGAAAATGCAAACGCTCAAGGTAGCTGGAATTAGTGAAGAGTCCTTGTATACGGTACAGGAATTGTCTCAACGGAAGAGCGTGGAACTGTATGGTGACGAGCTAATGTACAGCGGACTGCCACTTCTTACAGAATTCAATGGTGCCAACCGTGCTGTTGCTGAAACTGGCGGAGATGGGCAATCTGCACTCTACCATTTGAAACGAAAAGAGCTTTAATGGACTGTAAGTGATGTGCGATCGACGTGTATTAAGTTTTTATCTTGCAATTAATGTATTCTTTTCATAAAATTTAGAGAGTTATAAAGAAATCGCGATCTCATAGCCAGCACTCCTCTTTTGTGGTGTGTTGGCTTTTTGAATAGGAAGGTGCCAATGGCTACAATTAAAGACATTGCAGACAAGGCAGGTGTGTCTGCGTCAACCGTATCAAGAGTGCTAAATTATGATGAAACACTGTCTGTCGCTGATGAGACGAAGAAAAAGATCTTCCAAGTGGCTGAAGAACTGTCCTATCAAAAGGGGCGGTCGAGAAGGTCTGTTGCCAACCGTATTGCCTTTATCCATTGGGTGAACGAACAAGAAGAACTGGATGATATCTATTATATGGCGATTCGGTATGGGGTCGAAGGCAGAGCAGAAGCAAAGAATACACAGCTACTAAAATATGTAGAGAACGATTATGCCAGCATTGATCCAAACATTGATGGCATTATTGCTGTTGGTCGTTTCTACGAAGAGCAAATTGAGCGCTTAAAGCAAGTCACTGAAAACATTGTGTTTCTAGATTTCAATCCGGGTGATCAAAGCAGCGACGCCGTAGTCGTAGACTTTGAGCACGTAACAGAGCTGGTGATGACGCATTTTGATCATCAGGGTCATCACCATATTGGGTTCATTGGCGGCTATGAAACGTTTAAAGCGAAATTTGCCCCTAGTCAAGACGCTAGAGAAAAATACTATCGGTCCTATTTGGCAGAACGAGGTCGGTTGGACGAACGCTTCATTTTTCTTGCGGACTTCTCTGTACACGACGGGTACACATTGATGGAAAAAGCGATAGCCGAGCTTGGTGATGAGTTGCCAACAGCCTTTTATGTTGCGAACGATCCACTCGCGATCGGCTGCCTGCGAGCATTGCATGAAGCAGGCATTTCTGTACCGGACCGTGTATCGCTCGTCGGTGTGAACGATATCAACGTCTCCAAATACGTCTATCCATCGTTAAGCTCAGTTAAGATTTACACAGAATTAATGGGCGAAACGGCTGTCGATCTCGTGCTTGAACGCATCCACGACAACCGCACAGTACCAAAAAAAGTGTATTTAGCCAATACGCTTATCCTGAGAGATACGTGATTCGGCAATAGGGAGGCAGAAAGTGCCCGAAATCAAAACGAACAGAACGTGCTTAGTCGGCACGTTCTTTCTAGATTTAGTTAATTTGAACCTCCCAACGTTGTTCCGTCCCTAAATCCACAAACACAATTTTCCACATTCCTGTATCATTGTTATAGGTGATTCCCTCAATGGAAAAGGTCCCATCCTCAGGCAATCCCTTGGCTTGGTTTATTGCAGAACGAAGGGCTTCAGCTTCTTCATTGTTCCCTTCTGTAGCGCTTATTTGTACAGCAGTGGTGGAAAAAGGATTGCTTGTATCGATATTTCCATTGTGAGTCATTTTAACTTTCTGACCAACCTCAAACGCATCCTCCGTTATCGTCCGTCCATGTTCATTCAACCATAGGGTCTGTTCATTGATCGTATAGTTTCCTATATTTAATTGCTGATGGATGTCAGATACAAAGACATTCGTTATGCTTCCGTTACTCCTTGTTATTTTTGTTAAATAACCGATCATAGAACGTTCAGGTAGATTTGAAGAATGATGATCATCCTTTTGAGCTGCGCTAAATGCAATCACAAGCAAAACTGCTGTCAGAACAGAAACAAGTGAAACAGCATAAAAGAGTTTAGAGCTTCTCAATTGTTTGCTCCTTTCAAAGATCCTAACCCCATGAGTTTAGATAATTTCCTCATAAGTTCTCTTTACACTGCATTGCTACTTTTTGCAAACGTTATCATCACGCGAGAGAGGAGTAAAGTTTTTTTTTGTTGATTTCATTTACTGGTTGATTTCGGATAGAGGGGATAAGGCATTATTGGCGAAATAGTCCTTTAAAAGGGGGAAGGTCATGCTTCAGTCTCTCATTTTCATTGTTGCCATCATTTTGGTGTTTGTTAGCATTGCAAAGATCTCAGATGGGGGAATGGTAGCGAAAATAATTGGCTACTTTTACATAGGAACCTTCAGCTTTTTGATTGCGTATATGTTTGAAGCTAGTTCTGTTCCAGAAAGGCAAATATCGAATGGGAATTCACTTCTTTTGCTGTTGCCTTTAGTGCTTTTTCCGGGTTTCTTGTTTTTGTGGATGCTGTCGAGAGACGTTGGCGAATGGATCCAACGTGTCTCGACAACGGTGAAACGGACAGTGTTACTTCTTCTTGTTGGTACGATTCTGTTGTTCCTCTATCTAGAAGTCGTTTATTTGCGTTATGCATTTTCAGTGTACCAAGGAGGGCCGCTCACTCCAGGCTCATGGCTTTACGGAAGTGACGGGATCCTCATGTATGGGGCGGGTTGGGTAATAAATCGATATATGTTTGGCATCACCTTTTGTTGTCTGTTGCTTTGGCGAATGAACAAAAAGGTTCCAGCCATGTAGCAATGACTTACGCTTGCGCGATGCCAAGGAGAAAACCGTCGTATCCCTTACGACCGACGGTTTGGATGGCGGTCGTGTGGACGAGTGGTTCATTGGCGAGCATGTCAACAAAGGCTTGCACCTCGTGCACCCGCAGGTCTGTTGTATGCTTTTGGACGATGGCACCTTCACGCACAATGTTGTCGGCAAACACCACAGTGCCGGGCTTTGACAATGTGAGGGCCCACTCGAGGTAGCGGGGGTTGTTCAGCTTATCTGCGTCAATAAATATAAAATCAAATGGTGGATGCTCGGTAAGTCGAGAAAAGAAGAGAGGGACAATGACCAATGAAAACAGAACAACTTGCCGTATTTAATGAAGCAATGGAGAGAATAGGAGTGGCTTCACGTGAAGAGGTTCACCGAAAAGGGCACTGGCATGAGACGTTTCATTGCTGGATCGCCTATCGTGAAGGAGAGACCATCCGTCTGCTTTTTCAAATGCGGAGCCCGAACGTAAAGGATTTTAAAGGCTTGCTTGACATCACAGCGGCAGGGCATTTGCTCGCTGAAGAGACTGTACTGGACGGTGTTCGAGAGGTGGAGGAGGAACTTGGACTTCCTATAACGATGGAGGATATCGTGCAGGTGGCGACCATCCCGTGCACAATTGAGGAAGGGACGTTTATTGATCGCGAATTTGTCCATGTGTTTCTGTATGGAAAAAAAGTCCCCTTTGAAGCGTTTCACGTGCAAGTGGAGGAAGTGGCAGGGCTATACGAAGCAGACCTTGATCACTTCGTGTCGCTTTGGAACGGAGAGAGGGGTTCCATTCATGTTACCGGATTTGCGGTGGGAAATGGGAAGCAGCGACAAACAACGATTGAAGTAACTAAGGGTGCATTCGTGCCCCATCCCGATCATTATGTGCAGACGTTAATTGATGCTTTAAAGAAGACTTTGTAGCGGACGATTATTGTTATATGCGAGAGAAGTGAAGATTCAAACGAGGATCGACCTTAAAATTAGTGCGTGACGAAAAAAGAACGTGTCAAAACGACACGTTCTTTCAGCTGCCTTTTTACGGTCCGTCGGTAATTCTGACCTTGAAATCGTCAAAGTCGATGGAGGCGTTAGCAAACCCGTCGATGCCGAACCGCTGGCCGGTCAACATGCTGCCACCAGTATGACGGAAGACGAAATCAGTGGCCACAGGAACAGGCTCATCGTTTAGATAGACGGCATACGTTTTGGCATCCCAGTTTGCCACCATTTTAATGGTATACCATGTATCGTATGAAACCTTTTGGACTGGTTTCTTGGATCCTCCATCCTGCGCGATAATGTTCCCTCTATCAAAAGCTGTGACCATGGAATAGTTGTCATTTCCGCTGTCATTTCTCACCATGGCGCCATTGGCGTAACCGAATTCGCTGTTTACTCTGGCCTTATATTCGATGACGATGCTCTGACCTGCCTCTGCCTTTACTTCCCCTGCATACGGCAAGAAGAGGTTTGCTTTGCCTGAATTCGCTGTTGTGGTTAGGCGAAGAAATTTATTCCCTTCCTCCTCTTGTACCGTTGCGGTAGCACCATTGGTTAGTGCTTCAATGGCAATACCATAGGGGTACTTGCCCGTCTCATCATCGGAAAAGTTCCGGTATGCGTTGTAGGTAACGCCATCCTCGGTAAGGTTGAGTGAATCTAACAGCTCTGCTTCCGCCTCAGCAAGGCGATTCTGTGCCTTTTCAAATTGTTTTTTACTCAGATCAGGGGCAGCGGACAGCTCTTCCAGATGATCAAGCTCACCCATAAGATCATCGTAAGCCCATTGACTATAGTTTCCCAAGCCTTTGCCAATAGGAATTGAAAAATCGTCAATCCTGCTGCGGGCGTTATTTACAATCTCGTCTAGACCCCATCCAGGGGCGACTCTAACGCTAGCGGTGAGTGGAATGCCTGAATCCTCCAGTATGCCAGTCGCTTGAACAGTGCCCAGGGAGTTGAAATCAAGTCCCTGAAGTTTCCAATTGACTTCGGCTACTCCTTTCTCCTCGCCCTTATGGACGACCGGAACCTTGTTCGGCAGCACTGGTGTCACCCCGGAAGGCGTTTCCCTCGACAATGGAAAAACCTGAATCGAAGACGCATCGGGATCTTCAGCGACCACCAAGCTGAACTCCACTTCCTTGCCTCCGTACGTGGCATTTATAACCGTTTCACCCGGTTGAACAGCATGAACCTGACCAGTAGGTGTAACAGTAGCCACATCAGTGTTACTGCTGGAGTATGTGGCATCGTCTGTCACATCGTGAACTTCATAGTTGCTGTAGAGCGCAGATAGCTGCAGTTGTTGCTCCTGCTCTCCGCTGACGATAACATTGTCCAATCCGCTGATGGCAATGGACTGCACAGATGCAGGCTCAGCATCGACAGTAACCGTCGTTGTGGCGATATAATCACCATAGGTTGCAGTGATCACAGTGCTGCCCAAGCCAATCGCCTTAATCGTACCCGTTTCTGTATCAGTCACCTCGACCACCTTGTTTCCGGGGGAGACAGAGAAGGAAACTCCTTCAGAAATGGGGCGTACGCTGACTCCATCGGCAGCGCTCTTTACCGTTTCCATCAATGGCAGCAGGCTGAGGGTTTCATTCAGACCGAGCGTGTACACTGGGGCCCTGAATTCTAATCCTTCCACAGGTCCAACGACATCCATGCTATCTATTTCAGCATACTTGTCGCCTTTAGTGAAACGGACAGTATTGTCGCCCTTCTCAAGGAAGACGGTCGCCGTCGAGACTCCCCAGTGATTCCAACCTGAAAAGACAACGTTCAACTTGCTTCCGGGCCCGCCGTTTACCGATAAAATATGATTTGCCGTCCCCCCACCGGCTGAGCCGTTAGCAGTACGCACGAACAGCGAATAAGATCCCGCCGTGGGGACGTTTATTTTAAACTGAGCATAGTCGTTATCATTGTTTATGTTGGCAACCTTCATCTCACTCGAAGCAGAACTTTCCCACCTTACACTGGGACCGGTCCCGCTTTCGGGATCTTTCACCAACAGGGCGTGCTCCGCCTCATAGCGTTTCCGTTTCAGTTCTCCCGAAGGTAAGGCAATTGGGGTGTTTTGATCAACAGGCATTCCAAGGTTCGGTGTTCCGTCTGCGTTCCAAGTGAACTCTTGCGTCCGGATGCTGCGCGTCCATCCTGAACCTTGCCAGCGAGCGGCATGGTAGAGGATCCAGTCCTCGCTGCCGTCAGGAGATGTAGTGAAACTGTGGTGACCTGGGCCGTAAATGCCGTTGGCGCTGGAGAAAATCGGCTCATCCTTTTTTACCCAAGAATTGGGGTCCAGCAGATCGGCACCCAAGTCGGCTGTAATTAATCCGAGGCAGTAACTGTCTGTCCAACTTCCATTTGCGGAATAGACAAGGTTGATCATGTTTCCCCGTATAGTGAATTGCGGGCCTTCATTGATTCTCGCAGGGGATGTTTCCCAATCATGGGTTGGCGTCGAAATCAGTACCCGTTCCGAACTAATGGTCCATGGATTGCTCATCCTTGCAATATAAATATTTTGAAAACTACCATCTGTTTCCTCCCAGCCGGACCAGACGAAATAGCGTTCATCGTTTATCTCCAGCACTGTACCGTCTATTGCCCACCGGTCGCTAGGGTCGGTAATCTGCCCTTTAAACTCCCAAGTTCCGGTCAGCGGGTTACTACTGGCGTTCTCCAGAACATACATGCGGTGATTTGCGTTGTTTCCGTCGTCAGCGGCAAAATAAATATACCATTTGCCGTCCAGATAGTGGATTTCAGGCGCCCAAATATTGGAGCTGTACATTGTGTTTTTTGGCGGTGTCCAAGCTACAGCTTTGTCGCTCGCATCAATGCCAGTGATCGTCTTTGACCTCCAAACAGTGACGTTCCCACCAGTCGTATGTGTGTAATAATAATACCCGTCCGTATGCTTATAAACCCAGGGATCGCCTCCATTTTGAAAGATAACATTGTAGAAATCCGTCACTGCATTCGATTTTGGATTAGCCGGCGCGGGTTGTTCTGCGCTACTTTTTTGAGGAAACATAAGCATTGTGGCAAGACAAAACAATAGGATATGGAACTTTTTATTGGCCATTTACATTCCTCCTTGGAATCATTAGGAAACCGGATTGTCAACTCCTATCACTGTCTTAGAATTGGTACCAATCGGCTTCTTGCCTGAAAGCCATGTACCTAGTTTTTAGAATATGCGTCGGAAGGCATATCATGACCCATCCTTTATCCACATCAGCGTGAAGTGAATTATTAAAGCGCTTACATTTATATCACCCCCTGTTGTATTTTTCTTACAACCAGCCCCCCTTCCTCATTCTATCGATAGGGAAGAGGTAAAACAATATACATTTCTTATCCTCTTTGTTCAATGTGCATGTCAAAAAGCCCCATGCGCATTTGCATGGAGTTTTAACAATCTGGATGTTAGGTGCGGTAGACGCGCAGAAACCGTTCGAATGGGAGTGGAATGTTTGGGGCAACTCCTGGAGAACATCATTCTTTTTAAAATGGGACCATCACTGCTCTCTCATGTGGCAAGAACCGCTTCAAAAGAGTGCAGTATGGTCCATTAGCTCAACAAACCGCGTAGCACTTTGGCATCCTCTATAAATTGTGCGGGGTCATCGTTTTTGACAAATTCGAGCATGGCGTACCGCTGTTTATTATTCAGAGCGTGAAGATATGTCGCCCAATCCTCTTCTCCAGCAGAAAGGGGCAAGCGGTCTGTGCCATGCCATTGGAACACATGGACGTGTGTCAAGTAGGGCAGGAGCAATCGTATACTCTGTACACGTTGTTCGACAGGTAGGCCAACAGCTGGCTGCCAATACAACCCGACATTTGGATGATCGACGGCAACCATAAGGCCCTGAGCGCTTTCTTTCGTATCGGTTAAGGTGCCCCCGTGGTATTCAAAGTGGACAGCTATTCCCTCAACTTGTGCGAGTGTGGCAATTCGTTGAGCGTCACTGACAACCCGTTTGCGATCTTCCGCTGTGGCATCGACAGATCCTTTTTCTCCTGCCCAAACGCGAATAGACGGCGCTTGCAGTGCCACTGCGGTAGCCAAAATGGCGTCGAATTCATGCTCATGTGTCAGAGAGCCTGTACGATAATATGACCCGTAGGAGGAGACCTCTAAGCCAGCCTTTTGTGTTGTTAAAGCCGTTTGTCTCGCGGTGTTTAGCTCTCCTGGAGGGACGTGTTTATCCCCACCCCACTCAATGCCGTCCAGCGTTGCTTCAACCGCAAGTTTTACGATCGATCGTATATCCAGTTGTCGAAAGGTGATTGAGCAAAGTCCAATTTTCATCGAAAGTCTCCTTCCACCTTACCATGTAAGGGCAAGGCTTCCCTTTATGCAAACGGTATCATTAAGCGGAGAGATCGTAAAGCGTTTCTTTGTGCATTGGTGCAATTTAGAATGGGCTGAATTCCCGCATAGAGAATGCTCACATAAAAAAACAACAAGCTCTGACTGTTGCATTTTCTGTAAAGATTATAGCTGTGATTTAATAACGGTTTCCATTGGGCAACGTAAAGCGGATGGATTAAATTAAAAACCACGCGCGCCAATCATGGCGCACGTGGTTCTCTGTTTTCTATTAGAACTTGGCGGATTGGCGTTCGGCGATATCACTGGCAAATGGTGCCTTGACCCATTTTCCTTGGTACGCGGAAACCATCAAAACAATCCAGATGACGAGGTATACTAGGTTTATTATCATCCCTATGACCGGAATAAAGCCCAACACAAAAGAGATAATCGACAAAATGCCAAATACTATAATCGATTGCATCGCATGGTAGCGCACGTATCGACTCTTTTTTTCAATCATAAAGAAGATGATGCCAGTAATGAAGATCCCAAGGTAGCACAGCATGGCCGCGAGCTTAGGGTCTAGGTTGGTAGAGGACTCTGTAATTTCATTGTTTTCCATAGGGGTCACCCTTTCGTATTCAAATTCACCAATATCTTCTTATATTGTGAACAATTTCTTGACAGAAAACAAGCTTAAAGTGGCTTTTAGCTAAAAAACGCCTATGAAAGTGCATCAGATGGTAATATATATGCAATACAGAGGGAAGGGATGCTGTCCAAATGATTTTAGAAGCGGTCATGCTGCAAGTGAAACCAGGAGAAGAGGCTGCCTATGAAAAAGCGTTTCGGGAGGCTTCGCAATACATATCAGCCATTGAGGGATACGTATCTCATACATTGCAACGTTGCATAGAAGTTGACGGGAAGTACTTGCTATTGGTCCAATGGCGCTCCTTAGAAGACCATACGGTAGGGTTTCGGCAATCTGAAGAATATTTGGAGTGGAAGAAACTGCTGCACCCATTTTATGACCCATTTCCGACGGTGGAGCATTTTCAAGAGGTTTCGCTAGAAGCGTAAAACATGGAATGCAATCTAGTGCCCGTTCAGGTAACGTAGATCATATTTTAATAGAATGAATTGTGGTGCTTGTTTTTGCACAAATCACCAGTTGGAAAACACTCAAAACGAAATTCGTGTAAAAGGCACCAGGTGATCTAACTTGAAACATTGCAACTACTTGCCTGATTTGGTTGCAACACGGCTTTTTACCCTCTATACGAGACCGAGCCACATTAAAACAATGTACGCAGAAACAAACATTAGCGTAGTCAACATGCGTAGACTCTAGTGGGATCAGCGCGAGCTGAAGATCCCCCGCTCAAGAGACATCAAGGCGAAACCATCTCAAGATCATTAACCAGTAAAAAAGCACGCTGATCCTTTAGTGGGTTAGACGTGCATTTTTATGTGCTAGCAATGCAGATGAAATGTTCTCAATGAACGAAAAAACCCAAAGTTCAGGCAAAAAATTTGCTATAGTATTGAGAGAGCTACAAAAGAAAGCGCACTCATAGAAGGAGATTAGATTATGATCTATATTGGCGTCGATTATTATCCAGAGCAATGGGAACGTTCACAATGGGAATCCGATGTAAAATTAATGAAGGCGAGTGGAGTGAATGTCGTCCGGTTGGCGGAGTTTGCATGGAGCCGTTTAGAGCCGAAGGAAGGGGCGTACTGCTTTGGTTGGCTTGATGATGCCATTGACTTATTTGCGAGCTATGGCATTGACGTCGTGCTCGGTATTCCGACGATGACACCACCAAATTGGCTCGTCGAAGCATATCCTGATGTGTTGCCACAACTCGACAATCATTTAGGACAACCAGGCGTTCGTGGGCATCGCTGCTACAACAGTCCTTCCTATCAAAAGAAAACGAGACAAATCACGCGACAGCTGGCAGCGCATTACAACGATCATCCAGCGGTGATAGGATGGCAAACGGACAACGAATTCGCCTTGCTCATGTGTGGTTGTGAGCACTGCACCGAGGCGTTTCATATGTGGTTGAAACGAACGTACGGTTCTCTTGAGATGGTTAACAAGCAATGGGGAACAGTCGTATGGAGTGGTGAGTACAGCTCATGGTCGCAAATTCGACTTCCAAAAAACCATCATACCTACTTCAATCCCTCTTTCCTTTTGGACTACCGTCGATTTCAAAGCGAGTCCGTCACCGCGTATCAGCACATTCAGATAGAGGAAATCCGCAAGTTGTGTCCAACTCATTTTATTACACACAACACGTGGGCAGATGGGACACCTCTCCACCATTATGAGCTGTTCAAGGAGCTTGATTTTGCCTCCATCGACTATTACCCAAATACAAGTCCAGAGAAGGTGAAAACAAACCCTTACAGTGGCGCCCTATTGCTTGACCGCACAAGAGGCATGAAGCAAGCGCCTTTTTGGGTTATGGAGCAGCTTTCTGGACCACCAGGAAGTTGGCAAAACATTTGGCGTGCGCCGTATCCTGGGTTTATCCGTGCAGCCGCGTGGCAATCCATTTCAAGAGGAGCAGATGGGGTCGTCTTCTTTCGCTGGCGCACAGCCGCCGTCGGCAGTGAGCAATACTGGCACGGACTACTCGACCATCATGGGGTTCCTGGGCGCCGATTAGAAGAATTTTCGAAGTTCTCCAAAGAAGTAGGAGAGCTGTCTTCATTGCTTGAGGGAACGACAGTGAACAATAATGTGGCAATCCTCTGGGACTTTGACAGTCATACGTCGTTCAAACTGCAGAAACAAACTGAGGGGCTTGATTTTGAGGAGCATGTAAAGGAGCTTCATCGTTCGCTGTTGCGTTTAGGTCTTGGCGTTGACCTCATTGATCCGAAGGTCGACATATCATCCTATCGCCTCATTATCGTTCCGATGCTGTATGTCCTCACCGATGAAACCGCAGCAAAGCTGGAAGCCTTTGTGGAGAAGGGAGGAATTCTTGTTGTTACGCCTCGAACAGGTGTGAAATTAGCGAACAATCAGATGCGTCAGGACCATCTGCCAGGACCGCTAGCAAGGTGTTTAGGGGTTCGAGTAACAGAATACGATTCTCTGGGACTGGAGCCGCATTCGATTCAACATTCAAGCGGCATACGCTATTCGGCTCATTATTGGAGTGATCTGTTGGAGCTTCAGGGGGCCGAGGCGTCTTGTGTCCACGCAGACCAATTTTACAAGGGGACTCCTGCCGTCACGAAGCACGCCTTTGGCAAAGGCGCGGCGTATTATCTCGGTACATTTCCAGAAGAGGCATACTATGATGCGCTGTTTGCAGACTTAAGTGAAGAAGCAGGACTGTCACCAATGACATCATTGCCGGAAGGGGTACAAGTATCTGTCAGGGAAAGGGATGGCGTGCGACTTGTTTTTCTGCTAAACATGAGTCGTCAGACACAAACGGTCCCAATTGAAGGGTCCTTCGTCTCTCAACTATCTGGGGAATCTGTGCAGCAAAAAAAGCAGCTCGAGCCTTATGCCATCGACGTTCTAACGCCTGCATTATAAATTCATGAGAAAATAGGAATGATCCACAATGAAACACAAACGTTTTCATTCAGTCTGAACTGTGAAGGGAGCAAACGCTCGTTTTCGGTGTCTACAAGTAAGCAAAAAACGGTTGGAGCATGAAGTAGCATTGTCCAACCGTTTTTTTTTTGCTATTTTATTGAGCTGCCAATACATTCACGTGACTCACTGGTGCATTCTTGTCTTCAGGATACGCACTGTCCATAACGAATTTGACGGTATACGAGGACAGCTTGTATGTTAGCACTTGTTCGCCTGTGGACGAAATGGTGTATGTTTTTGTCGGCTGACCTAACTTTGCTTGAATCATGCTGGCAGTAATGCCGCCTATCCCCTGATCACGTTCGACGTTGCGGCCAACAAAGCGAATCTCTTGAAGAATGTCTTCCTCTGAATAGTGGAGGGCATAGCCGCTATGTCCCATCGTTGCCGAATACGAATCATAACCATGCTCAGATTGAACGGGCTTTCCTAGGCTGTTATACACGTTATCCTTTGTCGTTTCTCCAACAGTAAGGGGCTGTGGAAGCCCTGGAGCGGTCCCATTCTTCGCCGCAGCGATGAGGGAATCAAGTGTTTTTGCTGCTTCTGCGTGAGCTCGCGTATGGTCTGCGGGCAGTACATTGACATGATCTAGCGTGGTTTCATCAGAGAATGTTTTCTCCTCTGCTTCAAACACGAACTGCACCTCAGTTTGGTCAAATGAATACGTCCACGCCATTTGATCGGTTGTCGAAAGAACGTTTGCTGTTGTTGGGGCACCAAGCGATTCCTGGACCATCGCTGAAGTGACGCCGCCGATCCCTTGCTGACGTTCCACATTGCGACCTAAAAAGCGAATCTCGTCAACCACGCCTTCTGGCGAGTAATGGATCGCATACCCGCTATGTCCCATCGTAGCCGAATACAGATCGTAGCCATGATTGACTGAAGCTTCTTTATAAGGCGCTCCGAGCATTTCATGGACGGTGTCCCGCTTGCTTTCTTCAATTATTAGCTTGTCTGGGAGCCCTGGAAGTGTCCGATGCTTTGATTTCTGAACGATGTCATCAAGCGTTTGACGGACCTTTTTCTCATCCAGTAGATTGTTGGATGAATCTTCATTTTGGGTCGGTGCTGTTTGATGTGCTTCTATTTGAGTTTCACTTCTATGCGTTGATGCGTCTGTCGCTGATGCATTGGAGGAACAGGCCGCTGTTCCTAATAGCAATGAACCCGTAACAATGGATGCGGTCAGCTGTCGCAGTCGTTTGTCATGGTGATTGAGCATATACAACCCTCCTACAAAACAATTCCCTATTCGTGCATATAAAAAACGCACTGCTGAATCAATTTGTTTCGTTGTTTTCGTCAGAAAGACGCAGTCCGATCATTTTTGCAAACCCAATCGCTTGTTCAGAAGAAACCGTGCAACCAACGAGTTTATCGAGTGTGACCGTAAGGCGTTCAAAGGAAGAATTGCTCAAATTCATTGCGCCAAGATCTACCTGACTAAAGTTGGCTTCATCTAGCAAACATTCACCGATGCTCGTACGCACAAAAGTCGATTCGAAAAACTCTGTTTGCGTGAGATCACATCGCTGGAAACGCACATCCTTTGTGTTGATAAAGCCAAAAGAAGATAGAGGGGCAACGCAGCCCTCAAAAGTAACGTGACGGAGGGTGGCACCGGACAAATCAATTCCTGTCATTTTGCAGTTGATGAAATGAACAGAGTGCATTACTGCTTCATGGAGCTGGAGATTGGATAAATCGCATTGGTCAAAGACAACGTCCTGCACATCCACTCCTGCCCAACGATTTTCAGCGAAGGAAACTTTTGAAAAGGAACAGCGCTCAATCCGTCGTTTTTTTGCATCGGCTTCAAGAATGTGTCCGCCATCCTGATGAGCATTTTCGAGAACCCATTCCCCATAGGCCAGCTCGAAAGTCACTGGATGAAAAGATCGGGGGAGTCGAGGTTTTTTAATCATTTTTTGAGTGCTCATGCGATCATTCCTTTTCATTTTGCTATGCAACTGCTAGCGAGATTTTTTGTTCAAAAAAGAAGGGTTGGACCTAGTCTTTAAGCAGAAAGCAAAAGCCTAATCAGGATAACTTATTCTGATTAGGCTAAATAACTCCCCTAAAGGGTGGTCTGTCTGCAAGGAAGGATTGCCTCAAACGAGAAAGAAGATAGCCAGAATACCGACAACAAAACAGTAATAGGAAAAGTACTTGAGATTGCCACGTTCCATGATGCCCATAAACCAGCGCAATGCAAAATATGATGCGACGGCAGTAACGATAAACGCTAAGCTATAGAACAGCCAAATGGACGACCAATCTCGAGCAAGTAATGTGTCAATGGACAGCACCATAGTGCCTAAGCTGACCGGAATGTAAAGCATAAACGAAAAGCGCAAGGCAAGGTCACGCTTCATGCCAAGCAACATTGCCGCAACAATGGTTGACCCAGAGCGACTAATGCCTGGAATTAGCGCGACAGCTTGAGCGAGCCCGACGATTAGTGCGTCTTTCAATGTCAATTGACCCTCATTTCGTCGTCCGCGGATATTACGGATAATCCATAATGCGATACCAGTCACGATAAGGGTTGCCCCAACGAGCCAGGCTTGATTAAGGCGTGAATCAATCGCATCGCTAAACAAAAGACCAATAACGCCTGCTGGAATTGTAGCGATGATGATGTAAAGCACCATGTCAAAGTCGTCTCTTTTTGTCGTGTCTCTTGTGGCAACAAAACCCACTGCGTTTTTTGCCAGTCGAACGATATCATGCCAATACACAAGAACAACAGCGATAAACGAACCAAAGTTTAAGAGAATTAAAAAATCAAGTCCCTGTGATTCAATGTTAAACAACTGCTGGAGCAATACTAAATGCCCGCTTGAGGAAATTGGAATTGGCTCTGTGACTCCTTGAACAAGACCAAGCAATACATATTTTATAAGTGTCAATAAGTCTTCCATGATGTTGATACCCATCCTTTTAAACAAGTTATTTATGTTTTAGTATAATAGAAGGAGGTGCCATTGACTACGACAGAAATGAAACTAACGTTAAAAGAATCAAGGAAGAAAGGGATGATGATCAATGACAGCAACTGAGGTTTCATTTGATTTACACACGCATCATGAACGATGCGGTCATGCGTCTGGTTGTATTGAGGAATACGTCACATCTGCCATCTCAAAAGGACTTGATTACATCGGGATTTCTGATCATTCGCCTTATTTTTACAGTGAAAACGATCACCTGTATCCAGGCATTGCAATGCCGATTAGTCAGTTTGATCACTACATTAAAGAAGTTCTTGGCTTAAAAGAAAAGTATGCGTCCGATATTCATGTGCTTCTCGGAATGGAAAGTGATTTTTTTGAATTGCATCAACCTCCGTATCAAAACATCATTGATCGCTATCCGTTTGATTATGTGATTGGCTCTGTCCATTATGTCAATGACGTCAACATCTTCACTCGCGGTCGTTGGGATCAATTTTCTGAAGAGGAAGCCATTCTGGAGAAAAAGGAATATTATCGTTTGATTCAACAATCTGCTAAAAGCGGTATGTTTCAAATCCTTGGTCATATTGATGCTATGAAGGGGTTTTATCCAGCGTTTTCAGATATCCCAGCGCAGAAAGAGATTGATGATACATTACGTATTATTGGTGAAGAAGAAGTTGCGATTGAAGTGAATACCTCTGGGAAGATGAAGGATGTTGGTGGCTGGTATCCATCTCACGAGATTTTAGAGCGAGCCCTATTCCATGGTGTAGATATTACCTTTGGTTCCGATGCACACGTTCCTGAACGTGTTGGTGATGACTTTGAAAATGTGAAAAAAGTGTTAAAGGACATTGGCTTCACGCGTATGGTGTATTTTGTTGAAAGGGAAAAAAGGGAAGTTCGACTTTGAATAGTGAATTATCTTATATATTGTCAATAACCCCTTGTGCCTTGAGCCGTGGGGGTTTTTATTTCTTTTTTATTTTAACTTGTCAAACTAATTGACAAATATAGAATATCTAAACTTGCAATAGTTTATAATTTAAGATATCTTGGACTTCAGATTCATAAGATAATAGCGAGAAGACGTTGAGGGGGGTGGCATCATGATTAAATTCACAGAGCTTAATAAGTGGTTCGGGGACCTTCATGTTCTTAAAGAGATTGATTTGGAGATCAACGATGGTGAAGTCGTTGTTATTGTTGGACCGAGTGGTTCTGGAAAAAGCACGTTAATTCGTTGTATCAACGGTCTTGAGGATTTTCAAAAGGGCGAATTAGTCGTTAACGGACAATCGTTATCTGACCAAAAGAAAATGAACATGAATGAGTTTCGGAAAGACATCACCATGGTGTTTCAACACTTTAATCTCTACCCACATTTGAATGTAATCGGAAATGTAACGTTTGCACCGAGAAAAGTTTCAAAGATTCCAAAAGCGCAAGCGGAAACAGAAGCTAGGGAATATCTCGACAAAGTAGGAATCTTGGAAAAAGCAGAGCAAAAGCCACATCAGCTATCAGGTGGTCAGCAACAACGTGTTGCGATTGCACGTGGGCTCGCCATGAAGCCGAAAATCCTGTTATTTGATGAGCCAACTTCAGCACTTGATCCAGAAATGGTCAAGGAGGTTCTTGAGGTCATGAAGCTCCTCGCTAAAGAAGGGTCGACAATGGTCGTTGTGACACATGAGATGGGCTTTGCAAGAGAGGTTGCCGATCGTCTAATTTTCATGGACGAAGGGATGATTGTCGAAGAAAGCAATCCTGTCGAGTTTTTTGAAAACCCGAAGGAAGAACGAGCGAAGGAATTCTTAAGTAAAATCTTATAAAAAGAGGGGGCATTCAAATGAATATGAATAAAAAAATGCTATTCTTTGCATTGTTTGCATTGATGCTACTTTTGGCAGCTTGCGGAGGCTCAGGAGGAAATGAAACCGGTTCCACTCCAGCAGATGAGGAAACGTCAGACAGTGGTGCTGATGGTGGAGAAGCTACTGGGGATGCTGAGGGAGACGATAGCGAAGCAGCAGCTGAAGGTTCAACGCTTCAGGCGATTAAAGATCGGGGTAAGCTTGTCGCTGGTGTGAAATTCGACACACGTTTGTTCGGGCTGAAAAACCCACAATCCGGTGACGTTGAAGGATATGATGTGGATATTATGAAATTACTCGCCCAACATATTTTTGAGACGGACAGCGCGGATGATGTACTTGAACTTGTTCAAGTAAACTCAAAAACACGCTTTGAACTCGTCGATAACGGTGAAATTGATCTCGGCGCGGCAACAGCGACGATTAATGCTGAGCGCGAGGAAATCGTTGATTTCACAAATGTATATTTCATTGCAGGGCAATCCTTGCTCGTACCTGAAGACAGCAGCATCACAGGAATTGAGGATCTAACCGCAGATACAACTGTTATTGCTGTAAAAGGATCAACGAGTGAGAAGAACATTAAAGAAAAGGCTCCGGACGCAAAAGTAGACCTTTATGACGATTATGCTGCGGCCTTTACTGCGCTGCGTGCTGGCAAAGGGGATACACTAACTACGGATAACGCCATTTTGCTTGGTATGCGTGAAACGGATCCTTCCTTCAAATTGGTTGGCGGTCTGTTTACTGAAGAACCATATGGTATTTTCCTGAAAGATGGCGATGATGAGTTCCGCGAGTATGTGAATGAATTTTTAAATGGACTCAAGGAATCAGGGGAGCTTGATGAATTGTATCAAAAATGGTTCGGTGAGCCTGCTCCTGAAAACATCTTATACGAAAACGAATTTCTTAAATAAAGAAAAGACGTAAGAGAACGCCGGATATACAGGCATTGAATGCGAAATAAGATCGGCCACATTTTGTCATGCCTTGTTCATTGTGTTCAATTCAGTGAACAAGGCATTCTTTATGTGCATCCTTTGAAAGAAAAAGAGGTGAGCGTCGTGGAAACGGTTATGAATAACCTTGATTTGTACTGGGGGGGCTTTGTCACTACATTAACAACCTGTGTCATCGCCTTATTGCTAAGCTTTGTGTTAGGATTTTTAATTGCGATTATGCGTGTGTCCACCGTTGGATGGATGCGTTTTATCTCACGATGGTATGTGGAATTTCTTCGGAACACGCCTCTTCTTGTCCAAGTCTTTATTTTTTATTATGCGCTTCCCACCCTTGAGATTGACTGGCTGAATTTCGATGGTTTTCAAGCTGGGATGCTCGGTCTAACCTTCTATACAGCAGCGTATATCGCAGAAAATATTCGCTCAGGCATTCAATCTGTGCCTAGTGGGCAGTTGGAGGCATCAAGATCCTCGGGGCTGAGCTATTTGCAATCGATGATTTTTATTATTTTGCCCCAGGCATTTCGTATCGCCACACCACCATTAGGAAATCAATTTATCAATTTAATTAAGAATTCCGCCGTCCTTGCCTTCTTCGCTGGCGGTGACATTATGTACGTAGCTGATTCATTGCAAAGCTCAGGGGCCGTATTTCCTGTCTATATAACTGCTGGGATTTTCTACTTAATACTTACAATACCAATGAGTGTCTTTGTCAATTTTCTAGAACGAAAATTAGCCGTGTAAGGAGGGAGACCGAATGGAGCATTTCGTTGAAGCGTATCAATGGAGCAATCTGCAATTTTTAGGAAAAGGGTTGTTAATGACGATTGTATTAGCGTTAACAGCTATCGTTGTGAGTTTTATCATTGGTGGATTGCTTGCTATATTCCGTTACAGTAAAATTCCTGTATTGCGGCAGCTGGCTTTTCTTTATACTGAAATTGTTCGGAACACACCACTCATTTTAATTTTGTTTTTCACCTTTTTTGGATTGCCAGAGTTAGGCTTTGACTTGTCCCTCTTTTGGAAGCTTGCATTAGGGTTAATTATCTTTGAAATTTCACAGCTCGCAGAAATTGTTCGTGGCGGATTAAACTCTATTGAAAAAGGGCAAATTGAGGCAGCGCGTTCCCAAGGGGTCAGCTATGTGCAGACATTGCAGCACATTATCCTTCCTCAAGCGCTAAAGCGAATGACACCATCCATTGTCAGCCAGTTCATCACCATCGTGAAGGATACGTCGTACACCTCCATGTTTGGCTTGCTTGAAGTGCTGAATTCTGCAAAAATTATTTGGAACCAAGATTTTGACTTTATCTTCCCGATTATCATTCTTGTTGCCATTTTATATTTTGTTGTAAACTTTGCACTGTCGGCATTAAGTGTTCGCTTGGAAAAGAAGTGGTCGTAAACTTTTTGCACCAGCCGCTAGGCAAACAACATGCCCTCGAACCCATGTTGTGAAAGGGTTCGAGAGCATGATAAAACAGCATGTGTATCTATTATTCTGTACTGAAGATGAAAGCACAAAAAAATCACGAGTGCGGCAACACTCGTGATTTGAAAAACCGATTCTGAACAGAATTGGCTTAACCTGAAAGGTACTACGTGAAATGCAATTCAAGAGCTGATCCTTTCTCCCAATCGTCCAGAGAAATTCAGGACTGTAGTGGCCGGCTACCGATCGCCGAACAACATCGCAACACAAACCCCGTCGCGGCAAAAGCTTATTTTTTATATCTTTTTGGATCCCATAGTTCAATTTCGTCTTCTGAGAAATACAGTTGCTGTAAAGCACCAAAGCGAATTAAATATTTTTCTTGTCCTTCGTCAAAGGATACGACAATGCCAGGAACACGCTTCATGACCGATTCTGGAACTTCTACGACTTCTCCTACTTTAAACTTATTCATAAACGACACCTCTTTCGAATGATTGTGTCTCGACTACACATAGGTGCAGACAAATGTGGCAAAACCTTTTTTCTCTTAGATCAACATCTGCCTGAAATAAAACAACTCTTCAAACCTCTTATCCACACGATGCATAGAATCAAGACGAGTTTGGGATTTGTAAAACTGGCTTGCTAATGGTTCTATCGTATTTCACTGCTCACAGAAACAGAAAATAGGATGCCAATGAAGCCTGTCATCACTTTTTTATGACAAGTTTTCTTGGCGTAATTTCATTATATACTTGCAAAGTTTACTTGTCAAACGATAATGAAGAAAAATTGAGAAACGTCTTTGGAACTGACCAGTGCGGGACCTCATCTTGATTCGTATTATTGACCGCTATCGTAGTTGTTTTTAACGGGTTTGAATTGCAACCCAATTAAAGAGAAAATGGTGGGAGAGGTGTGGAACAGGTGAACGTCATTTCTTATAAATCTTCAGCAGTGTTTCTAACAGAAAATCGAGAGGTGTTAGAGAACAGAGAAGCAGAAAATAGCCTCCTGCTTGGGCTTGCTCAGCTTGCTGTTGACCAGGAAAAAACTGGACAAGAACCCCTTGCACTAGGGAGCTGGCGTGTCGAAAATGAAGCTGGCGAATCCGTACTGCTCCTTTTTCTGAGTACAAAAAACCTCATTATTGCCTGTGGAACGAGCACACCGTCTAAAGGCGCTTTAGAATCCGCGGTGGCACAGCTGTTAAATAGCGACCTTCCAGTCTCTGGGATGGTTGGTCCGAGGCCGTTGACAGACGAGTTGGCGGCGCTTTGGGAGACACGCACATCTCATCAAAAAACGATCGCAATGAATCAACGTATTTATGAATTGAGAAAGGTGAAACGCTTGCCAGGAATGGGCCGCCTAATACAAGCGGAGCCATCAATGCTCCCGATGGCTGCAGACTGGACGTTTGCGTTTGGCAGTGTCACAGAAGGCATAACACGGGACGAGGCTGAAAAGCTTGTGCAACAAGGCTATGATCGAAAGCAGCTGTATTTTTGGGAACTGGAGGGACGGATTGTCTCGATGGCAAAGGCGGCTCGCCCTACGACCCATAGCATGACGATAGGGCTTGTGTACACACCGCCAGAGCACCGCAACAACGGCTATGCGTCCTCATGCGTGGCTGCGTTGAGTCAGCAGGTACTGAATCAAGGTTTTCACTATTGTGTACTGTATACCGATCTTTCCAATCCGACCAGTAACCATATCTATCAAGATATGGGCTATGTGCCTGTCTGCGATTCTGTGCACTATCGCTTTTCCTAAGCATTACAAACTCCAATGATTGTGGTGATTGAATTGAATGAACGGGACTATGTACAAGCAGATGCGACACAGCTTGCTAAATGGATTCGAGACAAGGAAGTCTCTTCACTAGAGTTGCTTGAGGCTAGCATTCGACAGCTGGAAAAGGTGAACCCTGACCTGAACGCGGTCGTCCATGACCGAAGAGGACGAGCATTAGCAGAAGCCCGTTTGCACGAGGACTCTGCTGAGGGCTTGTTTGCAGGAGTTCCCATGCTTTTAAAGAATTTGTCTCATCGACTTGAAGGGGAAAAGATCACGTCAGGTGCTAGGCTGTTCCGGGACAATGTCGCCTCGAAGCACTCTTATTTTGTGAAGGAATGTCAACAGGCGGGGTTTCAGATGCTTGGCCACACGAATACACCAGAGTTCGGTCTGAAAAATATAACAGAGCCTGAGCTTTATGGACCGTCAAGAAACCCATGGAACCACGCCTATTCTCCCGGAGGTTCTAGTGGAGGAGCTGCTGCCGCAGTGGCTGGAGGCATTGTGCCGCTTGCTGGAGCGAGTGATGGGGGAGGGTCCATTCGCATACCTGCATCGTTCACTGGACTTTTTGGTTTGAAGCCGACAAGGGGACGTACTCCAGTCGGCCCAGGAATTGGACGACAGTGGCAGGGGGCAGCAGTTGATTTTGTGCTCACCAAAAGTGTTCGAGACAGTGCCGCGATGCTGGACGTGTTGCAAACGGAGCAGTTGTCTGCAGCTTTTCTTACTCCACGTTTTCCTGATAAGTATCGTGAGGTCATTGAAAAACCACTCCAAGCGAAATGGAACATAGCCTTCTGTCTGGAATCCCCTGTAGGGACGCCTGTGTCGGATGAGGCACAAGCGGCTGTAAAGAAAATGGTGCGTTGGATGGAAGAAGAGGGTCATGCTGTCGAAGAGGTGGCGCCACCGATTGATGGAGTGGATTTGATGAGGCAGTATTACATTATGAATTGCGGAGAAATGGATGCCTTGCTTACAGGCATTGAACATCGTCTTGGTCGTGCATTGACGGAGGATGATACGGAGTTTGAAGCGTGGATGCTGCGAGCCGCCGGGAAGCACGTTCTCGCCGCCGATTATGCAATGAGCTTAGCCTCGTGGGACAACGCAGCAGAAAAGATGGACATGTTTCATGAACGATATGATTTCTACATCACGCCCGCCACCGCATCGGCCGCACCGCTCGTCGGTGAGTTGTCTTGGAATGTCGAGGATCAGGAGCGCTATAGAGATCGGATGCGTCAAGGGGCAAGAATAGATAAGCTAGAGCTCGTCTACGACATGTTTTTGCCGAGTCTGACGTATACGCCCTTTACGCAGCTAGCGAACTTAACTGGACAGCCTGCCGTGTCACTGCCGCTGCATCAGACTGTCGAAGGGCTGCCCATTGGTGTTCAAGTGATGAGCAGAAAAGGACAGGAGCACCTCCTTTTGCAGCTTGCTTATCAGCTGGAACAGACGACACTGTGGCAAGGCATGAAGGGAAACCCACATATGAATTGAAGGACGACAAAAACCCCCCACGTTGGTTACGTGGGGGTTGCTGTGCTTATAAAGCTTGATCGTCAACACGATCAAGCCAGGTTTGAATGTCTTGAATCACGGATGACACACAGCCGTCCTCGAAAGGTGATGCGAGGTTCGCCGACGAAACGAGCTCTAGGAAGGAGCGACTGCCCCCAAGCTTGCACAATGCGAGGTAGTCTGCCCATGCCTGCTCACGGTTGTCGTTCATGCGCTTCCAGAACTGCAACGCACAAATTTGGGCGAGCGTATAATCAATGTAATAAAACGGCACTTCATAAATATGAAGCTGTCGCTGCCATAAAGCGCCATTCTCTAAATAATCATTGCCTTCATAGTTCACATGCGGTAAATACGTCGATTCGAGCTTTCGCCAGGCATCTTTTCGCTGCTGAGGAGTCAGCTCAGGCTGGCTGTAAATGATATGCTGAAATTCATCGACGGCTACGCCATAAGGAATAAACGTCAAGGCAGAAGCCAGATGATCAAATTTGTACTTCTCTGTGTCCTCTTTGAAGAAATCCTCCATCCACGGCCAGGCGAAAAACTCCATGCTCATTGAGTGAATTTCGGCAGACTCAGAGGTTGGAAAGTTATATTGAGGCACGTTTAAGGCACGGCTCTCGTACACTTGAAAAGCATGGCCAACCTCGTGGGTTAACACATCCACATCGCCTGACGTCCCATTGAAATTAGCGAAAATAAACGGCGATTGATAATCGTTAATATAGGTGCAGTAGCCCCCACCTTCTTTTCCTTTCCGGCTCAATACGTCAAGGAGTTCATTTGATCGCATGAACTGAAAGAATTCAGTGGTTTCAGGAGATAGTTCATTGTACATCTTTTCACCTGTTTGCAGAATCCATTCCGGGTCACCCTTTGGTGTTGGGTTTCCTGAAGTGAATTGAAAAGACGTATCGTAATAGCGAAGCGTGTCTACACCAATGCGTTTTTCCTGTCGTTGTTTTAACGCAGTGACGAGCGGAACAATATGCTCTCGCACCTGTTTGCGGAAGGCGTCAACCATTGAGGCGTCATAGTCTGTCCGGCTCATACGCGCATAGCCAAGCTCGACGAAATTTTCAAAGCCAAGTTTTTGAGCTATGCTAGTTCGTACTTTTACAAGGTCATCATAAATGCGATCGAGCTGTTCCTCATGAGCGGACATAAAATCCGTTTTTGCTCTCGCCGCTTCCTTGCGTACCGTTCGATCTTTATCTTGCTCAAAAGGGGTGAGCTGAGACAGTGTACGCTCCTCCCCCTTGAACTGAATTTTGGCCGAAGCAATGAGCTGGGCATATTCGGTAGTGAGCTTGTTTTCTTTTTGCAGGTCAGGAATAACGTCAGGGTGAAAGGTTTTTAGTTTAAGCTCAGTGAGTCTGAATAGCTGCTTCCCCCATTTCTCTTCAAGCTCGGCACGGAAAGGCGATGCCATAACGGTGTTGTCAAAGGCATTGAGGTGCTCCTCCATTTGCGGAGAGGCATCATCAAAGTAATCCTTCTCCTGCTTGTAAAAGGCATCATTTGTATCGATCGAATGCCGGATGTACACTAGCTGCTGCTGCGTTTCTATTTTGTTCATCAGATCGTTCATTTCTTCCATGAGTGCATCCTGCTCAGTAAAGCTTTGCGCCTGCTTAAACCGTGAAATCAACGTTTTACAAGCCGCTTCAATGTCAGCAAGCTGTGGTCGTACATAGGTCATGTCTTGAAATTTAGTCAATGTGTTCACCTTCCTGAAATAGACGTCATTAGACCTTTTTCGCACGTATCCCTGCTTTTCCTGCTTTTTAGTGAATTAATTTGGTAGTGGGGGGATGAGTAAGACGGTTCAATACGTCGGTTTGGTACCGCTGAAAAGGTGCCTCATATGGAAGAGCGCCCATGCGTTTCGCCAAATGAGGACGACAATGTTGGTAAGATGCAACTGCCTGACACAATGCCGAAACGTGTGTATGAGACAAAGGAAGAGGGCAGATGATCACGGTATCAAGCGATGGTTTTTTGGTCTTTTTTTTGTTTTTTTAAACTAATTAAATAGTGAAAATAATACTACATCCTATCGTTATATGACGAGATAGTGAGGATATATACGATAGGTGAACGTAAAGTTTGTACAATAAAAATTATACAAGTTGTATATAGTATATGAAACTATTTGGACGTTTGGTTATCGCGTCATCTTCTTTATACTTTAAAAAGCGGAGTCGAAAAAAGTTGAAAAATGTTGAAAAACATCGATGGAGGTTTATGTCATTGTTAGAGTTTAAGAATGTAACGAAGAAATATACGGACGGAACAATCGCCGTCAAAGAGTTGAATTTGAAAATCAATAAAGGTGAATTTGTCTGTTTTATCGGTCCCAGTGGCTGCGGAAAGACGACGACGATGAAAATGGTAAATCGCCTGATTGATGTTTCAAATGGGTCGATCTTGGTCGATGGCAAAGATATTAAACAGCAGAATTCAGTGGAATTGAGAAGATCAATGGGCTATGTCATCCAGCAAATCGGCTTAATGCCTCATATGACCATTAAGGAAAATATCGTTCTGGTGGGGACATTGCTGAAGTGGTCGACAGATAAAAAAGATGAGCGAGCCAAGGAATTGCTGAAGCTCGTTGATATGTCAGAAGAGTACCTGGACAAATATCCGCATGAACTAAGCGGCGGACAGCAGCAACGGATTGGTGTGCTTAGGGCGCTTGCGGCGAATCCGCCATTAATTTTGATGGACGAGCCATTTGGTGCGCTGGACCCTATCACAAGAGATTCACTGCAGGATGAATTCAAAAAATTGCAAAAAGAATTGCATAAAACCATTGTGTTTGTCACGCATGACATGGATGAGGCGATTAAGCTTGCCGATAAAGTGGTGATTATGCGTGATGGTGAAATTGTACAAGCTGATACGCCAGAGGAAATTTTAAGAAACCCTGCAAACAAATTTGTGGAGGATTTCCTTGGAAGAGACCTACTCATTCAGGGAAGACCGGATGTGACAACAGTCAGCCAAGTGATGGAAAAACATCCGATTGTTGTGGCAACAGGGACATCATTGAAGGACGCCATTTCCACGATGCAAGGAAAACGCGTCGATTCTCTTCTGATCGTGAACGCCAATAACGAGTTACAGGGTTATGTGAATATAGAAACAATCCACCAGAATTATAAAAAGGCAGAAACGGTAGATGAAGTGTTGAACAAAGACGTATTGGCTGTAAACGCGGAGAGTTTGCTGCGTGATACGATTCGAAAAATTCTCCGTCGAAATGCTTCCTATGTACCCGTAGTCAATGATCATAACCAGTTGGAAGGCATTGTCACGCGCGCAACATTGACCAATGTGGTTTATGACACCATTTGGGGTGACGGAACGGAGCTTGAAGAAATCGTAAAGGCAGCAGAATAGGTGGTGTATGGTAATGATGGACTTTTTTAATGAACATGGAATAGATCTTTTGTATAAAACTGGAGAACATTTGTATATTTCATTGGCAGCGATTTTGCTTGGTGTACTTGTTGCCGTACCGCTAGGGATTCTCCTGACGCGTGTACCGAAATTTGCCGACCGGTTTGTTTCGTTTGTCGGGATTTTGCAGACCATTCCAAGCCTGGCAATTTTGGCATTTTTCATTCCCCTCGTCGGAATAGGAAAACCGCCAGCAATTCTGGCCTTGTTTTTTTACTCATTACTTCCTATATTACGAAACACATACATTGGCGTTCGCGGTGTGAATCAAGGTGTCGTTGAAGCAGGTAGAGGTATGGGAATGAGCCGATGGCAGGAAATAATAAAGATGGAGTTCCCACTTGCGCTTCCGGTCATTATGGCAGGTATCCGGTTATCAACAGTGTACCTGATCGGTTGGGCGGCATTGGCCGCATTTATCGGAGGCGGTGGTCTTGGCGACTTTATTTTTGATGGGTTAAATCTTTATAAGCCAACGCTTATCCTAGCAGGCACAATACCTGCAACACTATTAGCTTTAGCTGCAAATCGTTCGCTCGTTTTGCTTGAAAATAAACTGACACCTGAAGGGATGAAAGATTCTTATAAGGCAGCTTAATATAGGAGTGTATGTAGTGACTGGTAAATTTTATAAAATGATAATTCCAGCAATTGTCCTGTTGCTCGTATCAGGCTGTGCGTTGCCTGGGCTTGCTGGAACATCCAAGGATACGATACGTATCAGCTCTTTGACACAGTCTGAATCAGAGATCATGGCGAATGTTTTAGCGATCATGATTGAAAGAGAAACGGATGCAACAACAGATCTGGTCACAAAACTTGGATCATCGATCGTGCAGCACCAGGGGATGCTACAAGGTGATATTGATATTTCTAGCACACGATATACAGGAACAGATATCGCTGGTGCCTTAGGTATGGAGCCGATTAAAGATCCGGAAAAAGCTTTGGAGACAGTAAAGGAAGAATTTCAGCAGCGTTTTAATCAGACATGGGCCGACACCTATGGTTTTGCGAATAGTTATTCGTTAGCAGTCACAAAAGAATTCGCTCAGAAAAATGAGATTGAAACGATTTCCGATCTGGAGCCTTACGTTGATGAGTTGAATTTTGGCGTCGACAATGCGTGGGTGAACCGGGAAGGGGACGGTTATGATGGATTCAAGCAAACCTATTTTGAATTTGGCAATGTGTATCCGATGAATCTCGGTCTTGTCTATAAAGCTGCGGCGACTGGGAACATGGATGTTGTTCTGGCCTATTCAACGGATGGGCGAATTAAAGAGTATGATCTGAAAGTATTGGAGGATGACAAACAGTTTTTCCCGCCTTATGACGCGTCTCCGGTCATTAGAAACGAAGTGCTGGAAAAATATCCAAAAATCAAAGAGATTACGGAGCGATTAGGGAACCAGATAACAACAGAACAAATGCAAGAACTAAACTACAAAGCGGATGTGGAAAATACCAGCCCGCGTAACATAGCAGAGGAATTTTTGGAAGACCGTAATTACTTTGAAGGCACCGGGGAAGGGGGAAACTAATATGGAAACACTGCAGGAGTTTCTTCGTTATTCCAGTGAAAACAGTTTTTATATTTGGACCGAATTTTATAGGCATTTTCTAATGGCGCTATATGGTGTATTATTTGCCTCTATTATCTCTGTTCCGTTAGGTATTCTTATCGCCAAATATAGCAAGATGAGTGGTTGGGTTTTAGCATTAGGAAGCATCATTCAGACCGTTCCTGCTTTAGGGGCAATGGCTGTTGTGATGATTGTGATGGGGCTTGGACCAAATACGGTCATCGTGACACTCATTTTGTATTCGATCCTTCCTATCACCCAAAATACGTATGTAGGTATGAAAGAGGTTGACAAAACCGTCGTAGAAGCGGGCTACGCCTCGGGAATGACACGGTTTCAGTTAATGCGCATGGTTGAACTTCCACTGGCAATCAGTGTTATTATGGCAGGGATTCGCACAGCGCTAGTCGTGGGCATTGGGATCGTAGCCATTGGCGCCTTTGTTGGGGCCGGCGGACTTGGAGCGATCATCATCACTGGCACAAATTCAACCAATGGAACAGCAATTATCTTGGCTGGGGCTATTCCGACAGCGCTGATGGCGGTTATTGCAGACATTGTTTTAGGTTGGATTGAACGGCGGCTGCAGCCAGAAAGAGCATGAGAAGATAGTCTTTGCTGATAATGGGAGGTAGTATCTTCATGAAAGAACATACATCGGATCAAAACGAACTCATTGACGATATCAAAACACAGTTTGTCGAAAAGATAACGGATAATATGAATGCTTTTGGAGCGCCGACAAGTGTCGGGCGTGTTCTCGGCATTATTTACATGAACAATGAGCCGATGACACTGGATCAATTGGCAGAGGAAACAGGCATGAGCAAAACAAGAATGAGCCAGTTGGTCAGGGAAATGGTTGATATGAACATCGCCGAGCGTGTGTTTAAAAAAGGATTCCGTAAAGATTTGTACCGGGTGGAGGAAGATTACTATGAAACGTTTATCTTACTGTTCACTGCCACTTGGAAACGGGCGATTTCTAGAAGTAGACATTTTGAACAAAAGCTCATGGGAAAGCTCGATGATTTAAAACAGAATCAAGAATTAACAGAAGAAAATGAAGTGATCATGAACGAGTTACTGGCAGAACTCTATGAATGGATGGAGTACTACGATTGGATTCGCAGAGTGAATGACTTTTTTGAAAGTGGAGAGATCTTTAAACACGTACCTAAAAAAACACCAGGAGGAGATCGTGATGAATAAAAAAGTGATGTTGTCATGTGCCGTGACCGGCGCAGGAGATACGACGGCTAAAAGCCCGCATGTGCCTATCACCCCAAAGGAAATTGCCGACTCTGCCATAAAGGCAGCAAAAGCAGGTGCAACGATTGCACACATTCATGTCCGTGATCCTGAAACAGGTCGCTCAAGTCATGATGTAAAGCTTTTTCAGGAAACGGTGGAACGCATTCGTGAATCTGAAACAGATGTCATTATTAATATCACATCTGGCGGTGGTGGAGACTGGATTCCTAGCCAAGAGGACCCGACAAAAGGTGGCGAAGGGACGGATATCCAAACGCCAGAAGAACGCCACGAACCGATAGCTAAACTTCTTCCAGAAATGTGCACCATCGATTGTGGGAGCATCAATTTCGGAAATATGCTATATGTAAGCCCGACAGATTGGCTGGAAAAACAAGCAAGGCTTGTTCAAGAAAGTGGCGTAAAGCCGGAACTGGAATGCTTTGATACGGGTCATATCCATTTTGCGAATAACTTGATTGACAAAGGCCTTATTGACGGCGATCCATTATACCAATTTTGTTTAGGCATCCCATGGGGGGCAGCTGCAGATGCGGAGACCTTATCCTATATGAAGAGCCGTATTCCGGCGAATGGACGCTGGGCGGCGTTTGGCATCGGCCGTATGCAAATGCCATTGGTTGCTGAATCACTCTTACAGGGAGGCAATATCCGTGTCGGTTTGGAAGATAATTTGTATTTAAAGAAGGGACAACTGGCAACGAACGAGCAGCTAGTTGACAAGGCCGTCGGCATCGTGCAGAGTCTTGGTTCTGATATTATGACGCCTGCAGAAGCACGCCAAGAATTGAACTTATTTACACCGTAGAAGGAAGGTTTGAATTGAAATGAAAGCGACAAAGCATATTGCCGTTGTTGGTACAGGCGTTATCGGTAACGGTTGGATTACACGTTTTTTGGCAAATGGTTTCACGGTAACAGCGTCCGACCCGGACCCAGGGGCAGAGGCACGCACACGTGACGCAGTCCAAAGGGCCTGGGCGCATATGGAGAAAGTGGGTGTTCACGAAGAGGCGTCTCCGGAGCGGCTGTTTTTCGAGCCTGATCTTGAGAAAGCTCTGCAGCATGCGGACTTTGTTCAGGAAAATGTCCCGGAGCGTGAAGAATTAAAACGAACTGTCATTGCGAAAATTGATCAATTTGCACCAAAAGAAGCGGTGATCGCTTCCAGTACATCCGGTATCTTGCCGAGCGTATTGCAAAAAGACTGTACACGTCATCCGGAGCGAGTGATCGTCGCACACCCGTTTAATCCAGTGTATCTAATCCCGCTAGTGGAGCTTGTGGGCGGTGAAAAAACAGAAGCGAAATACATTGAAAAAGCGAAGCACTTTTATGATGAGATGAATATGAAACCGTTGGTCGTTCGCAATGAAATTGAAGGGCATATTGCCGATCGCTTAATGGAAGCGATCTGGCGTGAAGGGCTACACATCGTCAATGACGGTGTCGCTACGACAGAAGAGGTGGACGCTGCGATTATTTACGGACCAGGATTGCGTTGGGCACTCATGGGGCCCTTCATGACGTTGCATATGGGTGGCGGTAAACAAGGGATGCGCCACTTGCTCAGCCAATTCGGTCCTGCTTTGAAATTGCCATGGACCAAATTGGAAGCTCCTGAATTAACCGATGAGCTAGCCAATAAAGTCATTGAAGGGTGCGAAGCACAAACCGGCGCCATTGAAATGGAAAAGCTTGAAGAACGCCGTGATGAGTTTCTAATTGAATTACAGCAACTACTGGAAAAATATTGGCCGGGTGCTAATTTGAATGGAAAGCTTTAAGGGCAAGAAGGAAAGCACGAAGAACGATATGGGAAGGAGGTACACCCGTTGAGTGAAGGAAAAAAAATCTTGCAACACAACGTGCCGGAAGAATGGATCGATTTTAATGGCCATATGAATGACGCTGAATATGTACGTGCGTTTAGTTGGGGCACTGATGCTCTAATGGAGTTCATCGGTATGACGGCGGATTTTCGTGATCAACAGCAATACACGATGTATACGCTCGAGAATCATGTGGTTTATTTAGATGAAATGAAGCTGAACGAGGCTTTTGAAGTGCATATACACTTGCTTGATTATGATGCCAAACGACTTCATGTCTTTTTTGAACTGTATGGTGAGAATAACAAAAGAGCCGCAACAAGTGAACAAATGCTCATGGGCATCGACCAATCCACTGGGAGACCCGCCCCTTTTCCTGAGAGCGTGTATAGCAAAGTTCAAGCATTAGCTGAGCAGTACACACCAGCAGAAAAGCCAAAAGAAGCCGGCCGCGTAATCGGGATTAAGCGGAAGTGAACGACACAAGAAATAAGAAAAAGGGTTCCTAAGCAATGACTTGGAGCCCTTTTTGTGCTTATAAGCCCCCTATTTTACCTCATGGTTACTATTGTCAGGAGGTGCCCCTCTTTTTCTTACAGAGTCAAACAGAAACATAAAAGTAGTTCCAAGAGTATGGCCAACAAAGGCGGACTCTAATTTACCAAGTGAAAATGCCGATATTTCCAGATAGTGAAATAGAGCAATGACTGCCACAATGCCCGCATAACTGGGGAGAAGTGTCTTTAAGACCAGTTGTTTGAACGAAAGCAAATAATACCTCCCATGTGAAATTCAGTCTCTTCCAATAGTTTACCATCCCCTATTCCGCTAAACAAGGAACCGTCTGTAGACAAGCACAAGCCACTTGATATAAAACAAAAAAGCGGCTAAACTAATTGTAACGAAAAGGAAATGGAGGTGGGAAGATGAATTTTACTGGTGCTCGCATGACAGCAATGGAAAGCTTTTTGTACATTCTCCGTGCGATTTTTTCAGCCATTGAGGTATTACGGGATACGTATGCCCTTTTTGAACTCAATGCTTGTCAAAATACCCAGTAAGAGACATCTGCCCACGAACGGACGTCACGTCCTTCTCCATGCACGTAACAGGCGGCTGTTTAACTACAGGCGTCTTTTTTGTGCCCTAAAACGTGCACAGAAATCATAATGCTTCATTATCTATACATTTTGCTATTGAATGAACGGGAAGACGGAAGGACCGTTCAACTGGCAGTGTCTCTTCAGAGGAACAACGGAGGAACACCACAATGATTGCATGCAGTATACAAGACGTCACGCAGACGTTTGGCGCAGAAACAATTTTTTCAAACATTACTTGTGAAATAAAAGAGGGTGAACGGGTCGGCCTCATCGGCAGAAACGGCGAAGGAAAAACAACGCTCATGCATTTAATAGCAGGCAAAACGACGCCGGCGAGTGGCGTCGTTTCCTGGAAAAAGGGCATGGCTGTAGGGTTGCTAGAGCAGATGCCAACCATTGCGGAAAACACAATTGTAGCAGACGCCTTGCTAGCTGTGTTTACCGAGCTGCTTGAGATGAAAAAACAAATGACAGTGCTTGAGCAGCAACTAGCTTCAGAAACAAAGGGACTGGAAAAGCGCCTTGAAGTATACGGCAAGCTTCAGGAGCGCTTTATGGCAGAAGGCGGTTATGAAGTTGACGCCAATATTCGGCGTGTGGCTGCTGGTCTTCAAGTGACGCCGCTGTTAGAGAAGCCGTGGAAGCAACTGAGCGGTGGCGAACGCACGAAAATTGGGTTGGCTCAGTTGTTGCTTCGGAATCCAGGACTGTTGCTGCTTGATGAACCAACGAATCATTTAGATTTGCCTGCCATCGAATGGCTCACCGATTGGATCACGTCATCTGGGGCGACGGTCGTCATTATTTCGCATGATCGTTATTTCCTCGATGAAACGACGACAAAGGTGATGGAAATGGAGCAGGGGGAATTGTATGTGTACCACACAAACTACTCCGGTTACGTTAAGGAAAAAGAAGAACGACTGTTACGTGAATTTCAGCAATATGAAGATCAACAGAAGAAAATCAAAAAAATGCAGGAAGCCATTAAACGCTTGAAGGACTGGGCAAACCGCGCGAATCCGCCAAACGCGGGCTTGCATAAGAAGGCGAAAAACATGGAAAAGGCGCTTGCCCGCATGACCCTTGTCAAAAAGCCCGTTGTGCAAAAAGCGATTGATGGCGGCTTTGACAGCAGTGGCCGGAGCGGAAAGGATGTCGTTGTCGCTAAAGGTGTGACAAAGGCATTTGCTGAGCAGGTGGTGCTGGACCGTTTGTCAATGCATGTGCGCTACAAGGAACGCGTCGCCATTGTTGGAGCCAATGGAAGTGGGAAATCGACGCTGTTGAAGCTGATTTTAGGTGAAATGACTGCTGATGCGGGCGAACTTACTATCGGAAGTCGGTTGTCGATGGGGTTTTTATCACAGCATAACGATGAATTGGACGATCGCTTGACAGTCATTGATGAATTCCGTGATAAAATTGTGATTACGGAAGGAGATGCCCGACGTCTCTTAGCTAAATTTTTGTTTTATGGCCCTGCGGTGTTTCAAAAGGTATCGAGCTTGAGTGGAGGAGAGCGGATGCGGCTTCGACTGGCACAGCTTATGCATGAGAAGCATAACCTTCTGATCCTTGATGAACCAACAAATCACCTAGATATTGACTCGAAAGAGGTGCTTGAGGAAGCATTGGACAGCTTCGACGGCACCATCCTTGCTGTATCGCATGATCGCTACTTTCTCGATAAGCTCTTTCCTGTGACGTGCTGGCTTGATTCCGGACAGCTGACACGTTACGAAGGAAGTTATCCTTATGCGAGAGCGAAGCGTCTAGAACTCGCATTAAATGAGTGAGTGTCGACTGCGGCTTTCCGTTGATTTGAAGGAATCCTGTATAGCATTATTGTGAAAAAGGGCTGTTTTGAAAGTCATCTCTGTGGCTTTCGGAACAGCTCATGCTGTTATGTATAACAGCTAATGATCATACGTACTGCCATTTGATGAAAACTGGAAAAAATGGTAGTCTTGATCATGTATACGAACTGGATATGACTTCCTAGTGTTTCAGGAGGAACCAAATGATGAAAATCAGTCAATCGATGGCCTTTTATGGAGTGCTCTTTTGTTTGGTAATGTCAGTGTATTCACTGTTTTCAACCATTCATAATATGTGGCAGGTAGCGCCACCTAGGCTTGTGCTACTGTTGCTCGTCACAGGCTGTTTCGTTACGGCTTGCATAGGAATTATGAAGAAAACAACACGCTGGGGAAGAATGCAGAGCTGGATGACGTTCTTCATCGCACCATTATTAGGGGCGGCTTTACTTCTATCGCTCGTTTTCACGTCCGTCTTTCCATTTGAAAAAGAATATATCGCCAGCCTGACGTCACCAGAAGGTACGCATCAGATTGACGTGTATGCCACGGATGGTGGTGCAACAACGTTAAAGGGCATTATGGCAGAATTGAATGGGCCACTTTGGTTCACAAAAAGGATTTTTATTGAGCATGATGGCACGCATGACCTAGTCACACAGTGGGAAGGTGAAGACTTGTTCGTAATAAACGGGGAGATGATTCAGCTTCCTACAGCAGATGGTTGGTTTTAGCGTTTACTCAGGAATATGTCGATAACGCTCGAGATCAATCGTTCCATCTATAGAAAGCTCGACCCCTTCTTCTTCTAGAAGCTCTTGTTGGGTGAGGGAGCCTTCAGGATCACGAATGGCAATTTCTCCACGAGCATTTACGACTCGTTGCCAAGGAAGCTGATGCTTTCGACTCATCGAGTGAAGAATACGTACGACCTGCCGTGCACCGCGTGGGCTCCCTGCAGCAGCGGCGATTTGTCCATAGGTCATGACACGACCTTCAGGAATGGCTTTCATTAGATCAACGACTCTAGAAGTAAATGGCGTCATAAGCGGCTCCTTTTTTCAACATGAGATGTTTCTAGTCTAGCAAATGAGTGCCTGCGATTCTATTATTATACGTTCACGATGAAGGAGAGGGTTTATTTGAAAAGGTGTTTTATTGGAGTAATGGCTCTGTTCGCTGGAATTCTATGTATCTCGCAAGCGACAAAAGCAGCACCGGCAGAGCATTGGGCAAGTGAGCAAATCAGTTATCTCGCTGAACAAGGCATATGGACGAACGAATTCACTCCAGACGATCCTATGACGAGAGCCGAAGCTGCTCAGGTGCTCTCCCATTACGTCGATGCACCTGCCGATCAAGATGCATTTTCTTTTAAGGATGTTCAAGCGGACAACCCTTATTATGACGCCATCATTGCGATGGGGCGACTCAGTATTATTAATGGGTATCCAGATGGCACGTTTCGACCGCAGGAGACATTGACGAGAGCACAGGCTTCGGTTCTCTTAAACAAGGTGCTTCGCGGAAGTCTGTCCTATGAGCAAGAAGCTGCACAATACGACGATACGGTAAATCACTGGGCAAAGGATGCCATTGCTACGCTCTCTGAAAGTCGTATCGTCGGCCACGCCTTTGGGCAAGGATTTTCCCCAAATGAACAGGTTACAAAAGCCGAATTTGCGATCATGCTTGCACGTGTGCTCAATCCGTCTTTCCGTGTTGCTGAACATGGAAGTACGGTTGGGAACTTGGAAAATAGCGGTCGAATCACACGTCAAGGGGATTGGATCTATTACTCTCCAATCATCAATTCTGTCATTAGTGCAGATCAGAGTATTCTTGAACGCAAGCATTTGAAAGATGGAACGATAGAGCATTTAGGCAATATTGTCGGGACAGATATTAATGTTGTCGACAACAAGCTTTATCTTATCGCTACAACGTCTGAACAACCCTTAGATATGTCGAATCGTTTGTATCGCATGAATGTAGATGGCAGTGATAAAGCGGTGTACACCAATTTCAAGGGAACACCATCGGAATTAACGGTTGTTGGAGACTGGCTTTATTTTGTTGAGCATACGGAACAAAACGGTTATTTGCGGCGGATGAAATCAGACGGGTCAAAGCTTCAAACATTGGCGACCAACGTATCCGAGTATGTGCTCAGCGATCCTTACATTTTCTATGAGTCGGACGATGCTTTCTTTCAAATCCGCATGGATGGGTCTGATCCAACGCCATTGTTTACAAGTGAACTGCACTTAAAAGGGTTAGCCCATGACAAGTTCATTATGACAAATGACGAGCAGGTGCATGAGGTGGCGCTTGATGGAAGCTCCACCCTTATTTTTGAGGTCAATAAACCTGAGGCAAGATGGGTTCACACCGTCAATTTTGACGACGGCATGTATTATGTCGTTGATTGGTTCGGCGATTTGACGATGTATAGAACGCGGTTGTTTAAGGTCAACGTCGGTAAAGACCCAGAACTAGTAGAAAACGTGGGTGTGTATGATTTATATCTGTTTGATCACGCGCTCTATTACGGTGCCAAAGGCGGTGACGGGAATCAACTTTTGATGAAATGGAATGGAAGTAGTAGTGAACCGATTTCTAAGGTGCATATTTACGATTGGGATAATAGAAAATAAGGCACGAATGAACAGTGGCATAAAAAAGAGAAGACCTTTTTCGTTAAATGTCTCTACACGATGATGGTGTCTTGAATAAGGTATAAACAAGCGCTTTGTGAAGAAGAAGTGGTAGTTAGACAAGCTCATAATGCATATTAAACCATTGAGTTAATGGTGGAGTGCGTCGCATCGACATGGTAAGATACGCGTATGAACTACTTGTCAAAGTCTTGGTTTGCAAACGATACATGCGAGAACCCGGTCTGATGACAGATCGGGTTCTTTCACTTAAAAATTCAGCATGAGACACCACTAAGGGAGTGAAAAGAATGTTTGAAAGCGACCGTTTGTACTTACGCCTATTTGAAGAAAAGGATGCAGAGACTCTTCTTGCACTCGAATTGAAAAACCGTGACTATTTCTCGTTGTATAGCGGCACTCGCAAGGATGACTTCTACACAATTGACGCCATTCAAAAAAAGATTCAGGAATACATCAAGCAGGCAACGGAAGACAAAAGCTATCAATTTGGTATTTATGAGAAAGGCAACAACGAGCTTATTGGGAAGATCTCATTAAATTCAGTGCAGCGCCACGTACTCCAAAACTGTGTCCTTGGCTACATGCTGGATAAAGAGCAAAATGGCAAAGGGTATATGAGTGAGGCGATTAAGCTTATCGTATCCTATGCGTTTGAAAAACTAGAGCTTCATCGGATTGGGGCGGGTGTTATGCCTCATAACGGTGCATCCATGCGTGTGCTTGAAAAAGCTGGCTTTCATAAAGAGGGCCTCGCTAGGAAAAATGTCAACATTAATGGGCGCTGGGAGGATCATGAGATGTTTGCAATCATCAACCCAGCACATGACGTAGGATGATGAGAAACGCTCGCTTTCTTGTTGCTTCCGCCTTATCCGGTGCTCATTGCCCATGTGGCAACTCCGCGCCTTGAAAGACAAGCGTTTTCATTCATCCTGCTGTTTTGATGCTCTTAAGACAACTCCGCTCCCTTAAGATTTATATATCTTTTGGATTAGGTCTTGTTTTTTAAAAATAAGTCAAGAAGAGGCTGGAACAAATTAAAAACAATTTATACAAAAACCGAAGAACAAAAGGATAGTGAAGTAAACATAGCATTTAGCGTAGTCAAAATACGTAGACTCCTGCGGGAACAGCGCGAGCTGAAGATCCCGCAGGAAAGCCGCTTTTGCTTTCCGAGGAAGCTGAAGCCGTGCCCGCGGAAAGCGAAGTGTTTTGACGAAGCGGTGCAAGAAAATCCCGGAAAATCAATGTTCTAGATTGTCTAAATCCTGACGCTACCTAAAAGAAAACGCAATAATCCATTGCGTTTTCTTTAGTAGATTATTTATTTCTTAAATCGGCTACAAATGAGGAATAATACGAGTCTTTAGGGATTAAATCAGCTAATGTTTGGATGAACTTATCTAGTGAAAAAAGGACAGTGGTTCCTAGCCAACTACCAGGTAAGAACTCAGCTGGTAACATAGGGTCTGCTAATAGTAGATCATCCCTGATCTCCTTTAGTGTTAGAAAGTTTGTGAATACGTGTAAAGTGTCACGGTTTTTATTTTCAACTAAACGATTAAATTCTGGTGTATACTCTTTTTCAATCCATATTTTTATATTTTTGTATGTAGTGTTGATTTCCTCTAAATTCCACAACGACCTAGCATTGTTGGGTCCTGCTCTTCCCTCAGGGTCTATCCCATTTAACAAGAACTCATTACTTGAAATAATCGTTACATAATCCTCGATTTCAAGCGAATCAATCAGATGAAGCACCTTATCGGTTACATCCCAAGGGTAAACATAAACACTCTTGTATAACATGCCAAAGCCTAAATCCAGTAAACCTTTCCTAAAGGCATCTCTTTTCTTTCTTAATGTTTCAGGGATCTCCAAGAACACTACGTACCATTTCCCATTCCAATGTTCAGTGTAGTAGTTATCCTTTTTAGCATATAAACGATAGGCGTTTAGACCACTTGGTGTAATTTTATAAATTCCGCGCTCTAATGACGTTATATATGACATTCGTTTAAATTTAGATAAGTTATTTCTTATTGATTGTGGCGTATAATTCATTTCTTCAAAAATACGAATGAGTTCTTTCCCATCCATTTCAACCTTTTTAGATAATAAGTATAGCAACTGCTTTTCAACTGTCACCTCGTTCACCTCTACATTAAGTATAACGAGATAACCATGTTATTCAAGTGAGCGCTAGTTGAGAAAATCATTAGTACTTACGGCTTACAAGAAAACATCTTGTAAATGTATGGTTAATAATATAATATAAAATACAACGAACGATTATAATGATATTATAAATTCGATAAGCAGTTAAACGAAATGATTAATTTTAAGGACGTGATTAAAGTGAACAATCTACTAAATGGAACCGATGAATTTGAAACATTTCAGCTGTTAAATGAAGACGGAGAAGTTGTTCATGAGGACTTGTTGCCTGAACTCAGTGATCAAGAGCTCCAACTCCTCATGGAGCGGATGATTTATACGAGAACAATTGATCAACGATGTATTTCTCTATCTAGGCAAGGAAGATTAGGTTTTTATGCCCCGGTTGCTGGACAAGAAGCTAGTATGATTGGCACGCAGTTTGTACTAGAAAAAGATGATTGGATATTACCAGGGTATCGAGATCTTCCACAGATGTTGTTTCAGGGAGTTCCGTTATCCCAATTATTCCTATGGTCCAAGGGGCATCATAAGGGAGGTCAAATGCCTAAAGGAGTTAACGTTACACCTCCTCAAATCATCATAGGTGCACAAATTGTGCAAGCGGCAGGAGTAGGCCTTGGTTTAAAAAAGAGGAAGAAAAAGAATGTTGCAATGACGTACACTGGTGATGGAGGCACGTCTCAAGGAGATTTTTATGAGGGGATAAACTTTGCGGGCGTGTTCAATGCACAAACCATTTTTGTTGTGCAAAATAACCAATTTGCTATCTCAACCCCATTTGAAAAACAAACAGCTGCAAAGTCGATTGCCCATAAATCTGTTGCTGCTGGAATCAAAGGTGTACGGGTAGATGGAATGGACATTCTAGCGACTTATGTCGTTGCAAGAGAAGCAAGAGAACGGGCAATTCATTTGAATGGGCCTACATTAATTGAGGCTGTCACTTATCGGTATGGTCCTCATTCCACATCAGGTGATGATCCAACACTGTACAGAAACGAGCAGCTTGAGAAAGAATGGGACAAAAAAGACCCTATAAAAAGGTTTAGATTGTTTCTAGAAAAACGAGCGTTATGGACTGAAGAGAAGGAAAACCAAATTATAGAAAAAGCAATCGAAGATGTAAAGGAAGCAATAAAACAAGCTGAATCTGAACGTAAAACAACAGTCTCTGATTTAATTGAAAACATGTATGAAAACCCCCATCTCCATGGCAAAGATTAAGTTGTAGAAAACGTTGATATACCGAGATATTTCGACTCGTCAGATGACCAAATTATTACGGCGATACGCAACGAATTAAACATTCGGGCAGCATGGTACAAAAAGTGAAGAAAGGATTATAATTGTGAAAAGTGATTTTGTGCTTAATTCCAATTGTTAATCACTCAACTTTCGCACCTTTCATTACAGGATTGTGAGCATTGTCACTTTTATATTTACTATAAACAGCAGGCGTTGTTTTGAAGAGGTCCATTGATCTATGTCACCTCGTGTCGTCTAAAGCACAGCCAGCGTTAAAGTTGATTTCGTACTGCTACAAGTCGACTGCTGCATCAATACTGCATAGTTGATGTAACTTTGCATGAAACGATGCACTTACCTCGTCTTGTTTGTTTCCTAAAGCAACACAACTTAATTCACTTTTCCATTTTCTTCATTATACGAGACCAATAGAAAATAAAACAATTTACCCAGAAACAAACATCAGCGTAGTCATAATACGTAGACTCCTGCGGGAACAGCGCGAGCTGAAGATCCCGCAGGAAAGCCGCTTTTGCTTTCCGAGGAAGCTGAAGCCGTGCCCGCGGAAAGCGAAGTATTTTGACGAAGCGGTCGAAGATACTTCATTGAATTAATTACCAATAAAGGAGATTGATCGTGATACGAATTAGATCAGCGAATATTAAGGATGCGGACACTGTTGTTGACATGGTCATTAAACTGCTTACTGAATTGACAGGTGGTACGCGCGCTATTGATAAGGAATCACTTCTCAACGTTTGTTTAGAACAGCTTGAAAAAAAGATCATGTATACTCCTTTTTTAGCCCTTTCCGAAACGAATCAGTGTGTTGGTATGATAACCGTCGCAGAGTCTTTTGCGCTACACTCAGGTGGACGATTTGGAATTATTCAAGAGTTTTATGTTTCCCCAGAGCATCGCTCATCAAAAATCGGCCAACAATTACTCACTACGGTAGTTGAGTATGGGAAAAAGAATCAATGGCGTCGTATTGAAGTAGGAGCACCGAATCCTTTGACATGGGAAAGAACCGTTTCCTTTTATAAACGTGAAGGTTTTACTGAAATTGGTCCTCGTTTAAAACTGATTTTAGACGAAGGTAATTCTTAACGAACGGGAAACGATCGTTCGACAATCCCCACTACATAGAAGGTTCAGATGAAAAGATTTCAATCTCTCATTTGAACCTATTTTTAATTGTTGAGACCGGTTGATGTCTATCATTATTTATTTGAAGGAAACCAGGCCTTTTTATGGAATATATCTGATAAAGGGCTACAATTAGCAGTAAATCTTATATATTTTTGTAATTCACTGGCGAGCGTAAGAGACGCCACAGTTCGCAGACCGCTTAAAACAGACAGATGTTTGAAAATTCCGTGTTAACACAGCTAACAGCAGACGTATTTTTTATGAACGGATCATGTATGATGTTCATATCTTAGAAACAAGAGCCTAAGCAATCAGGCAGGAGGCATTTTATGAAATCGTTTGATCGTGCAATGCATATCGTGACAATGATAGCGTTTGATGAGCAGAAATCGGATTGGAGTATTTCGGAGATTTCGGACCAGCTCCACTTGCCCCTCAGCACGACCCATCGTTTGCTGATGTCTCTGCAAAAGCATAAGCTGATTGAGCAACAAGAGGAAACGAAGAAATACAGCCTAGGGAAGAGATGGGTTGAGATCGGGCTGAGAATGCTAGATTCGATGGAGCTGAAGCATGCGGCCCGACCGTATATGAAGAAGCTGGCAGAGGAATCCGAAGAAAGTGTGTTTTTGAGTGTGCGAAATCACAATCATGGCATTTTGATCGATCGAATTGATGGACCATTAAACGTTAAAGTGATTGAACGGCTCGGTGAACGAAGAGGGCTGCATTATGGGGCCCCGAATAAAGCAATTTTTGCTTTTACAGAACATGGAGATCGTGAGCGTATCCTACGAGATTGTTTCGAGGCAGAAGAGGATCGCGAACGCATGCGTGATCAGCTGGATGTCATTGTTGCACGGGGGTACAGCATCAGCTTCGGTGAAATTACAAAGGGCACAGCGTCTGTAGCTGCTCCAATTTTATCTTACGACAGTAGTGTTCTTGGTGCACTTGGCGTGGAGCTCGTCGGAGAGGTGATTGAAGAGAGGCGGTTAGATGACTTGATTAAACGTGTTCAAGAAAAAGCACAGGCGATTTCGGCTTTGTTCGGTGGACCTTCAATGTTGTCCGAAAAACGGAAACAGTTTCCGCAATACGGAAAATCATAAGGCGATTCATTTGTTTTGTAAACGCTTTCTTGAGGGAGGGTGCTACACATGATGAAAAATCTATTGCTCTATTTGTCCAGCAATCGAATCGCAAACAAAGCGGCAAAGAAGTTTGGCCGCCGTTTAGGTGCGGATCGTTTTGTGGCTGGAGACACGCTGAATCAGGCCATTGACGTCGTGAAGCAACTGAATAGCCAAGGGTTAAGAGTCACGCTTGATCATCTTGGTGAATTTGTGACCGATCCTGCCGAAGCCGATCAAGCTGCTGACGAGGTCATTGCGACAATTGATGCGATCGCTGCTGCCAAAGCTGAAGCGAACGTGTCATTAAAGCTGACTCAGCTTGGGCTCGATCTTTCCTATGATGAATGCTTCAAACGGATGAAGCGTATCGTGGCTCGTGCTGTGGAACAAAACGTTTTTGTTCGTATGGATATGGAGGATTACGCTCGCAATGAAGCGACGATTCGGATGTACGAAGCGTTGGATGACGTGTATTCCCCGCATATTGGTATTGTCATCCAAGCGTATTTGTATAAGGCAGGCGAAGATATGACGCGTTTAAAGCAGCGCCAGCCCAATTACCGGTTAGTGAAGGGAGCATACAAGGAAGCCACCACTGTCGCTTACGAGCATAAAACTGATGTCGATGAAAACTTTAAGCAGCTCATTTTTGCCCATCTCGCCAATGGCCATTATGCCGCCGTCGCCACCCATGATGAAGCCATTATTCAAGCCACGAAAGAGCATGCAAAGCAGCACCATATTCCGGTGACCCAGTTTGAGTTTCAAATGCTTTATGGCATTCGAACCGCGTTGCAGCATGCGTTAGTAAAAGAAGGCTATCCAGTGCGTGTGTATGTGCCTTATGGGGTGGACTGGTACGGATATTTTATGCGCAGAATGGCAGAGCGACCAGAAAATTTGACGTTCGTTTTAAAATCAATGGCAAAAAAATAGGCGTAAGGAGGAGACGCTGTGCGTCAAACTGATGCAGTCATTCGTGAAACCACACAGTGGAGTGCCGCCAACTATCATCCGTTGCCAATAGTCATCGAAAAAGGGGAAGGAGCGTGGGTTTGGGATGCGGAGGGCAGGAGATACCTTGATATGCTAAGTGGTTATTCCGCCTTGAATCAAGGGCATCGCCACCCAGCCATTGTGTCGGCGTTGATTGCCCAAGCGCAAACGCTCACGCTAACATCAAGGGCGTTTTATACGAGCTCATTTGCCCAGTTTGCCAAAAGACTTCATGAACTCACAGGCAAAGACATGGTTTTGCCGATGAATACAGGTGCCGAAGCGGTGGAAACGGCGATTAAAGCGGCGCGGCGATGGGCGTATCAAATCAAAGGTGTGCCAGAAAACAAGGCAGAGATTATCGTGTGTGATGGAAATTTTCATGGCAGAACGTTGACGGTCACCTCCTTTTCCACAGAAGAAAGCTACAAGCGTGGGTTTGGTCCCTTTACTCCAGGGTTTGTAACGGTGCCGTTTGGTAATGCAGAAGCAATTAAAAAGGCGGTTACCGCAAACACCGCGGCCGTCTTACTTGAACCAATTCAAGGGGAAGCCGGTATACGCATCCCTCCTGACAGCTATCTTCAGCAGGTTCGAACGCTCTGTGATCGGCATGGGATCTTGTTTATGGCAGACGAAATTCAAACAGGCTTTGGCCGAACGGGGCAGCGCTTCGCCTGTGATTGGGAGAAGGTCGTTCCAGATGTGTACATCTTAGGCAAAGCGCTTGGTGGGGGGATGTATCCTGTATCTGCTGTTGTCGCAAATAAAGACGTGTTAGGTGTTTTTGAGCCTGGGTCTCATGGGTCCACTTTTGGAGGCAACCCTCTCGCTGCGGCGGTGGGGGTGGCGTCCCTTCAAGTCATCGAAAACGAGCATTTGGCTGAGCGATCTCGTTTGCTAGGAGAGCATTTGAAAACGAGATTGGCTAGCATTCAGCACCCAGTCATTAAAGAAGTTCGAGGTCGCGGCTTGTTTGTTGCCATTGAACTGTTTGAGGATGCCAGACCTTACTGCGAGAAACTGATGCACCTTGGTCTACTTTGTAAAGAAACGCACGCCACTGTCATTCGACTTGCTCCGCCACTCGTTATAAAAAAGGTTGATTTGGATTGGGCTATTGAACAAATTGAGGCCGTTTTTACAGCAAAATCATTTTTGAAAGGAGAGGAAGAAGAATGATTCCATATCGTCCTGAAATCTTCACGGATTTTGCACAAGAGGCGCATAAAGTCGCATTAACCAACGCGTTAGAAGAGGTTCGGCAAGCCTTAGGAAAATCGTATCCGTTGCTTCTCGAGGGCATTCCAGTGATGCAGGAGCAAACCTTTTCTTCAATCAATCCATCCCAAAAAGACGAGGTGATTGGTCACGTATCCAAAGCGACGGCAGAACAAGCAAGGCGGGCTGTTGACCATGCGCATGAGATGTTTCCTGCATGGGCGTACACGTCGGTTTATGATCGAGCGGCGGTTCTGTTCCGGGCAGCGGCAAAAATGCGCAGGCGAAAGCACGAATTTTCCTCTTGGTTAATGCTTGAAGCAGGAAAAACGGCCGCAGAGGCGGATGCGGACACTGCCGAAGCAATTGATTTTATGGAATACTATGGCCGGCAAATGATTGCGTTAAGCGAAACGGCTAATGCAAAGCTGACTCCGCTCCCAGGTGAACTAAGCGAGCTTCAGTACCTTCCTTTAGGGACGGCAGTGGTGATCCCTCCTTGGAATTTCGCGCTTGCAATTACGGTGGGTATGACGACAGCAGCTCTTGTGGCAGGGAACACGGTCGTGCTCAAACCAGCAAGTGCAACACCAGTCGTTGCTTATCATTTCGCTAAACTGTTAGAGGAAGCAGGTTTGCCAAAAGGTGTGCTTCAATATGTGCCGGGCAGTGGCAGTGAGATTGGAGATGTGCTCGTTGACCATCCGCACACTCGACTCATCTCATTTACAGGTTCAAAGGACGTTGGACTGCGGATTTTTGCAAAAGCGTCCGTGCTGCAGCCGGGGCAAAAGTGGCTCAAGCGGTTTATCGGGGAGCTAGGTGGAAAGGATGCGATCGTTGTCGATCAAGATGCGGATCTTGAGGAAGCTGCCGTCGCAATCGTCGGCTCTGCATTCAGTTTCTCAGGGCAAAAATGCTCCGCCTGTTCACGAGCAATCGTTCACGAAGCCGTATATGATGAGGTTCTAGAACGTTGTGTGGCACTGACGGAAGCCTTTACTGTCGGTCATGTTGAGGATATCAAAGTCAACACAGGCCCTGTGATTGATGAAGCGGCACATCAGAAAATACTCACTTACATTGACATCGGCAAGCAGGAGGGTCGTCTAGTCGCTGGAGGTCGCAAAGGGAGCGACGCCGGTTATTACATCGAACCGACCATCTTTGCGGATGTCGACGCGAAGGCACGCATCATGCAGGAGGAGATTTTTGGTCCTGTGCTTGCGTTTAGTAAAGCGAGCTCGTTCGATGAGGCCTTGGCGATTGCAAATGACACCGACTATGGGCTTACGGGGGCAGTGTTTACAAGAAATGGCCTTCATGCCAAAAAAGCGCGTGATGTGTTTCACGTTGGGAACCTATACATTAATCGCAAATGTACTGGGGCGATTGTTGGTGCCCATCCGTTTGGAGGATTTAATTTGTCTGGCACCGATTCAAAAGCAGGAGGGCCTGATTATCTGTTACAATTTACGCAACCTAAGTTAATTTCAGAAAAGCTATAGAGAGAAGGGGAACCCATGGCGCAATGGTCAACCAAAGAAGAGCTTCGTCACCTATTATCAGAACTTGTCGCCATTCCTAGCATTACTGGCTCTGAGGCCGAGGAGCAATTTCCATCGCATGTCGCGGAAAAGCTTCGTAGCCTCGACTATTTTCAACAGCATCCCGAAAAGCTACAGCTACATGCTACAGGCGATGGTCGAAGCGTGTTAACCGCACTTGTGAAAAACAGAGCGGACGTCAAAGAAACCGTCGTTCTCATTAGCCACTTTGACGTTGTTGAAGTCGACTGTTATGGGGATTTAAAGTCGATAAGTTTTCAGCTGGAAGCTCTAACTCAGCAAATGTATCAAACGAAGGATCGCTTGCCAAAGGACGTACAGGAGGATTTAAGGCAGGGAGAGTGGGTCTTCGGTAGAGGCTGTCTCGACATGAAAGCCGGGTTGGCCGTGCAAATGTCCTTGCTTGAACAAGCCGCGGCTGGAGAATTTCAAGGCAATGTCCTGCTCCTCACCGTGCCTGATGAGGAAGTAAATTCGGTTGGCATGCGAGCGGCAATACCAATTGTTAATGACATCGCGGAAGCTCATGGGTTGAGTTATCAATTTGTGATTAATTCTGAGCCAATGCAATTTCCGAATCGTGTTTCACGTTCAGTAGAGCTTGGTTCTATAGGCAAGGTCCTTCCGGGCTTTTATTGTCTTGGGAAAGAAACACATGTAAAAGAGCCTCATACAGGATTAAATGGGAATTTTATGGCCTCGCAAATCACATGTGAGATGGAGGTGGCAAGCGCCTTTAGTGAGAACGGTGAAAAGGGCGTCACTCCGCCTCCGACCAATCTCATTCAACAATCCATTCACAGAGCGTACTCAGTGACCACGCCATACCGAGCGGTAACGATGTTTCATCTTTTTCTAATGGAAAAGACAGCGGAGGATCACCTAGAGGCACTTGTGAAAACGGCGAAGACCGCCGCGCGCAAGATTGAAGAAACGTATCGTGAAAGCGCAAAACGTCATCCAATCCCTGAAGAACGTGGACGGGACTGGGAAGTCAACGTCATGACCTACGCCGAGTTGTATGCACACGCATGTCAAACCTTTGGCAAAGAACGTATTGAAGAATTGATTGCCACGACGCTAGCGGCAGATGAGGCCCTAGATGATCGTGAAAAAACGATTCATGTTGTCGATGCGCTCGCTTTGAAGTGCCAACAGCTAGCTCCGCTGATTGTTGTATTCTTTGCGCCGCCGTATTACCCCCCGATTACATCGTTGGACGATAACTGTATGAAAGTCGTGACGGATGCATTGATGAAGGGGGCAAAGGAACAGCACCATGTTGAGATAAACTTTGTGAATTATCACATCGGCATCACTGATTTGAGTTATGTCGGCCATGAAAAGACAAAAATAACGAGTGCGTTTTCTGAACAGATGCCAGTGTGGGACCGTACGTATTCGATTCCATTTGAAGCAATGGCACGCTTTCAAGCGCCGGTAATCAACATCGGTCCTTACGGAAAGGATTTACACAAGTGGACAGAACGACTTGAAACGACCTATTCGTTTCAAACGTTGCCTGCTTTATTGACGACAGCCTTACATGCTATATTCGACCGGTAGAGGATGTTGTCTCGATGTAGAATGACCTCGAACATGGCGCCATGAAGGGATGCGCCATGTTTTTTGTAGTGCTACTGTTTTTTCACTAGCTAAAACGAGCCCCAGAGAAGGTGGGGCTTCTTTTTGTTCGTGTGGTTTGTTAGGGGTAAAGAAAGGTTGTAATGCAATAGTATAGTCGAATCGTTCGCGCAATCACGTATCCAAACAATGTTATTGAAAAGATTACCGCCGCTGACCTGACACCAGCTGATGTAGATCGTGTCGTCATGATTGGGAACAATCTGGCTCGTGACATTAAAGGGGCGAAGGATCTCGGCATTGAAACCATTTTTCTAGATTGGTCACCTCGTTACCCGAAGCTGCCTTCATGCGAAGCAGAAACACCGGGATATACAATTCACGAGCCGCTTGAGGCATTTCCAATCGTCCGTGCGTTGCAGCAGAAAAAGGCACAGGTCGTCGTTTAAATGAAAAAATGTGAGCGCACGTTGGCTCACATTTTTTTATTTGAATGATTGTGCTCCAAGTAAACGGTTAACGGCTGTGGAGTGCCCGAAAATGATGGGGAAGTGTCCGAAAAACGGTGGTGAGTGCTCGAATGTGGTGTAAGTGCTCGAAAAAGGCAGGAAAGCGCCCGAAAAAGAGATCGAAGTGTCCGAAAACCAACGAAAAGTGCCCGAACTCCCTCCGTGCCACTCACCTCTGACGCCAATAAAAAATGGCGAGCTGCGTTCGATCCCTGAGCATAAGCTTTTCAAGGATAACCGATAAGGTATTTCGAACAGTGCCCTCGCTGATATACAAGTGCTGGGCAATCTCTTTGTTTGAAAAGCCTTCGGCGACAAGCTGGACGATGTCTTTTTCGCGTGGAGTGAGTTCATCAAATTCCCCGACTTGAGGTTGAGTCAGCTGCTGGAGCACACTGTGGTCCAAAACGGACGACCCACTTGAGAGCGCACGCAGGTGTTTCGCCATACTCGTCGTGTCGGTGGATTTCAGTAAATACCCATCTGCTCCCGCTAACAACGCCAAACGAATATTTTGTTCATCCTGAAAGGTCGTCAGCATCATTATGCGTACTTGGGGCCACTGGTGCTTGATCTCCCGTGTTGCTTCGACACCGCCCATGTTCGGCATGCGAATGTCCATTAGAATGGTGTCTGGCAACGACGTCCGACATGCGTCAATGGCTTCAGCTCCATTTTGAGCCGTGGCAACAATATCAATGTCTGGCTCGCGATCAAGAAGCAACGTTAAGCTTTGGCAAACGAGTGGATCGTCATCTACAATAAGGAGCTTCATTGCGTCATTTCCTTTTTAAGAGGCAATACACAGATCAACTGGAATCCCTTGGTCGTATTAGTGGACAAACTGCCGCCAGCAAATTTTGCGCGCATGCGTAAATTGCGGAGTCCAGAGCCATCACTTGATGCATGGTTATTTCCAACACCATCGTCCTGAATGCTTAGACGGACAATATGAGGACTGATATCGAGAGTGACCACGACATTGGTTGCTTCGGCGTGTTTTATTACATTGGTCAGTCCTTCCTTCAGGCATTGCTCAAGAATGTGCCATTGAAAGGCTTCAATCGCGCCACTGTCGCCAAACGCATGGAATGTTGCAAGGTTGCCAGGAAGTCGATGGCAAATTGATTCAAGGTTTTGGATACCAAAGGCATGAATGGGCTCGGTGTTATGCACCGTTTCTCTAAGCTGGAGCACACTATTGGACAGCCTTTCTCGTGCTTGTCGGAACAATGATTCTGCCTGCGCATCGCCGTGCTGCCATAAGTGTTCAAAGGCTTGGAAGGCTAAGTCGGCTGCCGTTAGCTCGTGGCCAACATGGTCATGAAGAGATTGTGAAATGCGTTGCCGTTCCTTTAGCTCGGCCATTCGTGACACCATTACATTGGCCGACAAGAGATCGGTTTGCAGCGCCTCAAGGGCGTAGCGTTCCCGGCGCTCACGGTCGGCTTCCTTTCTTGCTTTCTCCAACTGACGTTCCCAGCAAAAAAGTCCTGCGCCATAAAGAATAGATAGGAACAAGACAGAAAGAAGTGAGGTAGACATCTGGTTCATCATGATCATGGCCATAGGCACAAGCAATAAGGAGTAAAGTGTCCCCAACCGCAGACCTTCAAACACGGGAATGGCTATGCCGTACCAAGCGTCCGGCCAGAACATTGACGCAGTAATCACGACGATAACATCTAAGGCGATGGTCCATACAGGGAAGGAAAAATGCCAACGTAGCAACCCCATGACCGTCAGAAATAGGATGAAGACCATGCCGGTTTCATTTTGGGCACTCAGTAGCCAGTGCATGCTTAATAATAGAACACCAGTCCCACGGAAAAGGAGTGCGCTGGTGGCAGGGGTCATGAAATCCAGATGCTTCATGGCACGGCCTCCTGTTTTGTCGCATTTTTGAAGACATGTTGTTACTTGTACGATAGCGGATGCGACTCAACTGGTCAATCCTCAAGTGAGACTACGTTTGCTGCCGCCAAGCAGAAACACAACAGAAAACAACAGCAGCATCAGCCATGGAAAAACAAGCTGGAGCCCATCTGCTCTTATGATGATAAGGAACAGGCTTTCAGCTAGCCAATAAGGAGGCAAAAGCAGCGCGATTCGTTGAAGAAACTCTGGCATGATCTCTACTGGCCAAAATAAGCCCCCAAGCATCGACATCATCATAATGACTCCAACAATCATCGTTCCCGCAGCCTGCTTGCTACGGAATAACGCACACCAGGCAAGACAAAACCCCATTGCGCTAAGCGAAAAAAAGAGGTAGGCCATAATGAGCTGAAATGAGGTGGCTATACTGCCACCATGGATGAATAATCTGCCCAGCAAAAAGATCATCGACTGACCGAATAGAACGAGAGAGTAAGCCAATAAGGTTTGCCACAGATAATAAAAGTGGGAAATTGGTGCTACGGCAATACGCGTCATTCGTTTAGACACGCGATCATCCATAATGAAATGCACCAAACGCGACGCACAAAAGAACAGCGCAACGCCAAAAAATGTAAAGCTCATTGGTACAGGTGTCTCTACTGTTTGTGGGAAAAACACAAACAGTATGGGCACTGCGACGAGAAGAATGATGGTTGCAGGACTACGAAAGCAACGCTTTAATGCAAAAACAAAGATCGTCATGCGAGCCTCCTTTTTCCTAGCCAAGCAGTCACTGGGAAGAGAAGAAGTGAGGCGGCGAGAAGAAGAACAGCAAACAACGCTGCTTGTGAAGCAACACCATCGAGCATTTCAAGAATGGCATGCCGGGCAACAGACACAGGGTTTCCGTAAGTATTCATAAATGTAAAGAACCCATTGTTTGGGAGCCCGAAAATCAACCCTGCAAAAACCATAGAACCGATCCCATATACCTCGGATAACCGTTCTGCAAGCTTAAAGCTCTTCACTGTTAGCAGGCAAATGAGGCAAACGATCTGGGATAGAAGGGAGATAAGAAACAAAACAACGAGGAGCCATAAGATGTTTCCCCAATGAACGCCGTAAACCAAGTGGGTAAAGAGTACAATACTAAGGCCTTGCACCATACTGTAACATGTACTGGCGGTCACAATAATAAAGCTGTAGAGATCGATTCGCAGAGGCAATGACATAATACGCCATCTCCGTGGAGAGAACATGTCTTCCTTTAAATAACTCATCGTGTAGGCACCACCAAAAAGCTGAAACGATAGAACAAAGCTGATTGATAGCCAATCCATCACAGGAATGCCTTCTGGGATTGCCATGTAGCCAGCAACTAATCCGATCAGCGAGATCAAACCGATAGGAAGCACAACGAGCAGACTTACCCCGATATAATCTCGCAGCATTCTCTTAAACGTTAGCAAAAGAAGGGAACCCATTATTCGTCCTCCTTCTCATCGCGCAGGTGCCGCCCGGTAAGCGTGAGAAAGACATCCTCGAGAGTGGGTTTATCTGAGCTCACCGATCGTACGCCGCCCGCATTTTTTGCTAGTGAAAGCACACGATCTAAATGCCCTGATCCGGCTTGTGAAATTAAATGAATCACATGTCCCTCTAAGCTGACATGCTTCACGTCATTTAATTGCTTAAGTTGGTCGAGAAGCTCCTCTGTCGGGTCACCGACCTCGATTTTTATTTTCTCTTCATGCTGAATTTTTTCAATCAGTTCATTTACGGTGCCTTCTGCAATCACATGTCCTTGGTCAATGATCACAACACGCGAGGCAATCGCCTGCACCTCTTCCATGTAATGCGTTGTATAGAGCACCGTTGTTCCTTGCTGCTTCAGCTCTCGAATCGAATTTAAAATGTAACTTCGTGACTGCGGGTCAATGCCAACAGTTGGCTCATCCATGATTAAAAGCTTTGGTCGATGGGTGAGCGCTGCTGCGATATTAAGCCGTCTCCGCATGCCACCTGAAAATTTTGTTGGCAACCGACGTGCCTGATCCTGCAAACCGACAAATTCAAGCGTTTCTTGAATCTGCTTTTGAAGCTCAGCTCCTTTAAGACCATAGATGCCACCAAAAAAGGCAAGGTTCTCAGACGCCGTTAAATCTTCAAAAATGGTGATGTCTTGTGTCACAAGTCCTATCTGCTTTTTGATGTCCAAAAGATTGGTTTTCAGGTCTCGACCAAAGCATTGAATCGTTCCCGAGTCAAACGGCTGGAGCCCACACAACGTATGGATTAACGTCGTTTTTCCGGCCCCGTTCGGTCCGAGGAGCCCTACAATTTCACCTTCTGCAATATCCAAGTCGATATGATCGAGCGCTACATGGGATTTGTAACGCTTCACAATATTTCTCATTTGAACAACTGTCATTCACTTCGCCTCCGGATAAAAGCACATTTGTTACATGAATTATCATCGTTCCAAAGAAAAAAGGGTAGTGACAATTGTAATGAATGTGTGCATCCAAAGGCATTTTCAGCTGTTTCGTTATAAGATAAAGGCGTTATAATGTGATTTAATTCATTAAACGTTTAATGGTTAAAGAGCCGCAATTATATTGAATTTAACAAGAAAAAAAGCAGACCAAGTGTTTTTGGTCTGCTTCTTGCTCGTCTATTTATTCCTTTTTCTTCGCCATCATTGAATCTACTGCTACAAATGAACTCCCTGAAAGTGCGAACATGAGAGAAACAGCGAGTAGGATAAGATCGAGCTCAAATCCTCCGACAAAGGCCCCCGGCAGTTTGACAGTTGCCATCGCACCAACCATCACTAAGGCAAAAAGCCCCCCGACGATACGCGTCAGAAAACCAACAATCATAAGAATACCACCACCAAATTCAATGGCCGCTACAAGATAGGCGATAAAGCCAGGAATGCCTATTGAATCGAACCAGCTCGCTGTTGTCGAAAGTGCTACAATTTTCTCGTAGCCATGTACAACAAAGACTAATCCAAGGACAAGTCTAACAATTAATAAACCAATACGACCATTTGTTTTCATTATACTTTTTCTCCATTCTGTCTGTTCATTGATAGGGGCACGTCGAGAATGACGGACACGCCAGCTGGGTCTTGGATTGATAGTGAGCCATCATTTTCAGTCTGGACAGGAATGTTGGCAGCTGTTAAACGAGCGAGCGTTTGCTTGCGGCTCTTCTCGGTCGGAAAGACAATGGAATAAGATAACAATCCGACACTGTTTTTTGGCAAAGGTGCTGTGCCTGCCCAAAGATTGTAGGCGACATGGTGGTGATACCCTCCAGTGGCCACGAATTGAGCACCAGCATGCTGCCAATCCGACATGAGCTGAAAGCCAAGACCGTCGACGTATAGTCTCTTTGCAGCAACCAAATCATTGACATGAAGATGAATATGACCTAGAACTGTTGCTTTCGGTACACCTTCCCAGGGAACACCATCAGCTTCCTCAAGCAACGCCTGAAGATCAATCGCACGATTGTCCATCTGAACCAGACCTTCTGTGTCGTAGGTCCATGTGTCTCGTGGTCGGTCACAATAAACCTCAATGCCATGGCCATCAGGATCTGAAAAATACAATGCCTCACTGACCAAATGGTCGGCTTGACCGAGGCGAATCTGTTTCTCAATAAGGCGACGAAGGACAACGGCAAGCGCCTTTCGCGACGGCACAAGAAGGGCGAAATGATACAAGCCAATGGCAGATCGTTGAGGCGCAACTTTTGCATCAGGAACCTCTTTTATTTTCAGAAGGACCGTCTTTCCGTCAGCGGTAAAGGACGCCTCGTTGGCGGTTTGCTCGGCAATACGAAGCCCAACGACGTTTTCATAAAAATCTATCGATGTCACCAAATGGCGAACGGTTAACACGACATTTTCCAAACGAATGGATGGGTCAAGTAAAGCAGTCATACCATCACCTCATTTTTAGAATTCCTTTACTTAAGTATTGCTGATCTGCATTGGAATGGGAAGTAGGTACTTTAAAGTGGTATAGTACCTTTGATGATACTAATGGGTAGCCATTGCCTTGAAGGATGAACGAGTTTGCACAAGATGAACAGGAAAATTATAAGGGGATCACTATAATTGACCATAAAGAACAATTGAACATTGTGAAACATAATGAATGCCTCGTACGTATAGAGAATATAGAAAACGATCATAACAATGAAGAATGATAAAGGAGGACGCCTATGTTCGCGTGGATAGTGCTCGGTGCCCTGACATGTTTAAACTTAAACGTTGTCACTTGGAGAAATGCGCTGAAAGTAAAGAAAAAATCATTTTTTGTCATGCAGGTCACACGGTATGTTATTGGTCTTATCATTAGTTTTTTCCTCGTCTACGTCTTATTAATTGACCGCACGATGACAGGGTTTATCACGACCTTTGGGTATGTGATTGCGATCAATCTACTGCTTACGTCAGTTGGCGAAGCATACACAAAAGAAGGTAAGCGGAGGAAAGGAAAGGGCACAAGGAGTGGCTTGGTTGGAACAGTGCTGTTGCTTGGGCTTTTATTCATGAATTTTGTGTACCCATGGATGCATGTTAAGGATCTTGCAGCGCTTGGCGGCATTAAACAAAGCGATGAACAAATTGCGTCAGTGACAGAAGAGGCTGTACGGTCTGTACCATACTCCTATGCCCGATACAAATCAGAAATTGTGTTCGGCAACATCGAAAACTACTCGTATTACGAGCTTGGTGAATCATCCGTCCAAAAAATTGATGGCGAATTGTTTTGGGTGTCTCCCATTGAATATGCCAATCTTTGGCGTTGGTGGTCTGCAGATAGCTCACCAGGTTATATTATGGTGAGTGCAGAGGATCCGAACGCGGAAGCTCAGCTTGTCGATGATCATCAGATGACGTATGTTCCAAGTGCCTTTTTTGGTGAAAACCTCGAACGCCATGTGCGTCAGGCATATCCTGAGGCTATTCTCATTGACCAAAGCTTTGAGCCTAACGATGAAGGCAAGCCTTTCTATGCCTACTCTTATGCTAGTTATTCACACTATCGTTCCGCGCCAGAAGCAGAAGGCGTTATACTCGTCGATGCCATCACTGGTGAAATGCAGCAGTATGCACTTGGAGAGCAGCCTGAATTTGTGGACAACGCCTTGCATTACAAGCTTGCACTTGATTATGCCAAATGGTACGGCAAGTACCGTAATGGCTTTTGGAATTCAATCTTTGCTAAAAAAGGTGTCCATGAACCGACAAGCGATGAGGAAATGATCGGTGTGCTAGGCGAAAATGGCGAATTGTTCTGGATGATCGATCATATGAGACCAAATCAAGACTCAAATACAATGGTTGGGTTTTCAATGGTCAATACGAGCACCGGCGAGTTTGTGTATTATACAGGTTCAGCAGGTCTCTTAAACGCAAAGGGAGCAGAGGAGGTTGTCAACAAGTCCTTCCAACGAGAACAATGGATAGGGCAGCAACCGGTCCTTTACTCGGTTTTCGACAACTACACATGGGTCATCCCTGTCGTTGATGGCAACGGACTGATGCGTGAAATTGCCCTTGTACACGCTGAGACAGGAAAAGTGGCGCATGGCACTTCTCGCAAGGAAGCGTTTGACCGTTATCGTCAGATGCTCGCCCAGGATCTAGGTCAAGATGATTACCTTCCGAGCGATGTCCTAGAGGAGGAAACCGTTGAAGGAGAAGTGTACCGCATAAGCTCTACATTCAGCTCAACGCTCATTCAAATGCTCGTCCAAGGCGAAACAAGAGTGATTGAAATTGATGTTAGTAAGGTGCCAGAAGCGGTGTTTATTCAAGAAGGAGATGTTGTTCGTGTGAAGGCGATCGACACAGCGGACAATATTCTTAGTGTGACCGAATTAACGAACGTGACGGTGGAAAGTGAATTCGGCACAGTCGACGAATTCACCATTGATCCTGAAAACGGGAGTGAAACTGAGGGAGAAACAGAAACTGAGACGCCTTCGCAAGAAAATGAAGACCCAACAGAATAATTATTGCAAAGCAAAGCAGCTGAGACATTTGGCTGCTTTTTTTAATCTGTAGATCATTGAGCTTCTGCATGCAGTACGATACACTTTTGTAAGAAACATTAAAAAATTAAAAATAGAAAGGCTGGGAAGATAATGAGTGAAGAACGTACAGCGTTTTTTCGTGATCCTGTTCATGACGGTGCGGCAGATCCAACAATTATTTTCAACGAGCAAGAGAAACAATGGTGGATGGTATACACCAATCGTCGTGCAGATGCGCCGGGAGCGGGGGTTTCTTGGGTGCACGGAACGGATTTAGGAGCGGCATCATCAAAGGATGGCGTTCACTGGACGTATCGAGGCGTGCTTCAAGGGTTGGCTGTAGAGCCCGGTCGCAATACGTTCTGGGCACCGGAAATTATCCGCCACGAAGGCATTTATCATATGTATGTTAGCTACATACAAGGAGTTCCAGATGAATGGGCGGGGCACTTGCGTCAAATCCTCCATTACACGAGCGCCAATCTCTGGGACTGGACGTATCAATCAACACTTGAGCTTAGTTCTGAGAAAGTGATCGATGCGGCGATCGCTACACTTCCCGATGGACGTTTTCGTATGTGGTATAAAGATGAGGTCAATCATTCACATACGTATGCTGCGGACAGTACGGATCTGTACAGTTGGAAAGTTGTAGGTCCGGTCATTACGGAGTTCCCTCATGAAGGAGCGAATGTGTTTGTCTGGAAGGAGTCCTACTGGCTCATTGTCGACTCTTGGGCAGGTCAAGTGATGTACAAGTCTGAAGATGGGGAGGCATGGGAGAAACAGACGACCATCCTAACAGAAAATGGGGTGCTGGAGGATGATCAAGGACCGGGATTGCATGCAGACGTGCTCGTACACGAGGGTCGCGCTATCATTTATTATTTTACACATCCAAGCTGGAGGAGAGGTCTCTCGCAAAATACATATGAAACGAGAAGGTCCTCTATTTTAGCTGCAGAACTCGTGCTGACTCATGGGAAGCTAACATGCCCACGCCAAACAAATATTCGAGTATTAACATAAAAGACACTTGTTTCTCGAGAGAAAACAAGGCTACAATGAGGAAAACTCTGTGTAAGGGGGCGTTTATTTTGGCGAAGCTTCAACTAATTACACCAAATGTAGCTTATGAGCAGGACTATAAGGCCTTTTACCAAGATTGGCAAGACAGTGGTCGTGCAATCATCCCATCCGTTGCCAAAGACCTTCCTGCCGATTTTGCTGGCTACGTGCAACGGCTTAATGATAATGCTCAGGGCATTGGCTTAGAGGAAGGAATCGTGCCGAATTCAACCTTCTGGCTCGTCAATGAAGAAAACAATGAGGTTCTCGGTGCAGTCAATATCCGTCATCAACTGACGCCTTATTTGGAACGAGTCGGTGGCCATATCGGTTTTGGCTTGCGTCCGACTGCTAGAGGCAAAGGGTATGCGAAGACAATGCTAGCACTGTCGCTAAAGGAAGCTAAATCGTTGGAGTTAGAAAAAGTGTTAATTACATGTGACGTTGATAACGTGACATCTGAGAAGACGATCTTGAAAAATGGCGGTCGACGAAGCACTGATGAACAGACGGAGGAAGGAATCATCGTTCATCGCTTTTGGATTGATCTATAATTAAAACAAAGTGGGCTGTCTGAGAAGTTGAAATTGACTTTAAGGCAGCCTTTTGACTTGTGTCGTGCCGAAGATAGTCAAATGTTACGTTTGTCGTAAAATTTTCACGACAACTTTCATTAAAAGAATACACGATGAGGTACTTTCGAATCGATGCTGCACTTGTACCCTTTAGTGTGAAAGCGAGCGTATGGCAGCATGTATTAAAAGCAACCCCGACAATGTATTTCAGGTTTACCCATTTACATCTAAGCGTGTCTGCCAAATGTCAGGTGCGAAAGTTGAGTTTACCCGATTAAACGAAATTTAGATTTATGTATAAAACATCACAACCGTCAAATGCTATACATATGGTCGTTTTTTTTAGAACACATCTGGGTAAATAGTAAACAAGAGAGGAGGCGGATAACGCATGTGGACTCTGATTGTGATATTATTATTGCTTTGGCTCCTAGGCTTTATTTTCAAAATAGCTGGCGGGTTCATCCATATATTGCTCATTATTGCAGCAATTGTTATCGTCTATCGATTGGTCATTGGACGAAAACGTTAGCAACATTCTATAGTGAGAGCTGCTCGCCAGCAATGGCGAGCTTTTTGTTTCATGGGACAGATAAAATTCGCTCGTCTTCAATGAGATGTTGGCGTAAGAGGACATTATGTCCCATCTGGTTACAGAACCTTATAAAGCGTGAGAGAAGCAAATAGACAAACTAAGAGGGAGGTTGACTGTGATTAGATCAATGGGGATGACCAAAAAAGGGGTCATGTTAAATGATGTAGACGTGCAACGTTTAATGATGCCTGACATGAAGTGGTATTGGGTTGATATGGAAGCGCCAGATGTAGATGAAGCTTCACTGATGGCAGGTGTTTTTAAATTTCATTCACTTGCGATTGAGGATTGCTTCAATGATCTGCAGCGGCCAAAGATTGATTCTTATGCGTCGCACAATTTTTTCGTCCTTCATGCGTTAAATAAAAAAACGCTCGAGGCGGAAGAGGTGGATTGCTTTGTAGGAAAGAATTTTCTAGTCACCGTTCATATGAATGAGTCTCCTGGTATAAATAAACTTTGGACTCAAGTCCAAGGGGGAAGCCTTAAAGGGGATGGGGCCGCCATATTGTTTTATCGCGTGGTCGACCAGCTTGTGGATGAGTATTTCCCCATTCTTTATCGCATGGAAGATCGACTTGATCATATTGAGGACAACGTTAATTCGAAATCATATGGTTCGCTTATAGATGAAGTATTTAATATTCGCAGTCAACTGTTACATATTCGGCGGACGGTTTTGCCAATGAGAGACCTGTTGTATCGCATGCTGAACCTTGAGTCCTTATCCCATATACAAGCGCACAAAGCCTATTTCCGCGACATTCACGATCACCTTTTAAAATTAACTGAGCTTGTTGAATCATCACGTGAAATGACATCTGACATGCGTGATAGCTACCAAACGATTAATTCTAACCGTATGAATCAAATTATGATGACACTGACCATTGTGTCGACGATTTTTATCCCATTGACCTTTATTGCCGGTGTCTATGGCATGAATTTCGCTTATATGCCAGAGCTTCAAACGTCATATGGGTATTTTGTTGCACTGATCGTCATGGCTCTGATTACAATTATTATGCTCTGGCATTTTAAACGCAAAGGATGGTTTGACATATTTAAATAGCATTTATTGTGCAGAATTGTGGATCATCAATAAAAAAACGGAGTGCGCTGTCTTTTGCGCGCTTCGTTTTTTCGTGGGCATCATGTGTCTAACAACGGCCATAAATACGATAAGCTAATGATGAATACAGCAATATAAAACAGGATGGGAAACCAAGGCTTCACCGCGGTATTCGCTAAAGTGACGACACGGTAAATGGCATACGCGCAAACGACGATCCAAGCAATCGTGACCAATAGCGCCGGCATGCTTTTCCTCCTCACGGTTAGGCATACGCTCAGTCCATAAAGCCTATGCTTAAGTCTGGAGAAATAGACGGCAACTGTGCATTTTTTAGAGATGTTTTTTTAACCACGTCATGGCGAGGTCAAACCACGGCTGAATGGATGGATTGATCTGATGCGTATGACTTGACGTCTGGTCATTTGCTAACGATAAGCCATGAGGACCATTTTCAAACACATGTAACTCATAAGGCACAGCATGCTTTGCTAATTCGGATGCAAATCGTAATGAATTCTCAGCAAAGACACGAGTATCCTCTGCCGTATGCCATAAAAAGGTTGGCGGTGTCACCGCGGAAACAAAGTGAGCAGTGTTTTGCGTTTGTACCTCATCTTCTGTAGGATCTGCGGTTCCAAGCAATGCGAGGCAGCAATCCGGATCTGCAATGCGTTGAAGATGAGGCCCCATTAAACGAAGATCAATCACAGGGTATGCAAGAATGAGCGCATTTGGTTTGAAGAAGGAAGGTTCCATTTGATAATGTTCTTGCAACAAATCATCATTCCAGTGCACGCCAATCGAGGCAGCCAAGTGACCGCCTGCTGAAAAGCCACAGACGGCAATGCGCTCAGGGTCAAGATGCCATTCATTTGCGTGTTCTCTCACCAATTTTAAGGCGCCAGCAACATCCAGCAGTGGCTGAGGATGGAGAGACCCACCTGTTGAATGTGTGTGATAACGAAGGACAAAGGCGTGGAAACCGGCTGCTGCAAACCGTAGGGCAACCGGTTCCCCCTCACGGTCGGACGTTCGCTGGTATGCGCCACCCGGACAAATGATAACGGCAGGTCTTGAATGAGTCGCGGTCACCTCTTTGACTTCATCTAGGATATAGGAGGTAAGAGTAATAGCGTCATTGTTCGGATCTAAATTAAATGTTTGCGTTTTCATTTTATCCCTTCCTTCTGTTGGTGTCTTTAGTGTATCAAAGTGCGTGAATACAAAAAAGAGACCCGAAGGCCCCTCTTCAAAAACGAAACTGCTTGCTTAGGCAAAAATGAAAAATGTTACTTTCAAGACGTAAAACCTTGGTAGATGAGCGCATGAGTACAACCAAAGCGATGCTATGAAAAGAGCGAGCGTTTCTCAAGTTGCGTACTTTTTCCCCTTGCCAAACAGATAAGAGCATAGATAGCCAAGGACTGCTCCTACAAGGGCTGGAACAAGCCACCCAAGTCCCTGAGCGTAAAGAGGAAGAATTTGTTTGAATACATTCGTAACCACCGGAATCTCGATGCCAGCTGCTTTTAAGCCATCAAATAAACTAATTACCAACGTGAGCAGGAGGCTCATTTGATAGACAGCTGCCCGTCCTCCAAACAATCGATGCAAAAAGGTCAGCAGTATGATGACAATCGCCAAAGGATATATTGTGGACAAGACTGGCACAGAAATCGAGATTAATTCCGAAAGTCCGATATTGGCAAAGACTGCACTAAACACCGAAAGAATAATTGCAATAACGGAATACGACACATTGGGCATTAGTTTACTGAAATATGCCGCACAAGCCGTTGTGAGTCCAATGCTCGTTGTGAGGCAGGCCAGGGTGACAATTAATCCGAGCAAAATGTTGCCAGCAGCTCCATAGTAGCTGTTTGCAACGAGTGCAAGTACAGTGCCACCATTATCAAGGAGCCCAAGAGTTGATACGCTTGTAGCGCCTGTATAGGAAATCGACGTGTAAATGATCGCTAGAAATACGGCCGCAATAATGGCTGCGCTTGCTGCTGCGCCTAGCAATTTTTTTCTAGATGTGACTCCCTTGGCTTGAATGGCTTGAATGACGATAATACCAAACACTAGCGATGCTAAGATATCCATTGTCAAATAGCCTTGTTGGAACCCTTCTGAAAAGGGATGTACAGCATATTGTTCAGAGGGTTCTTGAAAGCTTCCCAGTGGTTGAACAAATACAGTCACAATGAGCACACCAAGAAAGACGAGCAAAAATGGTGTCAAGTATTTTCCAACAATATCTACAATCTTCGCAGGCTTTAAGGCTAAGAAGCAAGTAACGCCGAAGTATAAGATGGTAAACATAAACAGCACCCAAGGGTGGCTACCGTCAGATAGAAACGGCGTGACCGCAATTTCGTAAGAGGTGCTTCCGGTTCGTGGCATCGCAAATAATGGACCAATAGATAAGTACAACACCGTTGTGAAAATAAGACCGAAAACGGGATGAACGCGTTGTGTAAGTTCCAGTGCGCTCGTTTTTCCTGACATGCCAAACGCTAATACGCCTAATAAGGGGAGGCCGACACCGGTGACGAGAAATCCACCATTCGCCCACCACACATGATCTCCAGACAGCTGCCCGAGCATGGCAGGGAAAATAAGGTTGCCTGCTCCGAAAAATAGAGCAAACAACATGAAGCCTAACGTAAGAATAAACGAAAACGTTACTTTTTGCTCTTTCAACAGAAATACCTCCACTATAGCCAATGATCAATGAACATGCATATATCAGCATGACATAGTGTTTCATTATAAAGGAATCGTATACAGAATGACATAGGCAAATAGAGTGAACTCTGGGAGAAAAACCATACCGAAAATATCATAAGGGAAGTGCCCGACGATTGATAAAAAAGGCAAGCAAAAACCTTACACAACATTGCTTCTAATGGCCAGCGTTATATTGATTTTGTGTCTTGTATGCCCTTCACCTTTTTAAGTATATCCTTAGAGCCTCAAGGCATGGGCAGATAATGTACGTCATGAATTTCATTGTACCTGTTTTCTATTTACCGTTTGATGCTATAGTGATGTAAGCGCTATCCAAGGATGGGTTTTGAATATGAAAACGCTATCTAAAATGGATCATAATTAATTAAAGATGAGGGGGGAGTGATTGGATGAAGGCAACGCAGACATCTGGATTATCGCCTGCTTTGCAGAAACGCAGCATTGCCTCACAGGCGAGACGTAGTTGGAAAAAGCATTGGCAATTTTATTTGCTTGTGCTCCCACCAGTGTTGTATTTTATTATCTTTAAGTACATTCCCATGTTTGGTGCAATTATTGCATTCAAGGATTACAATGTCGTTCAAGGAGTCATGGGTAGTCCTTGGGCGGGATTTAAGTATTTTGAGATGTTTTTCTCAAATCCTCAAGCATGGACGCTTATTAAGAATACCTTTCTATTAAGCCTTTATGGGGTGCTGGTCAGCTTCCCGTTGCCAATCCTTTTGGCTTTGGCATTAAATGAGGTGAGAGTCAGGGCATTTAAACGTACGGTTCAAATGGTGACGTATGCCCCATACTTTATTTCAACAGTTGTCCTTGTCTCAATGATGATGCTTTTGTTGGCGCCGAGGCTGGGCATTTTTAATAATCTCTTAAATGTATTCGGCGTAGAATCCATTAACTTTTTAGGAGAATCTGAATTGTTTCGCTCGATTTTTGTTTGGTCTGATGCCTGGCAGAACACAGGATATGCGGCTGTGATTTATCTCGCAGCATTAGCAGGTATTAATCCAGCTCTTTATGAGGCGGCAAAGGTCGATGGAGCATCCAGAATACAGAAGATTCTTTATATCGATTTGCCAGGAATTCTCCCGGCAGCCTCCATTATCCTCATTTTAAGTGTCGGAAGCTTGATGGCGATCGGCTTTGAAAAAGTGTATTTGCTTCAGAACCCTATGAACTTGGAAACTTCAGAGGTTCTTGCAACGTACGTTTACAAAATTGGCTTGTTAAACGCAAACTTCAGTTTTGCAACGGCAGTAGGACTGTTTAATTCAGTTGTCAATCTTATCTTGCTTATAGCTGTAAACATCATTGCTAGGCGAGTGACAGGAAACAGCTTATGGTAAGTAGGGAGGGAAGAAATGTGAAAGATGTCTCAACCAAAATCAAAGATTCAGCAGGCGATCGGTTGTTCGTCATTTTCATTTATGTTGGCTTGTCCCTGATTACGTTATCGATTTTATATCCGCTTATTTACATTGTCAGCTCATCATTGAGCAGCCCACTTGCCGTGACGTCAGGAAGAGTCTGGTTATGGCCAGTTGACGTAACATTGGATGGGTACAAGGCGGTACTCGGGAGCAGTAAAGTCATTATGGGGTATGCCAACTCATTATTTTACACTGTTTTTGGCACCATCATTGCGGTCACTCTGACAGTGCTGCTAGCCTACCCATTATCACGTAAATCCTTTTTTGGCAGAACCTTTTTAATGTTTTTCATCTTGTTTACGATGCTTTTTTCAGGTGGATTAATTCCAGAGTATCTCGTTGTTCAAAACCTTGGTATGGTGGATACACGCTGGGCTCTTCTGATTCCTAAAGCCATTGCGGTTTGGCAAGTGATTATCGCACGCACCTTCTTTCAAACGAGCATTCCTGAGGAGCTTGTTGAAGCGAGTGAAATGGATGGATGCAGTGATCTTCGTTTTCTCTGGTCCGTCGTCATTCCTCTCGCAAAGCCAATTATTGCGGTATTGGTGTTAATGTACGCCATCATGCAGTGGAATTCTTATTTTGATGCCTTAATTTACTTAAAATCGGAAGCGTTATATCCGCTTCAGCTCGTGCTTCGCAACATTTTGATTCTTAACACTGATGCGAGTAGTCTCATGAGCGCGAGTGAAATGATGGAGCGTCAGCAACTGGCAGAACTCATGAAATACTCTCTCATTGTTGTGGCAAGCTTGCCTGTGCTCATCATTTATCCGTTTGTGCAAAAATATTTCATGCAAGGTATGCTTATCGGTTCGGTTAAAGGATAACGTAAGGGAGTGGAGACAAATGAAATGGTTCATAAAGAAGACAATCCTCGTTGTAATAGCTGCAGTTGTGCTTGTGGGTTGTTCAAATGATGCGACTTCAGGGGAAAGTGCAACGACAGATGATGGGCGAGTCAAAATTAATGTGTTTGCCCCACAAGGCGCTGAAACAAATTTTGAGGATAATAAGTTCTCGAAAGTCATTGAGGACAAATTCAATATTGATTTTACATGGCAGACCACGACTCTTGATGCTGGAGCGGCAAGCGAAAAAAGGCAAATTTCGCTTGCGAGTGGGGACTATCCAGACTTATTTCTAATGATTCCATGGGTGGATCAATTTTCACAGTCTGAGCTTTTGAAATACGGACAACAAGGTATTTTCCTGCCTTTAAATGATCTCATTAAAGAGCATGCCCCAAATATTCAAAAGGCTTTTGATCAGGAACCAGATCTTAAAGCGATGGCAACGGCACCTGATGGAAACATTTATGGCATGCCTCAATGGAACGATTGCTACCACTGTTCATATCCAGAAAAATTATGGATTAATACGACGTGGCTGGATACGTTAGGGCTTGAGATGCCTACAACTACTGAGGAAATGAAGGATGTCCTTTTGGCCTTTAAAAACGAAGATCCAAATGGCAACGGCAAACCCGATGAAATTCCAATGAGTGGCCGTGTTGATGATTCACCAATCCCGTTTTTAATGAACTCTTTTGAGTATTACCACTCAAGTGAAATACCGCTCCTACTTGAAGATGGCAATGTGAGCTTTGCTGCAACAACAGAGGGATGGAGAGAAGGGGTTCGCTATGCGGCAGAGCTTTTTGAGCTTGGTTTAATCGACCCAGGCACGTTTACGCAAAATGCTGACGCGCTGTTACAAATAGGGAATAATGGCGGAGATGTGATTTTGGGTGTTGGCCCGGGAACCCACCCAGGAACGTTTACCACTGACGAAGAGCGCCTTAATTCAGATAAGTACCAAGCAATTCCACCACTAGAGGGTCAAAAAAATCTTACAACCTATCAGTTTCCGAGCATGCCTGGGGCGACATTTGTGTTAACGAACAAAGCAAGTGAGGAAGCACAAATTGCAGCCATTAAGGCGCTAGACTACATGTTTACAGTAGAAGGTTCATTAAATGCTCAGTTTGGAGTTAAAGGCGTTGGCTGGCGCGATCCTCAAGAGGGTGAAGTAGCGTTGAATTCCGATGTAGATCCAATTTATAGAAAGCTCCCTGAAAATCGTGAGGAGGAAGAAAGGGAAGAGAATATCTCGTGGGGAGCAAATGGGCAATACTGGCATTTTAGAGGTCTTCGTGATGCGGAAGTTTCAAGCACAGAAATATATACAACGGCCGGTTTTGAACGCCGTTTACAAGAGGCAACACTCCTTTATGAGGGGCATGAACCCCCTGAAGAAAACATGTACCCTTATTGGAAGGTATGGATTGATCAGGAAGAGGCTGGAGAAGTGGCTATGCTGATCACTAACCTTAACGGGTACATTGAACAGAACATGGTTCAGTTTATCACTGGTGCAAAGGACATAGAAACGGAATGGGAGGAGTATGTGTCGGGGTTTGATGGCTTGAATGGAAGTCGATACTTGGAAATTATGCAAAAATCGTATGATGCCCTTGAAACAAAGTAAAAATGAAGCCGGTGGGTTCATCTTTAGATGAGCCCCCGCTTGACGCTGTTGAAAAACGCTCCAGCTGCAAAGAAAACAGGATGAGGTTTTTTCGATTCGATGATGCACTTGTGCCCGTAGGGTGAAAAGAAAACACGACGAGGTCCTTTCGAATCGATGTTGGCTTGTTGCAATCACGACCGCTTCGTCAAAATACTTCGCTTTCCACGGGCACGGCTTCAGCTCGCGCTGTTCCCGTAGGAGTCTACGTATTTTGCCTACGCTGATGTTTGTTTCTGTATAAATTGTTTTTATTTTGTCTCGGTCACCAAACAAGACAAGTAAGTGTATCGTTCTATGCAAAGTTGGATCACCTAAGTGCAGTATTGATGCAGCGGTGGACTTAAATTTTGATAACCTTCGCTGCGCAAAAATTATCTTCAACGCTGGCTTTACCAATTTTCACTATCCATCACCAGCTAAAAGAAAAAGAAGATGTTTGGGAAGGGAAGTAACTCGAATATTGAGCTTACACCATACGATACGAGGAGGATCCTAAATGAAAGCGGACACAACAGCGAAACGAAAGTATACAAAGGGTAACTATACGAACTCGTTTACCGAGGTTCCAGCGACAAACCCTGGTTTTGAGTGGAGAGACGGTATGGTTAGTGGGAATGGTGAGAACGGTTACATAACGTCGGGCTCACCATATACGGATAGCTTCATTTTCCAACACATGTGGTACAACTACCCATCAAAGGATCCGAGAGAAATTCCAGAGGAGCTAACTGGTCAACTGGAGGAAGCAAGACTGAATGTGTTTCAGCAAAATGACCAATGGGTGATAAAGGATGCTTCTGGCGAGCGTAGAAGAAGGCCATTTTATTACAGCTATCATCCCGGACATCAGCTTCGTTTGACAATGGAAAGAAAGGGGAGCGTCGCCAATTATGAACGCTGGACAAATTATGAAACAGCAGAAACCGGAGTGACGTACCAGGATGAACTTGGTGAATGGACGAGAACCTCGTTTACATCAAGAGTAGACAATGTGTCGATTACGAAATTAACCGCCTCATCGACAGGATGTAAACTCAATCTTGTAATCTCGATTGATGACATCTCAAATATGAGCCGTGCACACGACAAAGAGACAGAATTAACAGCGTTACGATACAAGAAACTCGTTGATGAGTCTGCCAGTTATGTCGCTCAGGTGGTTCATTACCCTTCGTATCCTGGTAGCGAGCTTATGAACGGCGGCTATGCTGGTGTGACACAGGTCATAGCAGTGAACGGTACGAAGAAAAGGGTGCACCTAGCTGATACAGATGAGTCGATGAATGTGGGTATGCAACAAAATCCAGGTATACAAATCACCGATGCGGATGCTGTTTATTTGATCACGCAATCCAACAGAACCTTTGATATGGGGCCAATAGAGGACTTTTCAAGCGCGGAGGACTATCAAATTATCGATGCTTTGCTTCAACATACGAACAAAGTAGCTACCGCTTACACCGATACAGAAGTTGGATTTGACTATGACGATGCTCTTGAAGCACATGTTGAAAAGCATGCTCCTGAATTCAATGCTGTTCAATTTTCTATTCATGGGAATGCAGAGGAGAAAGCACTAGATAACTTAGCGTTGATTCAAACACAGAGAAACACAGGTTCAACGCTCCATCATGCTTTTATAGAACAGGTGTATAATCAGGGACGTTATGCAATGATTTGTACAAGCGGACAAAGTGCGCCGCGTTTATATGGCTTGTGGACAGGCGAATGGAACCCAGCCTGGCGTGCTATATACACGTTAGATGCGAACGTAAACCTTCAAATTGCAGCGATGAACTCGGGGCATTTAACCTATGCACCACTTGGATACATTACGTTTTTCCTTCGACAAGCACCTGATTTTGAGTACAATGCAAGAATGGCGTATGGTATGCATGACGCTATACAGGTTTCTGTCAACTCGGATGGGGACCGAGCCATGCATATTGAATACGATAACGACTTCCCGTTTGAGTATTGGAATGCTGGCGCCAGCTGGTGTCTGCTACCAATTTATGAATACTGGCAGTGTTATGGAAATCAAAAGATTCCTATTCAAGAGCTGATGCGCATTGATGCCCTCCAGCATCTGCTCAGCGTAAACAATGGTGGGCTGACAGACAATGAGTTTGCGGCGTTGAAAGCAAAAGGCGCCATTGATCTTGAACAAGACATTTTACTACCACTGTTAACAAAGCAGGCAAATTTTTGGGAGCAGATATGTACACCTGAATACTATACAAATGTCAAAGGTGAGGTATGCCATGAGCAGGGGAAAACAGAGCTGCTCCCTGGTGAGACCTACATTATTATCCCTGCGTATTCCCCCGAAAATCATCCCATTGGGTACAGCAGCAGAATTACTGCAAACGCAACGATGGACATTTCTGCTGCGCGAGATGGGCTAATGATGGTCATTGCCTTGGAGAAGGCAGTGAAACGAGCGGGATATGAAGAAGCCGTTGCAAAATGGGAAGCCTTATTGGAACAGCTGCCAAACTATTTATTGGATGAAGACGGCGCGTTACGAGAATGGGCGGTGAATGAGTATATTGAAAACAATAACCACCGCCATTTAAGTCATTTGTATCCTGCCTGGCCAGCTTATGAAACACAAAACGACCGTGATCTCGCAACCGCGGCGACCAAAGCTCTGGCGAACAGAGACAAATACAATACGGAGGACGCAACGGCAGGACACGGATGGATGCATAAAGCGTTAGTGAGTGCGCGATTGAAGGATGGAGAGGGGGTCGTCCAATCCTTGCTGCCAATGATGCAGGATACAGGGTACTATCTATCGTTAATGACGGACCATGATACGAATCGACGCAATCATTCCTACTGTACTGACACTTCGTATGGGACAGTAGCAGCGATTAATGAGGCTTTACTTTTCTCTAATTCTGGTGAAATTGAAGTTCTTCCGGCATTGCCAAAAGATTGGACCACTGGCTCAATCAATGGATTGATGGCTCGATCGCAAGTAGAGGTCAAGGAACTTGCATGGGACATTTCTTCTAATGAAATTAAGCTTATATTGAGGTCAAGGACGGAAGGAAATGCAATCCGTCTGTCGGCTGGTCTTCAATGGGACAATGCTATGGTTAATGGCGTGAAAGCTGAAACTCATGAACTTCATGGGCGCAAAGTGATTTCGTTAACACTTGGTAAAGCCGAAGAGGCGGCAATCCAGTTTCATTTATCAGCTTCTCAACAATAAAAAAGCGGAAGGTAACCGGAAACTTAGACCTGACCGGAAAAGCTCGTTTCAACCAAAAAGCGATTGCCCATGAGTGAAAGCGAGTATAAGGCTAATCGTATAACAAATAGCTCCTTGTTAATGTGGGTTTTTCCTGCATTAGCAGGGAGCTTATCAAATGTAAAGTGCGAAACAACTCCATTATGTAAAAAAGAACAATACTCATTATTAGGAGACAAACTTTCGTAGAGCAAAAATCCACCTTCAACCCTGGCTGCGCCTGAGTGAAAGCAAGGTGAGATAGATCGATTCCTTTTTAATTCATGTCATATCATAAAACGAGTTCATCATTAAAAGAAGCCACTAGTGAGACTCCAGCGGCAAAGAAATCACGACGTCTTCAGGACCGCTTCGTCAAAATACTACGCTTTCCGCGGGCACGGCTTCAGCTTCCTCGGAAAGCAAGCTTTCCTGCGGGATCTTCAGCTCGCGCTGTTCCCGCAGGAGTCTACGTATTTTGACTTCGCTGATGTATGTTTCTCCGTACATTGTTTTTATTTTGTCCTGGTCTCATAATAACGAGTCAGAAAGCGTGTTAAGACGTACTGCTTACCAATCAAGACAAGTATGTGCATCGTTTCATGCAAAGTTACATCACCGAGTGCAGTATTGATGCAGTGGTTAACGAATGTTTAGATAACTTGGACAGTGTGAAATCACCTTCAACGCTGGCAGTGCTTTAGTGAAAGCAAGGTGAGATAGATCGATTGATTGACAGAACAGCTCCTGCTGTATTCAGTAACTATAAAGGAAGCGTGTCTGCCAAATGTAAGGTACAAAAGTTGAGTTAAGTAATCCTTACTGCCCATCACCGCTCAAGATACCCACCCATTTTTCCAGCACGACCATCTGCTGCGTTGACCGACCTCAAAATCTATGTCGTCTTTAATAAAACTGCAATTCCTGAAATTGACTCGGGCGACTGTTAAATCAATGTCAACCCCCGAGTTGTGGTGAATGGACTAAATCCAGAAATTATCGGAAATAAATACATCAAAAAGATGGCGAAGATGTGACGCTTTCTAAAGAGATTACAAGAGAAAGACTACTTCTCTTGTAATCCGTGATGTAATGCGTCAAGATGGGTAGAGTGGGATTGTAGTGTCTTTATCATGGCGCCATGATTCTTTACCTATAAATATTGTCAAATTAAACATAATAAAACGACTATAACTTTGGGCTATATTGCTCGGACTGGAGATTTCATGGCATCAGAACGCAGTGCATTAACGAAGGCTGTTGCCGCCTTTGCAAAACCGCGCACGAAAAGCAGTATATGGCAAATGATAAATACCATTCTTCCTTTTCTCGTTTTATGGTATTTGGCGTATCAAAGTTTAGCGATTTCCTATTGGCTTACTCTCGGCATTTGTGTGGTTGCTGCTGGCTTTTTCGTAAGGATATTTATCCTATTTCACGATTGCTGTCACTACGCTTTTTTCAAACAGAGGCGTGTCAATGCAATTGTTGGCACTGTTACGGGCATTATAACATTTTTCCCATATCGTGGATGGCAGCGAGATCATTCGGTGCATCATGCGACAAGTAGTAACTTAGACCAGAGAGGTACAGGGGATATTTGGGTATTGACCGTCGATGAATATATCCAATCATCCTTTATTAAAAGGTTTGGTTATCGTCTGTATCGTAATCCAATTATCATGTTTGGCTTGGGTCCAATCGTTAGCTTTCTTATTATGAATCGAATCAACAAAAAAGGGACGAAGTGGCGTGTGCGGTCGAGCACGTATCTGACAAATGCTGCAATGGTTGTCGTCGTAACGATTCTTTGTTTGACAATTGGTTGGAAAGCCTTTTTACTCGTCCATGGCCCGATTTTTTATATTGCGGGTGTGATTGGAATATGGTTGTTTTATGTACAGCATCAATTCGAGGACACGTACTTTGAAAAAGAAGACAAATGGAGCTATGTGAAAGCTGCTGTAGAAGGAAGCTCCTATTATAAGTTGCCTAAGATTTTACAATGGGTCACAGGGAATATTGGTTTCCATCACATCCATCATTTAAGCCCAAGGGTCCCAAATTATTTTCTTGAAAAGGCGCATAATCATATTCCTGCTCTTCAGCATGTCACTACTATAACGCTACGAACAAGCCTTCAATCACTGCGTTTTCGATTGTGGGATCAATCACAAAATCGCTTTGTAGGCTTTCGTGATATTAAACATCTCCTGAAACCAAGGACGAACAGCCCGTTGTGAGCATTCTACAATAAATGCCTTTCGTAGAGTCATTGTTCCTGCGAGAATACGTTATCAAATAAAGGCATTAGTTGATCAAACATCCATCCACCTGCGTCTTATTGACAAAGGGGATGGATGTTTTGTATGATGTTCCTAACGACCATTAGGTAGGTGATGATATTGACCGCAGATCAAATCTTAAAAGTTGCTCAAGATCATTTTGCGCGGAACGGTTATGAAGGAGCTACATTAAGCGCGATTGCAAAGGATGTAGGGATTAAAAAACCATCGTTATATGCTCATTTTAGCGGGAAAGAGGATATCTTCCTGCACGTTATAAAAAAAGTCTTCCAACGAGAAAGCAACTTGTTAAAAACGTACCTTGCTGATATAGAGAAGCCGATGGATGAGCATTTGCATGGTCTACTTGAACAGCAACAGACAAAATTTGAAAACAGCAGTGAATTTACTTTCCTGCTTAGAATGTCGTATTTCCCTCCACAATCGCTGTTGGAGGAAGTTTTTGATTTAATTGACCCTTTCTTTGCCTCTTTTGAGCAGTATTTAGTGACTTATTTTGATGTTATGCGTCAGCGCAATGACATCAAGCAGACCAGACCTGTGGATGCAGCTGCTGCCTTTTTAACACTCTATGATGGGTTGACGATTGAGTTGGTGTATGGAGTGAATAAGCAAAGTTTTCAACGTCGTTTTACAGCGGCATGGCCTATTTTCTTAAAAGGCATTATGGACAGCCGAGAGTAAGTGCATAGCACCTTGGCTATTTGGAGGTATCGCAAATGACAAAACTTCAGCGTTGGCTCGTATTAGGAACGGTCTCCAGTGCACTCTTTTTGATTGTCGTTGATATGACCATTCTTTATACGGCCCTTCCAGCTTTAACACATGATTTGGCTGCAACAGCCTCTGAAAAACTATGGATTGTCAATGTGTATTCATTAATTGTTGCAGGCCTTTTACCTGCGCTGGGCTCGTTAGGGGATCGTTTTGGTCATAAGCGCCTGTTTACGTTGGGTCTTATCACCTTTGGCATAGCTTCTGTTATGGCTGCGTTCTCGCCTACACCTGAAGTGCTTATTGCATCGAGGGTTTTCCTTGCCATTGGTGCCGCGATGAGTATGCCAGCAACCTTATCGATTATTCGCTTCACGTTTACAGACGATAGAGAACGGTCTTTGGCGATTGGCATTTGGGCTTCTGTTGCGTCAGGTGGTGCAGCTCTTGGTCCGTTAATTGGTGGGCTTTTGCTGGAGCATTTTTGGTGGGGCTCTGTGTTCCTCGTCAATGTACCAGTTGTTCTCATCGCTATATTATTAACGATTCGTTTTGTTCCAAAGCAAGCAGGAGACCGAAGTACAACTTGGGATTTGATCGGTTCTGTTCAAATACTTGTAGGCCTCGTTGCGGTCGTTTTCGCTGTGAAGGAGCTCAGCAAACGAGATGGCTCGCTTTTGACGATGTTTATCGCTGCGATTATCGGCTTTATCGCGATTGTTTTGTTCATCAGAAGGCAACAAAGAATTCAGGCGCCTTTAATCGATTTGACTCTTTTTAGAAACGTCCGCTTTGTGACAGGTGTGCTTACTGCGTTAATGTCTTCCTTTACTCTGATGGGGATGCAATATGTGTTTACCCAACAACTCCAGCTAGTCGAGGGGCTTACACCGCTTCAAGCTGGCTTATTCACACTTTCTATTGCAGCGGCCTCATTTCTTTCAAGCACCTTTATTGGGGCGATCATTAATGCTTCAAATACGCTCAACATCCAATGGTTGTCTTTGATGACGGCGGGGGTAGGGATGGGAGCCTACTTGTTTGCTGCGGACAGCTCCGTGGTCATTCAGGTGGTGTGTCTTGTCATTTTTGGACTAGGGGTTGGGAGCGGAATGACGGCAGCGTCAAGCTCCATTATTAACAATGCGCCAGTTGAAAAAGCAGGCATGGCATCCTCCATTGAAGAGGTGGCTTTCGAATTAGGCGCAGCCATTGGCATTGCTATTTTAGGGAGTGTCGCATCGTTTATTTATACAGCGTCCTTTATTTTGCCAGAGGGGATTTCCAATGTCCCAGCGAATGTACGAGATAGTCTAGATGAAGCAATTCTGTCGTCGGAGCAATTGCCCGATAGTACAGCAAATGCGATTATTACTACGGGGAAAGAAGCCTTTAATCAAGCCTTTCATGCTGTCTTAATCACGGGGTCGATCCTCCTTATCGTAACAGCGCTGACGATTATCGTGTTGAGACGAAAGTTGAAACACGAGACGTCTGAAAGCCAGTACGAATAAAGCTCAGGCAGCTGACACACGTGCTTTCGTCGGTGCCTAATTCGTTACTCATTGCCATGGCAACAATGCGCCGCTTTCATTCAGCCTGTCCTAGATGACTATGGCCATACAAAAAACCGTCACGTCCAAAATTCATGGACGTGACGGTTTTTGGGTATGTTATTCGACTTTTTCTCCCGCAAGCACTTTAGGCAAATCTTCAAGTGTCCACTGCATGCCAGAGATACTGTAATCGTTCCAGCGTTCATTTGGAACGAGGAACGCTTTTCCGTTCTGTACAGCGGGAATGTCCGCCCAAACAGTATCAATCAACTGCTGATAGCGGTCATTGTCCTCAGGGTTTTGCGTCAAGATGAACAAAAAGTCGGTGTTGGCTGCATAGTCGGCAACCACTTCCTCCGAAATGCTTTGTGTATCGGTGATGGCTTCAGCTCCTTCTGGTACCTGGAACCCGACGCCATTGTCATACAGCGCTGAGAAAACAGTAGGGGCATGCTGATAGATCAGCTTGTCATAAAATTGCACCACGAGTGCACTATCCCCTTCCTCAACATAAGGGGCAATCGCTTCCTTCGTTTCTTCCACCTTCGTTGCATACTCTTCCTTCCATTGGGCAAACTCATCTTGTTTATCCAAGATCGTTGCCAAGCCTTCCATTCGCTCAAGCGGCGTGGATTTGAACTTCGTCGCATACGTTGGTGCGATTTTTTCTAAGCTATCCACCTGAGTAGGCTCCATATAGCTAGGAATAATAATTAAATCTGGGGCAAGCGCAACGAGTTGCTCTAAGTTCGCTTGATCTTGTCCAACGTTTTCAATTCCTTCGACTTTTTCTGGATTGAATTTATCCAGATAGTATCCTATAGAGGCAGTTGGCTGGACACCAAGACCCATCACTTCGCCGATTTCAGTTAAGGCAACAACGCTTTCTGGGTTTTTAGGTATGGTAACCTCGCGATCCTTCCCGTCCGTCACCGTTTGTGTCGCATCATTCTCTGTGGCTTCCTCGGTTGGATCAGCTGTTTGTGCTGAATCTGTTGAATCGCTAGTCTCCGAATCTCCAGTTCCATTGGCTCCACATGCGGCGAGCAAGAGAACAAGGAAGAGTCCGAAGAGTAGAGTGGTCTTTTTCATAAGCATCATATGCAATCTCCTTTGATAATAATTCTCATTATCATGATACAGCGTTCTATGCTAGGATGCAATAACGTTTTTTGCGAGTGCTGTTTAGGGCGTGTCTTAAAACTCGCTAAGAGGCATCTGTCACCGCCTTTTCGTCCCCTGCTGCGTTCCTTTTCCTTGACGTACGCCCGGTACGCCTGCGAAAAAGCGCCTTGCTTGGAACGAAAATTCGGCAACATTTGCTCCCTTCTGAGTTCTCAGACACGCCCTAGTGAAGTGAGGAATCTTCATCTATAATGAGCACGAACGAGGAGGTGATTGAAATGGAGCAACCTAAAAAACAACTGACATGGTGGCAATTATCTCTTCTTGGTGTCGGTTGTATTGTCGGAACAGGCTTTTTTTTAGGTTCCAGTTTGGCGATTTTAAAAACAGGAGCATCGTTTACGCTTGCTATCCTTATTGCAGCAGTAACGACGTATATTGTGTATGCCACGTTAGCAAAAATGACTGCGCAACACCCTGAGAGAGGCTCATTCAGGTCTTATGCAAAGCAGGCATTTGGCAGGTTGGCAGGCTTTAGTACGGGCTGGGTATACTGTTCGGCGGAGCTTTTAATAATGGGGAGCCAATTAACGGCGTTGAGCCTTTTTACAAAGCTTTGGTTTCCAGCTGCACCACTTTGGCTATTTGCTTTTCTCTATGGTGCGATCGGATGGCTTATCGTGTTTGCAGGGGTACGTTCCTTTGAAAAAATGGAGCATGGATTTGCTATTATAAAAATAACTGCCCTCATTTTATTTATCGGACTTTCCTGTGCAGGTTTGCTGGGGTGGCTTCCTGAAGTCTCAACTCAAGCTACTACAGACGCAGAATCGTTCTTTTTACAGGGTGGTTTAGGGTTTTGGTCTGCGCTCATCTATGCCTTTTATGCGTTTGGTGGCATCGAAATCATGGGGATCATGGCCAATGATTTAAAGCAGCCTAAGGAGGCGGCAAAAGCAGGCAAGTTGATGCTGGCTATGCTTTCTGTTCTTTATGTAGGGTCCCTCGGTCTTGTACTATACATGCGCCCTGCCAGCGTTTACTCCGAAGACGAAAGCCCTTTTGTCACAGCACTTGCCCTCTTTGACTTGCCATTTATTCCAAGTCTATTTAATGCTGCCCTAATTGCAGCGGGTTTTTCAACAATGCTCGCCTCGCTATTTGCGATCACCACCTTAGTTCAAACCTTTGCCAAAGAAGGGGACGCACCCGCATGGTTTTCTAAAGCAACGAAAAGGGGTATCCCGTTGCGATCACTTTGTTTAACGGCAGCTGGGTTATGTTGTACGGTGGGAGCGGCGCTAATTCTTCCGGAACGTATCTATGTGTACGTGACGACGGCAGCTGGCTTGATGCTGCTTTTTACTTGGGTCATGATTCTGGCTTCAGGGAAAGCTCTATTGCAGCATGTGAGTCAATGGCCAATTCGGCTCGCATTCGTCCTCATTTTGGTTGCCATAAGCGGAACTTTAAGTCATACAGAAGGGCGGGTCGGCTTCCTTATTAGTCTCGCTTTTTTGGTCTGTATCGGTTTCTTTGCCTTTCTTCGTCAGACATCGCGAGAGTAATTTAATGACGAGGATTTTTGTGATTTGTCAGAAAAAACACAGTTATTTGTTTGACAAAGAGAGGGCGAGTGGTTAAACTAACGATACGAATTATGATATGTTACTTAAACAAAGAAACCATTAAGAGCCCATTTGACGCAATGTTCAAAATGTAAGCGTTATCAACAAAAGGAGGCATTCGATGAAAAAGCTTCGCGTCATCCCTTTAGTTGTCATGTTGGCATTTCTTTGCTCCTGTTCAGTGCTCGCGAACGATGACCGTCTTGTCATTTGGAGCTTTACGGATGAAGCAGTCTATGCGGTCGATAAATTTAAAGAACAGTACCCCGATATTGATATCCGTTATGTGCAAATTCCAGGAAGCCAATATGAATCCAAGGCTCGTGCTGTTTTGCAGACCGGAGTCAACGCCCCCGATGTATTTCTTATTGAAAAGAGTGTCCTTCCAAAGCTTATTGATTTGAAGCAACTCGAAAATCTGTCAAATGCTCCATACAATGCAGAAGAAATTACAAACGAACAATATGATTATGTCGCTGCCGCATCCAAGGACGCAGATGGTAACGTTAAAGCGTTAGGCTATCAAGGCACTCCAGGAGGGATTTATTATCGTCGGGATTTGACAGAAAAATATCTCGGTACGCAAGATCCAGTAGAGATTACTAAAATGATGGCTGACTGGGAATCCGTCATGGAAGTGAGCGAATCGATTTATGAAAAAAGCGAGGGAGAAGTGTACGGCTTCACAAATTGGAACAATTTAAACACAATTCAGATTGGAAATGTGAAAAAACCTTGGGTGAAGGACGGCAAGCTCGTTATTGATCCTGCGCGCTTGGAGATTCTTGATCTTATTGATGAAGCCCATGCACGTAACGTAGTGAAGCGTATTCGTAACGGCTCTCCTGCGGGGACGGCTGCGATGCAAAATGGGACGGTTGCCTTTTTTCCTGGCGCCACTTGGGGACTACAATATACGTTTAAAAATAACGCACCTGACACAGAAGGAAAATGGGGGCTGGCAAGTCCACCACATGCGTTTAGTGCAGGTGGGACGTTCTTGGCGATGTACAGTGGGAGTGAGAAAAAGGAGAACGCCTGGAAGTTTATTAAGTTTTACGCAGGGGATGACCAATTTTTGAAGCAGTTGGCAACCGATCAAGAATATTTTGTGAGCAATCGCGAGGTGAATGCGTATATGGCAGAAAAAACAAACGCTACGGGGTCACCTTTCTTAGCTGGGCAAAATTACTTTGAATTTTTTGCGAATGAAGGCGATCGCGTTTATCCATTGGAGGAAACGAAATACGATTCTACCATCTCGCCGATCTTCACTGATACTGTTCAACTTTATGTGGATGGTTCCATTCAAACACACGAGGATGTTGTGAAGCGGTTCAAACGAGACGTGAAGCTTTATTATCCAGATCTCGATGTTGAGGGGGCAGGGGAATGAAGACGCTGAGCGGATTGAAAAAAGATCATTATGGCTATTATTTTATCGCACCATTTTTTATCATTTTCGCGATATTTGGGCTGTATCCGATGATCTATTCGTTTTACTTGAGCCTTACTCAATGGGATGGACTTCGTGACCCAGTGTTCGTTGGTCTGCAAAACTACGGCTATATTCTCGTTGACCCGATTTTCTACAAAGCTTTGTTTAATACAATGTTTATCTGGATCATCTCGGTCATTCCTCAGCTCACCGTTAGTCTCGTGCTCGCCGTCATCTTGAATGAAGCATTTCTAAAAGGGAAGAACATGTTTCGTGCCGTTTTCTTTTTCCCGAATATTGTTACGGCTGCTTCCCTTGGACTGCTCGTCAGCCTGATGTTTGACTGGCAGGCGGGGAGCGTCAATCAAATTTTGCTGCAACTAGGCATTGTTGATGATCCTATCAATTGGAAGAGCGATCCTTGGTTTATGCGCCTCATTACGTCAGCTATTTTATTTTGGCAATATTTCGGTTTTTCAATGATCATTTATATTGCTGGCTTGCAAGGCATTCCGCATGAATACAACGAGGCGGCACAAATCGATGGTGCAAGCAAAATACAAACGTTTTTTAAACTTACGATTCCACTTCTAAAGCCAGTGATCATCTTTCAAGTGATCACCACGCTTATCGGAGGCGTGCAGATTTTCGATCAGCCCTTTACCCTTTCAGAAGGAACCGGCGCCCCAGATCGATCCATCTTAACAAGCGTCATGTATTTGTACCAAAGGGCATTTGTGCAATACCAGTATGGGTATGGAGCTGCCATCGCCTTTTGTTTGTTTATTTTTATCATCCTCTTGTCTGTCCTGTCCTTTTGGATATCCACTCGATCGAACAGAGAAAGGAAGGTGAAATAAACAATGGCCCAACAGGTTGCTGTTGAAAAACAACAAAAAACACTTCGCCATCGAAAGCCGATATTGCCAAGACTCTTCATCTATATTTCCTTATCACTGCTGGCGATTGTCTGTATTGTTCCTTTCTATATCATGATTATCTATGCGACACATAGCAATGCCGATATAGCGTCGAAATTTATCATCCTCCCGGGGCAAGAGCTCATCACCAACTTTCAACGGATGAGCGCTTCTGTAAACATCGGGCGTGGTTTTATGAATAGCCTAATCATCGCCGGGTCGACAACCATAATTACGCTTTATTGCGCTGCATTAAATGGCTACGGGTTTGCGAAATTTCACTTTAAGGGTCGAAATGTCCTGTTCGTGTTCGTGCTGGCAACGATGATGGTCCCTATGCAGCTAGGGCTTATCGGGAACTTTAAGCTCATGGCTACGCTAAAGCTTCTCGACACGCATGCAGCAATCATTTTGCCTTCAGCCGCCAACGCCTTTGCGGTGTTTTTCTTAAAGCAATTTATTGAGAGCAGTATTCCTGATTCCGTCATTGAGTCAGGGCGAATAGATGGAGCAGGGGAATTAAAAATTTTTAACCGGATTATTCTACCGATGTTGTTGCCTCCGTTGTCTGCCCTTGGCATTTTTAGCTTTATTGGGGCATGGAACAACTTTATTACCCCGCTTGTGCTCTTGTTTTCTCAGGATAAATACCCGTTGCCTGTGCTTGTAGCGATGATGCAGGATGTCTACAGCACGGATTATGGCTTGCAATACCTAGGCGTTGCGCTATCCGTCATCCCGATCATTATTGTATTTTCGATATTCTCCCGCCAAATTATGGGAGGCGTAGCCATCGGTTCGGTGAAGGGATAGAGTAAGAACATAAAAACATCAACCGAAGAGAGGTCTGCAAAACGCATACAGTTTATATGAAAAGACTAGGGCAAAACAAAACTCCCAACAATTCAATTGAATCTGTTGGGAGTTTTGTTTTGCTAGTAAGGCATTAACCGCTACCTTATGTCCGTAGCTGCATCAATACTGCATTAAGTGATATCACTTTGCATGAAACGATTCACTTACTTGTCTTGTTTGGTAAGCAATAACGCCTGAACACGTTTTCTTACTCGTTACACGAGACCGGGACAAAAGAAAAACAATTTCCACAGAATAAACAGCAGCGTAGTCAAAATACGCAGACTCCTGCGGGAACAGCACGAGCTGAAGATCCCGGAGGAAAGCCGCTTTTGCTTTCCGAGGAAGCTGAAGTCGTGCCCGCGGAAAGCGAAGTGTTTTGACGAAGCGGCCTAGATTTCTTAGTACCTTAAAGGGCATAAGGGCAACATCGACTCGAAAGGACCTCGTCGTGTTTTCTTAGCCGCAGAAGTCTCGCTAGTGACAGTTTTTATGATGAACTTATTTTTATGATATGAACACAATTAAAGAGAGGCTCATTTAGTGATATAGAGCGTAGAAGTCAGCTTTATTACTGAAAGACGACCTTTTAGAAAGTAAAGGATTGTGACCATTGGTACCGTGCTACTTACTGGAGATAGCAAGTGTTGTTCCGCAAAGGTCAATTGATCTTGCATCTACTAGAACACATCCAGCGTTGAAGTTGATTTTGCACTGCACAAGTTTTCTAAACATAAGTCCACCGCTGCATCAATACTGCACTAGGTGATCTAACTTTGCGTGACGATGCACTTACTTGCCTAATTTGATTGTAACACGCTTTTTACTCGCTATGCGAAACTGTGACAAAGACAATAAAACAATTTACGCAGAAGCAAACCCCAGCGTAGTCAACAGACGTAGACTCTAGTGGGATCAGCGCGAGCTGAAGATCCCCTCGGAAAGCCTGCTTTCCGAGGAAGCTGAAGCCGTGCCCCACAGAAAGCGAAGTATTTTGACGAAGCGTTCGTGATTTCTTTTCACCCTAAAGGCATAAGGCAACACCGATTCGAATTATTAATGGTTGAGGTGTGAGCTTTCTAATAGCAGACTTTGTTTTTTTGAGATGTAGTTAGTGATTATTGCTATCTTCACCTTACTAATTGAACTAAATGTTGCTAGACACAGTCAGTGTAGAAGGTAATTAGTTTCCTTGCAAAAGTTAAAACATCCACTCCAGGGGGCTGTCCCGTGGTGCGGATGTTTTCTTCAGCTTTGTAAGGCTTTCTTTATGTCGTCTTCCATTTTTGCTGGGGAGGTCTGTGGCGCATAGCGATCAATCACTTCTCCTTGACGATCAACGAGAAATTTCGTGAAATTCCACTTAATCTTTTTGGAGAGCATGCCAGACTTTTGGGAGGCTAGATAGGCGTATAACGGATGTGCGTCTTTTCCATTCACATCAATTTTGCTGAACATTTGAAAGCTGACACCAAAGTTCAACTGGCAAAATTCCTGAATGTCTTCATCCGTTCCGGGGTCCTGGTTCATAAACTGATTGCAAGGGAAGCCAAGAATCTCCAGCCCCTCATCCTTGTATTTGTCATATAGCTCCTGCAATTCTTTAAACTGCGGGGTAAAGCCACATTTGCTCGCAGTATTCACAATGATGAGGACGTTTCCTTTATAGTCGGCAAGCGCTTTTTCTTCCCCCATCAAGGTTTTCGCGCTGAATTCATAGACGCTCATTGTATGCCTCCATTCAATTAAGTTCGTACTTACTTGACTATACCCGAATTCACTAACTGAATCACGTCTCACCGCCTGATCATTTGTCAGAAAAGAAGGGATTATTCAATAAATGATGAATACAGAAGGTGTATAAGGTGAACACATCAACAAAGGAGCGGACAAGATGACGAATCAATTGAAAGCAAATTGGCCACAACACTATGGAAACCCGGATTGGCTGTTGCACGATCGCTTTGGGCTCTTTATTCACTGGGGATTGTATGCGCTTCCTGCACGACACGAATGGGTGATGTCCTATGAACAAATTCCACCCGATACATATGAGAACTCACTAATGTTGCATAAATAATTTCATAAAATTCTGTTCTTTATTCATCGCGGGTAAAGCAAAAAAAGGAGAACCTGAACGAAAGGTGATCTGTC
>NZ_SNYJ01000006.1:0-3151 GCF_004363045.1 Aureibacillus halotolerans
CGTTCACTTAGCCTACAACGCATCAAAATTAGCCATTGATCGGCTCAAAAAGAACCAATCCATCGCTGCATAATCATTGGTTTCATTCGTTTTTTTAAAGCATCATTGGTTTTCTGTTCTTCTATGATTTTTTAAAAAGACGCATTATGAAATTGATTCACTTAACAACTTTTTCATTTTTTCTTCTCTCCTTCCAATATTCAAATTCCTAAAAAAACTCTCATATCCATTGTCGGTCTATTTTCTAAAAACGTTTATAGAATCATTAATATCAATAAGCAAATCGTTGCTATTCAAAATTACTTTCAACACAACCAGCGGTCACTAGTGAGACTCCTGCGGCAAAGAAATTACGACGAAGTCTTTTTGAGTCGATGATGCACATGTACCCTTTAGGGTGAAAGCGAGCGTATGACCGCGAGTATTTTAGGAACATATCTACAATCGTCAGGAACAGAAGATGCACTTATAAAATCAGCACAAAACTCAATGCATCGTCAAAATAGTGGTTACACAAAAAAACAGGCCTATGGAAGCACCTGTCTTTCGTTTAAATCAGATTGAAGGGAAATCAACTTCGCCACATTCTGCGACTTTCCTTAGCTATTCAATGTAAGATGTCATTAGGCTGCGACGATATTGACAAGCTTGCCTGGAACGACGATGACTTTACGAATCGTTTTTCCTTCGATGAGCTCTTTCACTTTGTCATCGGCTAATGCAATGGCTTCAATTTCGTCTTTGCTGGATGAGGCGGGAACAGCAATTTTCGCTCTTACTTTGCCCATAATTTGAATGACGATTTCAACCGTATCTGAAACAAGTTTGGATTCGTCGTGTTGTGGCCAAGGCTCGTAGGCAATTGATCCCGAGTGACCAAGTACGGCAAATAGTTCTTCGGCTAAATGAGGCGCAATTGGCGAAAGCAATTTGACGAAGCCTTCGACAAATGTTTTTGGAACAGTATCCTGTTTATAGGCTTCATTCGTGAAGACCATTAATTGAGAAATCGCGACATTAAAGCGTAAATGCTCGATGTCCTCCGTCACCTTCTGAACCGTTTCGTGGTACACCTTTTCTAACGCATGACCTTCCTCGTTTACAGTCGTAATGCTCGCTTGTTGTTTACCTTCATCGGTCGCAATCAAGCGCCAAACGCGATCAAGGAATTTTCGTGCCCCATCTAGCCCATTTTCTGACCAGGCGATAGATGCGTGCAACGGCCCCATAAACATTTCATACAACCGCAATGTATCGGCACCATGTGAAGCGACGATATCGTCAGGGTTGACGACGTTTCCTTTGGATTTGCTCATTTTTTCATTGTTTGATCCGAGGATCATGCCTTGGTTGTAAAGCTTTTGAAAAGGCTCTTTCGTTGGAACGACGCCCATGTCGTAGAGCACTTTGTGCCAGAAGCGTGCATACAAGAGATGAAGAACCGCATGCTCTGCTCCACCAATGTAGATGTCCACAGGTAACCAATGCTTCAGCTTCTCAGGATCTGCGAGGGCTTGATCGTTATGTGGATCAATAAAGCGCAAGTAATACCAGCAGCTGCCCGCCCATTGTGGCATTGTATTTGTTTCTCTTCGTGCCTTCTGTCCTGTCACAGGATCGACTGTATTTACCCACTCATCAATATTGGCAAGCGGTGACTCCCCTGTACCTGACGGCTTAATATGATCCGTTATCGGAAGCATTACAGGCAGATCTTCCTCGCGAACAGGCTGAATCGTACCGTCCTCTAGATGAAGAACAGGCAACGGTTCGCCCCAATAACGCTGACGACTAAACAACCAGTCACGTAATCTATATGTGATTTTCCGTTCTCCCAATCCTTTTTCACTAAGCCAAGAAAGCATTTGGGCAATCGCTTCAGCTTTATTCAAACCGTCAAGGAATCCTGAAGCCACATGGGGACCTTCCCCTGTATATGCTTCTTTTGTTACATCTCCACCTTGTACAACCTCGCGAATTGGCAAATTGAAGGTTTGGGCAAACTCGTAATCACGTTCGTCGTGAGCAGGAACCGCCATAATCGCGCCACTTCCATAGGAGGCAAGCACATAATCCGCTACCCACACAGGGACAGCTTCGCCATTTGCCGGATTGACGGCATAAGCACCAGTCCATACGCCGGTTTTTGATTTTGCAAGGTCGGTACGCTCTAGATCGCTTTTCCGTTGCGCCTGTTCACGATAAGCCGTAACAGCTTCTTTTTGATCCTCTGTCGTGATTTGATTGACGAGCGCATGCTCTGGCGCAAGCACGCAATAGGTCGCTCCGAACAATGTGTCAGGACGTGTTGTAAATACAGTAAATTCATGCGCTGAATCTTTGACTTGAAAACGGACATCTGCCCCTTCCGAACGACCGATCCAGTTTCGTTGCATGTCTTTGATGCTTTCCGGCCAATCCAATTCATCAAGGTCTTCTAATAAACGATCGGCATACGCCGTGATTTTTAACATCCATTGACGCATAGGTCGTCGCTCAACTGGATGCCCTCCGCGCTCACTTAGACCGTCGATAACTTCTTCATTGGCAAGTACTGTTCCAAGTGCAGGACACCAATTGACAGGCACTTCATCAATATAAGCAAGGCCGCGCTCATATAGTTTTATAAAGATCCATTGCGTCCATTTATAATAGTCAGGAGACATCGTGCTAATTTCTCGGTCCCAATCATAAGAAAAGCCAAGCGCTTGAATTTGTTTCTTAAACGTATCGATATTTTTTTGCGTAAATTCCTTTGGGTCATTTCCTGTATCAATGGCATATTGTTCTGCAGGCAGGCCAAAAGCGTCCCACCCCATTGGATGAAGCACGTTATATCCTTGCATGCGCTTCATTCGTGAGAGAATATCAGTTGCTGTATAGCCTTCAGGATGCCCTACATGAAGTCCAGCACCTGATGGGTATGGAAACATATCAAGTGCGTAGAATTTCGGTTTGTCACTATCTTCTTCTACTTTGAATGTATGATTGTCTTCCCAGTAATGCTGCCATTTCTTTTCGATTTCTTTGTGGCGAAAGCTCATTGTATATTCCTCCTCATATTTCCATACAATCACCTCAGGCTGATGAGAAACGCTCGCTTTCTTCGTTGCTTTGTCTTGTCCGGTGCTCATTGCCCTGATGGCAACTC
>NZ_SNYJ01000006.1:3248-50884 GCF_004363045.1 Aureibacillus halotolerans
CTCCGCGCCTCCCAAGACTTTGCGCCTCGAAAGACAAACGTTTTCATTCAGCCTGTTTTGGGTTGTTGACAAACGCTCGCTTTCTTCGTTGCTTTGTCTTGTCCGGTGCTCATTGCCCTGATGGCAACTCCGCGCCTCCCAAGACTTTGCGCCTCGAAAGACAAACGTTTTCATTCAGCCTGTTTTGGGTTGTTGACAAACGCTCGCTTTCTTCGTTGCTTTGGCATTGTTCTCATTGCCCTTGTGGCAACTACGCGCCTTCTAGAACGTTGCGCTTAAAAACCGAACGTTTTCATTTTGAAGCCTTGTATAGTCAAATTCTGTTCTTCTTTTTGCTTTGTCTACACTTTGATTTAGATTTATGGAATAAACAGAAAAACCCCCGCCCCAAATCTGGGACGAGAGTTTATTGTTAAAAGCACCCGCGGTACCACCCAAAATTATACGTTATAGTACACGTATCATCTCTAATCCTTAACGCGGAAAACGGCAAAAGCTATCAAAAAAGCCCTCACAACTATAAGGTGAGTTCGCATTGCGTTCGGCAATGACTTGCAGCAAACCGTCATCTCTCTGAAGCCGATACATCAACCTACTAGTCCTTAATGGTCATTTTTAAACGTATGTATTCCCATTCTAACGGATTTTACCGCTGTGTCAAGTTTTCCCTAAGGAATGAGATGAAGAACCTCTTGCTCTCTGTATGGAGCAAAAGGGTTCCTTTTTATAGATCGGTAATGAGCATTTTTTGTTGCATTCGTTCAATTCTAATTTGCGCACGATTCAATGCTTCTTTTTGCATATCATCTGCTGAAGTGACCATCTTCGCAACCTTCTCCGACATTTCTTGAAGCTGCTGCTGTGTTTGTTGGAAAGAAACGTCCTCCCAGCTCGACTGCTTGCTGTGAACCATGTACATCCCTTCAGCGGACTGCAGGGCAGCTTCCACCTCGTGAAGCAATTGATCCACCGAATCTCTTGTAGCCATTATTCATCCCTCCACTTCATTCATAAACGCTTTTACTGTCTATTAAAGGGTTGGTTGCAGTACAGGTTTTTATACCTTGATTGTTCGCAAAGGCGACGGACCCTATGCTACAATAGCAAAGCAATAGAACGACAGTTGATTATATGTAAGGAGCGATGCTGTATGGGCGAACGCGAACCCCATCCATTTTTATATACGAACGCTGACGCTGAGAACCCGAAACGTTATCACACTTGGAACTACCATTTGCGTGAGCGTTTTGGTGAAAAAATCTTTAAAGTCCCGATTGACGGAGGATTTGATTGTCCAAATCGAGATGGAACAGTTGCTCACGGGGGCTGTACATTTTGTAGTGCTGCTGGTTCAGGTGATTTTGCTGGAAACCGGGCAGAGGATGTCACCGTTCAATTTCATAAAATTAAAGACAGAATGCACAAGAAGTGGAAAAACGGCAAATACATTGGCTATTTTCAAGCGTTTACGAATACCCATGCGCCCGTCGACGTATTAAAAGATACGTTTGAACCAATTCTTTCACAAGAAGGCGTTGTCGGTCTTTCCATCGCCACAAGACCAGATTGTTTACCAGACGATGTCGTTGAGTATCTTGCCGATTTAAATGAACGTACGTATTTGTGGGTCGAGCTAGGCTTGCAAACGGTACATCAATCTACAGCCGACCTTATCAATCGTGCCCACGACTACACCACCTATGTAGAGGGTGTCGAGAAGCTTCGCAAGCACGGCATCCGTGTGTGCAGTCACATTATTAATGGACTACCTATGGAAACGCATGACATGATGATGGAAACTGCACAGGAAGTGGCAAAGCTTGACGTTCAAGGGATCAAGATTCACTTGCTGCATTTGTTAAAAGGTACGCCGATGGTCAAACAATACGAAAAAGGACAGTTGGAGTTTCTGCAATTCGGTGAATACGTGGAGCTTGTGGCGAATCAATTAGAACTATTGCCTCCTGAAATGATTATTCATCGTATTACCGGGGACGGCCCGCCTGATTTAATGATCGGTCCAATGTGGAGCTTTAACAAATGGGAAGTTTTAAATGCCATCGATAAGGAGCTTGAGAAGCGCGGCTCTTTCCAAGGCAGTCGTGTCATGAAGGGGAATACCTGATGGCGACCCCTACCATTCTTGGCTTTACTCATTTACTGCTTGACCAGCATGTGAAGCAAGGGGACAGTGTCATTGACATGACGGCAGGGAATGGCCACGACACCCTCAAGCTAGCCTCACTCGTTGGGGATAGCGGAAACGTACACGCCTTTGACATTCAAAAAAATGCATTGGACGCAACCAAGCACCGACTTGCTGAGAGCGGCTACAGTGCTCAACTCATTCATGACAGTCACCATGAACTTCTCACTCACTTCACTCCGGAAGCATTGGGGACAATCACTGCAGCAGTGTTTAATCTAGGTTACTTACCAGGTGGAGATAAAACCGTAATTACTCGTAGTGATAGCACGCGGATGGCATTACAGTTGCTGACAACCTATGCGAAACAGGCACTCATCATTATTGTTGCTTATCCAGGGCACGAAGGTGGCAAAGAAGAGAAAGAGAACGTTATGGATTTCTGTGCATCCTTGCCTTCCGAGCACTGGAGATCTATGCACTATGGGCACGTGAATCAAGAAAAAGCCCCGAATGTATTTACAATATTTCCAAGGTAGTAAAATCACACGAATAAGGGTTGCCCCAGCAGTCATCATATGACTTTTAGGGCAACCCTCTTTTTATCTTCCTACGCAACCACTATGATTGCATTCATCTGTGTTTGTTTCTGCTTACACCTGCAGCGACTGATTGTTTCTCTGTAACGAGCGGTATGCTCGCGCATTGATGTAAAAAAAGAATGAGGCAAATCCGCCAAGGCGGCGGATGTTTTTCGCGATTTTCCGTATTGGTTTCGCTTCATTCACTTTGTCATCAGATAAATAGAGACCTAACAACCCGCGGTTTACAAGGCGATGAAATTTCTCATTGGGGAGTCCTTTTAGGTGTTGTTCTGCCTTTGAAACAAAATGGGCAAAACGATCAACCATCGCTTGCTGATCCTCGTAGTACGTACAGAAATTCAAATCCCCTTCAGCAAGGTCCTCTTCCTGATCAATAAAATAATCGAGAAGAATATGCAAGCCTTGAACATAAGGGAAGTACCCTTCTTTGACTTTTAGTGTATCTTCTTTGGAGAAGGACGGTTGAAAAGCATATGACGTTAAGCAAAAGATTCCGAGCGTTGAGCCTGCGCAGGCAGAAAACTCAAACCAGGTCATTTCAGGGAGCTTCGCCTGATGCACTTCAAACCAGTTGATTAATCGTGGTTCTCGTTCTGCCAAAGCCACATGCTTATGTACTTGCAAATCTGCATAGTAACTTTCAAGCTCTAGCAAGCTTGGGGCAATCATCTCATAAGCGGGCAATTTCTGCAGTACATCCTGACACGTAGTCACAAGAGCGTTTAAATAGCCGTTATCGTTTTGATCTTCACGGAAGCGATAGTAATTTCTCGCTGGCGCCCCGGGGGTTAAAGCGTCAGCCATTGACTCGTGTAATGCTTCAAAATCATTAGGATCCTGAGAAGTGCTGCGATCACAAAGATTGTCGAGATAATCACTGATGGTTTGATAGGCAATGATAAATCGAACGCATTCACTCACATTCTCTCTACCTGCCAGGAGCGCATAAACAGATCCCCCTTCACAGTGAAACGCTTTATGCTCAATACTTGCCAACGCTTGCTCGCGTAGCTCCCTATTTTCAATGCCCTCCGCTTTTTTCTTCCATTCTCCAAGATGCATACGTACGAACGGGAAAACCGTTTTATACATGTCTTTCATTAGCGTTATCGTCGTCGTTGGTGTTTTCAATGGAAACAACTCCTGCTTCTAAGCATTAAGAAGGTGAAGACTGGATTTCAATGGGCAAGTGCATGCTTGCAAATTGTTGCGCAAAGCGGTACACCTGCTCTCTCTCTGGTTCATTGAAAATTTCATGGTATAAGCCTGGCCACTCTTTGTACATTTTTTCTGTGGATGGCAACGCATTGAACCAGCGCATCACACTACTTTTCTCTACTATTTTATCGTTTCCACCTTGCATGATCAAAAGAGGAAGGTCGGGAAAATCTAACAATTCCTTGAACGAAAGCTGAATACTTCTTGCAAGCTCACGGTACCAACGAACCGAGACCTTTGTCAGCATTAATGAATCATTCACATCTGATTCACAAATGTCACGATTTCGGGTCGCGATTTGCGGGGTAATGCCTGGACTCATTTGCAGCTGGGGAATAATGAGGTTCAATCCTTTTGAAAGTGCATCAAGCGGGGCGCTTGGTCCTATTTTCAACCCTAATGCTGGCGATGATAAAATCACTCCCGCAAGAGGAATTGTATGCTTTTGAAGCAATCGAACAGCAGTTAATCCGCCCATAGAATGACCTAAAAGAAAAATAGGCAACAAAAAACGCTGAGCTTCTTCAAGCCACCGCAACACTTCCTCTATGTATTCTTCGAAATGAAGAATATGCCCGCGTTTGCGCTTTGATAAGCCTTGACCAGGAAGATCACCCATAATAACATGAAAGCCATCAGCTAACCACTGCTCTTTGACCCACATATAACGACCATGATGCTCTACTGCACCATGCACGATAACTACAACCCCTTTAACGGGGGCTTCTGTTTCAAAAACCCACACAGCCGACACCTCCAAAACTATTGTAATTCTTGCATGAGTTGTTGTACATTTGCCATGTGTTCATTAAATTATCCTTGTAGAAAAAAAACATACAAATTATTAAGGAGGCAATTCATTGATTTATCCTTATCTTCATTATACCCCAAAGATCGATGCGTCATCTTTTATTGCGGCGAATGCAACGGTGACTGGTCACGTTACGCTATTAGAGGAAACGTCCGTTTGGTTTCAAGCAGTCATTCGCGGCGACGTTGCTCCTGTTATTATTGGCAAACGTTCAAATATTCAAGATGGTGCTGTGCTGCATCAATCACCTGGGTTGCCAGTCATTATTGAAGAGGACGTTACTGTTGGTCATCAAGCTTTACTCCACAGTGCAATCGTCAGAAAAGGCGCCCTTGTCGGCATGGGGGCGACAATGCTTGATGGCGCTGAACTACAAGAAGGCGCCATGCTCGGGGCAGGCAGCCTTCTAACAGGTGGTAAAACAATCCCACCCTATACACTCGCTTTGGGGAGCCCGGCAAAACCCATCCGTGCTCTCACTCAAGCAGAGATTGACGATATGAAGCGAATCTGTGAGGACTATGTAAAAAAAGGAAAGGTGTACAAACAAATGACTTCATAGGTTATTTATTTAAATCTTGCACGACACTTCTTGTTACATCTAAATGTTGAATGGCGTTATCATAATCAGATGTGCATAAACACATAAACAACACATCAATGACATGAAGCTGTGAGATTCTAGATGAAGTTGCTCCGCTTCGGAATGTAGCTTCTCTCGTTGGTGATGTGGCAAGACGTATATCGGCTAAATCTGCCACCGGTGATTGTCCAAAGCTAGTCAGGCAAATGCATGTCGCGCCTGCCGTTTTGCCAAGCTTCAAAAATTCCTTCACTTCTCGCGTGGACCCAGAAAAAGAGATGCCCATCACAACATCACCAGGCTTACAAGTAGACGCCAGCATCGCTACAACATGACGATCCTCAAAAGCTGTCGCATGCTTGCCAATTCTGAGTAACTTTTGTTGAAGATCCGATGCAACAATACTGGACGCGCCTATACCAAACAAATGCACGCTACCGGCATTTTGAATCGCATCAACCGCTTTTTTCATTTCACTCCCCTGAAGGACTTCGGCTGTTTCAGAAAGACTTGCAATCGTATTGCTCGTTAACTTTGCAATGACTTCTTCAGTCGTTTCTCCAGGTCGTATGTCCCGAAAACCTTGCGCTGGATTTTTTTGCAAATCTCCTGCTACACGTAGTTTCAAGTCTTGAAACCCTTTTAAGCCAAGGGATTTGCAAAGTCTTATGACAGCCGCACTGCTCGTGTTGCTCAACGTACCGAGCTCGCTTGCGGTGCACTGCACGGCTTTTTCTGGATGCTTAATGATATACGAAGCAATTTTATGCTCTGACATTGGAAGCTTGTTGAGCATGCTTCCAAGCATTGTGAGACCACCGCGTAATGTGGACATAGACCGAACCCCTCTTGTTATTTTACTGCCCAGGAAAAGCCTTTCTGAATCATCGCTTTTACTTGCGGCAATTCTACAATATCTGGAGAATGGCCTAAAGCATTATAATATACTTTGCCCTCTCCATACATTTTCGTCCAAGCAACTGGCATTGTTCCACCTTCAACTTCTGTTGTTGCTAAAACAGTAACTCTTGGATCAACATGCATATTGTATTGTTCTGTAGTGACATCAAAGGCGTCTAAACCCTTAGTGAGCTCATGGTTCCCATCAACGATGTCAACGGTATACGGTCGAATATTCCCTGGATGTGCAACAAATTGACCACCTACCATAAATTGATATTCTGCTTCATTGCGAAATGAATCGCCAAGTCCTCCATGGATGCCAGCAAGGCCGACACCATTTTTAACCGCTTCCAACAACGCAGCAAGAGACTCTTTTTCAATCGTTCCCATCGAAATATGGGGGATTAGCAGATCATAAGACGCAGAATCATTAAAATCTGTAGTTGAATTAGACAATTGAACTTGAAAATGAACTTCCTCTAGATAGCTTGCCATCTGTTCCGCGGTTTCCTTTGGGAAATGACCATCCCAACCACCATAAACGATTAATGCCTTTTTCATATTCAGCTCTCTCCTCCTATGAACAATTACCCCAAGTATACCTCTTTCTGAATAAAGGGTCATTACATACGCAATAATTTTTAGCGGGATCAGTTCTTGCTGAAGCCGAGAAATACGAAACGCTTCATTGATGCGACTGAATCTTAACTCTCGCATGCTAGAGTTAGTAGGCACGCTTAGATTTAATTGGATAAACCTGCAATCCATTGTTGTGATTGCTTTCTATACAAGCTGCCATACGCTCAAAAAAGCTGATCTGAGAACACTCAGAATCAGCTTTTTATTATTATTTCTGTTTCAACACATCTACTTTATCGAGCTGCTCCCAAGGCACATTCAAATCATTTCGTCCAAAATGACCATACGCAGCGGTTTGCTTATAAATCGGCTGACGAAGGTTTAGCATCTTAATAATTCCTGCTGGACGAAGATCAAAATGTTCGCGAATCAGGTTGACAAGGGCTTCTTCAGAAATGGTGCCTGTGCCAAATGTATCTATTGAAATCGATACGGGTTGGGCAACGCCAATGGCATAGGCCAGTTGCACTTCGCATTTGTCAGCAAGTTTTGCGGCAACAATATTTTTGGCAACATATCTAGCTGCATACGCTGCTGAACGGTCTACCTTCGTCGGATCTTTTCCGGAAAATGCGCCTCCACCATGACGAGCATAACCTCCGTATGTATCGACGATAATTTTACGACCTGTTAAACCAGCATCCCCTTGAGGTCCGCCAATGACAAAACGGCCGGTAGGGTTAATAAAATATTTTGTTTCATTATCGATAAAACCTTCAGGAACTACGGGAGCGATGACATGCTTTTTAATGTCTTCCTTAATCTGCTCAAGTGTAACTTCCGGATGATGTTGTGTCGAAATGACAATCGTATCAATACGCACTGGAATACCGTTTTCATCGTATTCAACAGTGACCTGCGTTTTGCCATCAGGACGTAAATAGGAAATCGTTTCATCCTTTCGTACATTGGCTAAGCGGCGAGCAAGACGATGTGCAAGAGCGATTGGCATTGGCATCATTTCTTTCGTCTCATTGCATGCGTAGCCAAACATGAGCCCTTGATCACCAGCACCAATAGCATCTATTTCAGCATCCGTCATTGTGCCTTCTCTTGCCTCTAGTGCTTGGTTTACACCTTGAGCGATGTCCGGAGATTGCTCATCAATAGACGTTAACACTGCACATGTTTCCGCATCAAAGCCGTACTTAGCACGATTATAACCGATGTCATGAATCGCCTCACGTACAATTTTAGGAATATCTGCATAAGTCGTTGTCGTAATTTCTCCAGTGACAAGAACGAGCCCTGTATTTACAGCCGTTTCGCAAGCGACACGAGCATTGGGATCTTCAGCAATAATGGCATCGAGAATAGCGTCTGAGATCTGATCACAAATTTTGTCGGGATGACCTTCAGTAACAGATTCAGAGGTAAACAAACGTCGAATTTTAGTCAAAGGTTTCATATGCCTCCTTCATTGATAAAGCATTCACGCTTTTATAATGTGAAAAAAAACCTCCCAATTGGAAGGTTGTGCTTTTTGACTTAAGCCCATTCAATTGTAGCTTATGGCTACTTAAGTGTCAACGACATTACGTTGCGAAAAGCTCAAATTGTAAAGAGCGCCTTAATATGCTGAATGCTCATTTCAACAACCTCGTCACGCATGTGAAAGCTGAAGCGGCTATCCTCTTTTAGTTTTTTTGGAAGCTGCTTGAAAAGCACAGGCCCTTCGGTTTCATGATAGTGCTTTTGCTTTTCCAATCCAGCAATTGTTCCGTAATAAATACTTTTCTCAATCGTTTCATGGCGCCCCTCAACCTTGTATTGACCGATATAAGACAGCGAGGAGAGAGTACCGCCAGTCTCCTCAAATACTTCACGAACCGCAGCTTCCCTTGGTAGTTCCCCTGCTTCAACCTTGCCTCCAGGAAATTCGATTCCTCTGCGCGGATGTTTTGTAAAAAGCCACTGTCCTTTGTAGCGGCATAGGATGAGCACATGCCCTGGTTTGTCTGTAAAAGGATTGTCCTTAAAGGACAATTTCACATGATTATGGTAATAGTCTTGAAATGTATACATCGTCTTAGCTCCAATTTGGATTACTTGTGAACAATCTCTTCTATCTTCCATGATCCTGCTTTATTTGTAAACCAAATTTCGATTGAATAGTCGCCATACAACTCATTAGAAGTATGTTGAGTAATAAAAAACGATTGCGGAGACTTTACAGTTAAGTCAAAGTCATGATTCGGATTAAACCATGGCGGCAATTCCGTAGGCACAATATACAGGTGGCCATCTTCTTCATGAAAGAAAAAATCAATGTACGGTTTTACTGCATCTCTCTCAGCGATCGGCTCAAACGCTTCATAAAGATCTTCTTTGTTGTGTATATTTTCTACAATGAAGTCACTGTTAGCATTTTGCTTGAGTGTATTCATAAAGTCTGAAGTGAGTTGCTCCACAATTGGGCGTAATGATGATTCATTCATGGAGTCTTGCTCATGAGAAGGTTGATTTATTGCTCGGCTAACCGTTGTCACTTCATTGACATTTGGATCTACAATCCGCAGATTCGGATCCATATCTGTAGGTGTATAATAATGGCTGGCAAGAGCCACCATGACCATAAGAGATACTAATCCTATAGTGACTTTGCGAACATTCCTCATCATAACTATCCCTCCCCTTAATCACAAATCATGTGCATCATCTGTTCTTTATTATCTTCCCATCTTTGATTTCAATTAAAACCTGAAGTCGAAAAGCAAGCGGAAAAAACACAAAGAAATTGAAAAAGAAGGCATAAAAAGGCAATACTTAAGGGTAAAGGTAAAGAAGACCACTTCAAAGTGGACGAAGGAGGACAAAATCATGAGAAAAAAGTTATGGACTTACATCACATTCACCCTTCTCATAATGCTAACACTCTCTGCTTGCTCTACGAACATGGACAACACGCAAGAGCAAGAGCAAAAGGATGAACCAACTGCCACATCAATCATCAATCAAAGCATCGACGAATTTAACGCATTGAAAAGTCTCCATATTGATGTTTCTTCAAACCAAACAGTTACGTTTGCAGTAGATTCACAAACGCAAAATCAAACCATTGATTCTTCCCTTGCCATTGATCTGGTTCAACAGCCTGACACTGCCTTTCACATAGAGCAAAACACAGAATATCCTGAAGTTGCAGAAGGCGTTGCTTCAGAGACTTATTTTAGTGACCAGGGGATGTTCACGTACGATCCAATCCAGCAAGCCTGGATACAAATTCCCGAAGAAAATTATGAGCATACGCTGTCCCTGTACAAGATACAATATAATCTCTCTGATGAACTGTCGTGGTTTACTGATCAGTTGACAGAAAGTGCGTTCTTACTTACTGAAAAAGAAGATACATTCATTGTTTCATTTGATATGCCTGAAGACAAAAAGAAAGCCTTTATCGAACGGTTTCTTAAGCATTCTATGCCTGCTGACAGTGTAGGGAATCTCGGGATCAATTATGAAGAGCTTGAAGTCACTTCATTTACGTATAAATTGACCCTAGCGACAGACACGCTTCAACCACAAACGCGTCAGATGGCATTTGATATTTCGTCAGGCGAAGACCTTGCCTTACAACATGAACTTTTAGCCACGTATAGCTCGTTTGGCGACATTGATTCTATCGTGATTCCAGACGACGTCATTAAAACCGCCCAGCCAGTGAACTCATTTCCCGCATCTTAAAGTTGCGCCACAAATGTGAACTCAGACATGGCGTCTCGACAACTTAGCCTTCTAGGCGCTCATTTCCATTCGAACAATGAGCACCGGACAAGGCGATGCAACGACGAAAGCGAGCGTTTCTCATCCGCCTGAGAGGTTCATGGAGTGAATATGTTCCCTAGTCCGCTCATCACCAATCTGCTCAATGTACCCATAAATATGAATCATCTGACGGTCATACTGGTCATTTTCACGATCCTCATGGTATTGGAGAAATGGCACATGTGCACGAACAAACGTATCGAAGGTGTGTGAATCAAGCAGGTGAAACATCTCTCGCAGTATGTCAATTTCTTCTTCTGTTGCGACCACTCGAAACTCAAAAGGACTGTTGGATTCGTTTGCATTGATTTCTCGCTTCGCCACAGATACGGTATATACCTGCTTTTCCATCGCAAAACACCTTTCTTTCTGTACTAATTTAGCCGTTCATCTATCCCCCTTCTTTTGCGCAAAAGAGGGACGAGTTATTCAGAATGACTTGAAATAGAACGTCAAGTTACATACACTATGAGTAATGAATGGGGATAGTGATGAACGAGGTTTACATTGTGCGCCTCTTGTTGCGTATCCACTTTTCCATCCTCTGAAAACATTGAATAGCAGCTCGTTTTTTGCTTTTTTTTGGCAAAGGCTCACTGTGAAATATGGTAAAGAAAGGTGTCGCTTATAATGCCAATTTGGCTATGGGTTGTCGTTTGTGTGCTTATTGTTCTAGTTGTCTTGGTTTTAAGTGTGATTAGTATATCAACAGGATACAAGTACAAGCATACGGTCGATCCTCTCAATGAAGATGTTCTTAAAGATGAAAACCAGGCACCTCATAAATAGACCGTTACATGTCTAACGAACTGCACCCCAAACAAAGGGACCACTTCGAAACAGTGCTTCCTTTGTTTGGGGCTTTTCAATTGGGAGTAGGGCGCCTTTAGACGAAATAGTCGAGAAATCACTCTACGCCATCCTTCATTTGCTTGTGTGCATTTCAGTCTTGCCTAAGACCCACTGCCTTTTTTCCTCGTCGTCAATCCTCAAGCTCTTTGCTAGGCAAACCAACCAAACGATGACGTTGCAGTTTTCCAGTGCTGTTTCGTGGAAGGTCTTTTATCTCCCGAAACTCCTTTGGGATTTTGTACGTTGCCAATGAAAGGCCACACCAATCCCTCAGCTTTGAAGATCGCACAGTCTTCCCTTCGAGAAAAACAATATAGGCAACAGGAACTTCTCCCCATTTGTCGTCGCTTTTCTTAGTGACGCCGCAAGATACCACGTCTGGATGATCCTCCAACACATGCTCGATTTCAGCTGGATAGACATTTTCGCCTCCTGAGATTAACAGATCACTTCGTCGGTCGAGCACAAACAAAAACTGTTTTTCGTCTAAATAGCCGATATCCCCAGTAGGAAACCCGAAGCGATTGTCAATGACAACGGAGCTGTTTATGTACCCTTCTGTCACCGTTGGGCCTTTAATGAAAATTTCGCCGGGTTCTAGAACACTTGCTTCTTTTCCATCGTTATTTAAAATATAAAGCTCGTTCATCGACATGGCTTTGCCTGAAGACCCTTGGGGCGGTCCGTCAGCAATCGCAGATGAAACCGCCTGTGATGCGGTTTCGGTGAGGCCATAGCTTACACTAATAGGCCAACCAAGCTTCTCTGCTTTTTGCAATACAGAAGCGGAAACCGGACCGCCTCCTAGAAGCACATGCAGAAGTGAAGAAGGCACTTTTTCTCCCTCGCTGTGTGACAATAGGTCAGACAGCATTTTGGTGACAACCGATATATGCGAAATCTCCTTCGTTTGGATAAGCCGCCAAACCGCTTCAGAATCAAAACGTTTCGAGAGGTAGATTGCATTGCCAAACAGCGCACTCTTGATAAGCGAGGAAAAGCCGCTCACATGGTACAACGGAAGGCTCGTCAGCCATGTATGTGCCGATGATAATGGGGCTTGAAAGGACGCATTGATGGCACTAAAGTAATGGTTCCTCCACGTCAGAAGCACGCCTTTTGGAGAGCCGGTCGTGCCCGACGTGAACATAATTGTTGCCGGGGTCTTTAAGTCAATGGCTCTCGGTGAAAAAAAAGACGACGCATCTTCCTCATTTGCTAATTGATCAATGCACTTAGCTTCGAGTTTTATTGCCTTACTGATACGTATGGCCACATCGGCTAATCCTTCTGTGTACACAATCATACAACAATTTGCTTCATTGATTTGCCACTGTAATTCTCGTTCTGACAATCTTGTATTTAACAGAACTGCTACCGTTTCGGTATATTGGCAGGCGTGAATAAACGGAACCGTTTCAGGAACATTTTCAACTAGGCATGCCACTCGCGTCCCCTTTCCTTCTCGAAGAACATGGAGAGCACTTGCTATTTTAGCAGCTCTATCGTGCAACGTTTTAAACGTCCAAGAAACGGTCTCAGTGACTAAAGCAAGCGACGCTGGAGTCAGCGCCGCTCGTTTAGGCAAAAAGGATGGTATTTCCATAGTGTATACCTCACTTATTTACGGGAATCTAGGGTATTGATCAAAGTCCGGACGACGTTTTTCTTTAAACGCGTCACGACCTTCTTTAGCTTCATCGGTCGTATAATATAACAATGTGGCGTCACCAGCAAATTGTTGCAACCCTGCAAGTCCATCTGTGTCTGCGTTGAAAGAAGCTTTGAGGAATCGCAACGCTGTCGGAGACTTTTCAAGCATTTCATTTGCCCATTGCAACGTTTCCTTCTCAAGCTGATCAAGCGGGACAACCGTATTGACTAGTCCCATCTCTTGCGCTTCTTGCGCACTGTATTGTCGACAAAGGAACCAAATCTCTTTCGCCTTCTTATGACCGACAATACGAGCCAAGTACCCTGCACCATAACCAGCATCAAAGCTGCCGACTTTTGGACCCGTTTGTCCGAACACAGCGTTCTCTGCAGCAATCGTAAGATCACAGATCACGTGAAGCACATGTCCTCCGCCAATGGCGTACCCTGCGACCATCGCAATGACGGGTTTAGGGATGGTGCGAATGAGGCGTTGCAGATCAAGCACGTTGAGACGCGGAATCTCGTCTTCTCCAACGTATCCACCGTGGCCGCGCACTTTCTGATCTCCACCAGAACAAAACGCTTTTTCCCCAGCCCCTGTTAAAATAATGACACCAATCGATGCATCATCTCTCGCTCTTGCGAACGCATCGATAAGCTCTGTTACTGTTTTTGGTGTAAACGCATTGTGAACTTCAGGACGATTAATCGTTATCTTAGCAATCGCATGCTGTCTTTCATACTTTATTTCGTCATATGACTTGATGACTTCCCATGACAATGGTCTTCATCCTTTCTTTGTTGGTGGATCATGTCCATTACTATTGTAGCAAACCATGCTGGAGATTCTAAATGAATTGCATGACCAGCATTCTGACAGACTTGCAACGTGGCGTTCGGCAGTATAGCATGCATCTCTTCAGCGATGGCCCTAAACTTATGATCAAGTTCGCCTACGACGAGGATGACTGGCATTTTCATGAAAGAGAGCGCTTCCCAATAGCTGTCCTGAGCGCCAGTGCCCATACCTTGCAAGCTCACAGCAAGTCCATTAACACTATTTTGAAGTCTTTGTTGATCTAAATGTTCTCGGACGGATTGAGGCAGATTTTTTTGAGAGGCAAACAGTTCGATATTTCGCCAGTAGGCGACAAAGGCAGGCATGCCAGACTGTTTAATTTTCTCTGCAAGCTGATTGTCTTGTGTCTTACGCTGCTCTCTTTCCGACTCTGTTCTTAAGCCAGGCGAAGCACTTTCCAACACTAGCCTCGTTGTTTTTTCAGGAAACATGGAGCCAAAGGCTAAGGCCACACGTCCTCCCATTGAGTACCCTAAAATGATCGCCTCTTGAATATCTAGAGCATCCAGTAGGGCGCAAAGGTCCTCTGCAATTGATTGAACCTGAACTCTTGACGGGTCAGCAGGCACCATCGTCTTCCCATGTCCCGGAAGATCAACAGATACAACTCGCGCATGCTGGGACCATAAAGAAACGAAAGGCTCCCAGGCTTCCAGACTCGCAGTAAATCCATGAAGAAGCAGGAGCGTCTGCCCTCCTTTTGAGCCTTGATCATGATAATGGTATGAAATATCTTTCGCTTGAAAATACACGCGAACTACCGCCCTTCCCCTTCTCGGTAGGTCATATGGAGCGTACGCCATTTCTCTCTTCGACGAACCAGACCTGTTTCCTGATCGGTATTTACGACGACGATTCGCATGCCAGTAGGCTGTTCTCTTAAGGTCGCTTGCAGCTCAGAGGCGTTATGTACGAGTTGATAGCTAGCCCCATAAAGAGCAGCAGCATGGGAAAAGTCGAGGCCATGTGGCGTTTCAAATAGAAGCTGATAGTGGGAAGCCCTCGTTTTTTGAGGCAAAAACGAAAAAATTCCTCCTCCATCATTATGCACAATTAGTATCGTCATCGAAAGAGCGTATTTCTTCCCAGCAAGCAAGCCGTTTAGATCGTGGTATGTGGAAATATCTCCAATGACCAGTAATACGTTTCCACCCGCAGCTGACACACCTAATGCGGTAGAAATGACACCATCAATCCCGTTAGCACCACGATTGGCCCAGATGTTTATGGCATGATGGTGTGCTGGTAAAAAACTGTCACAGTCCCGAATTGGCATACTGTTTCCAACGAATAAGTCATCCATCGTATCAAGAACGTCATAAATGGCCGGGAAGACTTCATCTTCCTGCAAAGGCTCAGCAAGCCGATACTGGCACAGCCTACGCCTTGCGTCAAGCTGCAGCTGTTTCCATCTCTTAATCCATTCTTCTTCAGAAGCTTGGATACGTGTATGATGGTTGTTTACAAAGTGAACAAACGCCTTTGACGACGCTTCGACAATATGGGATGCCGATAATGTCGGGTCATTAAATGAATGCTGGTCCCAGACAATGTATTGTGCCCCTTGGCGTTTCCAATGGACAATGCTTTTCTGGAGTGCCTTTGATACAGGATGAACCCCTAAGCGGATGATTACATCAGGCTGCAATCGTTCCACCATCTGTTCTGTTCTCAAGACATTATCGAATTGATCAATAATCACGTTCTTCTCATGCCCACCGTGACGAAGCTGTGACAATGGATCCGCTAAAACGGGCCAGTTCAATGCTTCTGCCGTCTTAAAGAATGCGTCATTAGGTCTATTTCCTTGATCAGGTCCCCAAATAACGAGCGTCCTTTGTGAAGACAATTTGCGCATCATAGCATCGGCCTCATCTGAATGAAGCTCTGTATTGGTTCGAATGTATTGAAGCTGCCGTTCCGATTGATGAGCTGATGTAAATGTATAATTCTCATGCGGAATTAAAGGCTCTCTTAATGGCACATTGATGTGTACAGGCCCTTCTTTATGTTGTGCGACATGAATGGCCCGTGACGCTGAGACACGAAAAAAGAGTGCGCTTTCCTCATCAGGGACAGGCAAATCTGTTTGCCAACGTATGAAATTCGCAAACATATTTGGCTGATTAATCGCTTGCGGCGCCCCAACGTCACGGAGCTCTGGCGGGCGATCAGCTGTCAATACGACGAGCGGGACATTGCTATAAAACGCTTCAGTCACTGCTGGCAAATAATTCGATGCAGCTGTTCCAGACGTACACAGCAAAACAACAGCTTCTTGTCGTTTTTTCGCAATCCCAAGCGCAAAAAAGCCTGCGGATCGCTCATCTAAAAGCACCCACTCTTGGATGCCCGGATGATCAGTAAATAATAGCGCAAGAGGCGTGGAGCGTGAGCCTGGGCAAATGACCACATGCTTTACCCCTGCCTTACTTAGTTCATCGATAAATCCTGCCAGTGCATTTGACGCAGCCAATTCCATCATGCATGTGTCTCCCCTTTTAACGCATGAAGCATAGGTGCAAATTTCAATTCCGTTTCTTCCACTTCAGATGCTGGATCTGATGCTTCGACAATCCCACATCCTGCATACAGTGAGGCGGTTTTTCCTTGGAGCACTCCTGACCGGATAGCGACGGCAAACTCACCGTCACCTTCTTGATCGATCCAGCCAATCGGTGCAGCATACCAGCCACGATCAAAAGTTTCATGGTGAGCAATTTTCTCTACTGCCACTGACCTCGGCTTCCCTCCCATTGCTGGGGTTGGATGCAGCCGTGAGATCATGTCAAATAATGACACGCCTTCTTTTGTGATACCTTTCACAGGTGTATGCAAATGTTGCACCTTCCCCGCCTTCAGCAATGATGGTGTTTTTTGCACACTCACATCTAAACAAAACTCATTGAACATCTGAGCAATAGATTCTACAACAAAGTCATGCTCCGAACGGTTTTTTGCGTCTTGGAGCAATTCCTCTCCAAGACGGTCGTCTTCTTTTGTTGTGTGCCCTCGTTGGATCGTACCAGCCACACTTGAAGACTCCAAGGAATTCCCCATTTTTCGGACGAGTTGTTCTGGTGTTGCACCGAGAAATGTGCTCTCCCCATAATTCAACGCAAAAATGTATCCTTGTGGGTGATTGCTATCCAATTGTTTCAACACCATTGTCGGATCAACAGTTTGGTTGGCACGCAATATTTTACGTCGCGCAAGGACAACCTTTTGTAATAAGCCTTCTTTCATTTCCGACGTCAGCGACGAAATGGCATTCTTCCATGCGTCAATATGCTGATCGGTTTCAGGATTCCATGTGATCTCTGCTAGGTTAGCACCTAAAGGCGTGATAGATCGAAGTTTTTTCCGCACCTTTGAATAAAATTGCAGCACTTGCTTTACGTCTTCCTCTTTTGCAATGATTCTATTCATTGTCACCCAAGCTCTGCCGCTCTTCGAAGACACCATAAGAGAAGGCAACACAAAGCGGACGGTAGGAAAATCCGTCCAGAATGCATCACGTTTTGCATTTTTATGATAAGACATTCCACCAAAAAGCAAGGGACCTGTCCCTTTTTCCTTTGCATTCGATTGAACACTCAAATCAAGGCGCTTATGCCATGCCCTCTCAATTGCTTCAAGGTCATGGGAATCTGCCTCAAATGACTCACAGACCCCACTATATCCAATAGACATATGGTCATCATCACGCCAAAATGCACGTTCGATTCCATCTTCTAATTGATAAAAATGAAACATGTCGATTGGTTCTATTTCTTCCGTCCAGCTTATCAGTATGGGGGTATTCTTTTCATGCGTAAGAACTATTCCATCAGCCAGCAGCTCTGTTAAGCTCCGTTGGCTTTTGTCAATCAATTGTAAGTCCCCCTTCTAATCCAAGTCATAGGGGTTCATCCCCTTTTTGTCTGTTATAGTTAGTACAGCAATCATATCATGTAATTAATGTGAGCCATTCAATTTTTCTCATACGCCATTTCACGCATTGTAATCTACGATGTGGCAGTGTGAGAACCCTTCTAAGATACACCTCGTGTCAGAGAAGTGTCAATAACAAGCTATACTTTCGATTGACACCAATCGCGCATTTTCCTAAACTTAAATATGAACGATTCGTGTCACTCAATTATATAGGTAATGGAGAATCGGTCTGCTATACAATTGGTCTGATCGATTTAAGAAAGGACGTCGGCATACATGCAAGACAACTTTGATCAAAAAAAGGTGGTTTCAACAAAGCGGCAAACTGGCATATGGTGGCACATGCTTCGCCCCCATACATTGACGGCATCCTTTGTACCTGTCGCTCTAGGAACTGCGCTTTCCTTAAATGTTTCATCTTTACACTGGCCTTTATTTTTCGCCATGATGCTTTCGTGTATCATGATTCAAGCTGCGACAAACATGTTTAATGAATACTTTGATTTCAAACGTGGTCTGGACAATGACCGCTCCGTTGGAATAGGTGGAGGCATTGTACGAGAAGGGGTTATACCTAAAACGGTGCTGAAGGTTGCCTTTAGTTTATTTGCATGCTCTGCACTTATAGGTGTTTACATCTGTCTCGAAACAACATGGTGGATTGCACTCGTGGGTATTGTTTGCATGGCTGCTGGCTACTTCTATACAGGCGGTCCATACCCAATTGCCTACACACCCTTCGGAGAAATCGTTTCAGGCTTTTTTATGGGCTTTGTCATTATTATGATCTCCTTTTATGTGCAAACAGAAACCATTAGCTATTTAAGTATTTTACTTTCCATCCCTGTGTCCCTCCTTATCGGAGCTATTTTATTGTCTAACAACATCCGTGACCTGGACGGAGATAAAGAAAATGGACGAAAAACACTTGCTATTTTAATTGGTCGAAAAAACGCCATCATTTTGCTGACTACGCTGTTTATATTATCCTACTGCTGGATCATTACGCTTGTTGTTGTTGGGATGACTCCCGTCTGGTCATTGCTTGTTTTATTCAGCACACCGAAGGCTTTTGAAGCATCAAAAGGGTTTAAAGGAAAAACGATGCCGATTCAAATGATGCCTGCAATGAAGGCGACGGCACAAACGAATACAATGTTTGGATTTCTTTTATCAGCCGGGCTCTTGATTAGCCATTTAGTTGGGTAATCGATGTATACTTGGAATAAAGGCGGTCATAAAAGACCGTCTTTTTAGAGTGTAAATAAGGACCATTGAAAGGCACGGTTGCCAGTAGAGCAAACTCAACAAAAAAATGAGGGTTTCATTTCACATTGAAAGGCAGTGGCCTTAAATGAGCATGCTTGAATTATTGCAGGTGAAGAAAGTTAGCGTTAGCGCAGAGGAAGTCATTTTAGAAATGCCTGTCAACGAAAACGTACATCAACCAATGGGCTATCTCCATGGTGGGGCCTCTGTTTTTCTTGCCGAAACAGCAGCGAGTCTCGGGGCTCTTGAACATTGTGAACAGGGACTACTCCCTGTTGGGTTAGAGATCAATGCCAACCACATACGTCCTATGAAGGAAGGAATATTGGTCGCAAAAGCAACTCCCGTGCACAAAGGAAAAACAACGATGGTGTGGGAGATAAAGTTAACGACAAAAGAAACTCATGCCCTTATTTGTCTGTCGCGATGCACAATTGCTCTGAAGGCACCTCGTGCATGATTAAGCTTGTAAATGTCCATACTACCCCAAACGACTGTTGAAAAAAGTGAGGGTAGATGATGCTTACAAACGATCAGCAAAAAGAACTGCACCAAAGTTTGTTGGATAGACTTGATGAAATTGAAGCAGAACAACGGAATGAGAAACAACATGACCAGAATGCCCGAACCGAATTATCAACCTACGATAATCATCCAGCGGATTCTGGAACTGAACTTTTTGAACGCGAAAAGGACATGGCCTTACACACGCATTTGGAAAAAGAAAAAAACGACATCCTCACTGCTTTACAACGGATAGAAACAGGGCAGTATGGACGATGTGAAATCAGCGGGAAAGCCATTCCCTTTGAACGCTTACAAGCAATCCCGACGGCAACCACTATTAGAGACGCAGAGAAGCACAACCAACCTGCTTCAGATCGGCCGGTTGAAGAAGACAATTTGTCACCATCTCGAACGTATTTTCCTCAACATGACGGTGAAGACGCTTGGCAAGTGGTTGAGGCCTATGGAACATCCGATACACCAGCTGACCTTTTTGATCCGGATATTTATGATTACGACAGTATGACCTTGTACCAGGATGAACAAGAAGGTGCGGTTGAGGCGTACGAAACCTTCACTGCAAGCAAATCAATAGACGGATCAGGCAAAAGAGCTGTTCCTTCCAGAAGTCATGAGGCGTATGAACAATCCATTGATGACAACCATTCCGATTAATAGTAGTACTTTAGCAGCGTTCTAGATCAGTGACTGATCAGGAACGCTTTTTTTATAAAAAGCGAATCGTTTACATTACGGCTCTCAGTGGTAAAGAAGGGAAAGACGTGAAAGCGAGTGGTGAAAGATGAAGCTCCGTGAATATAAACAAATGGCACACGCAAGAAAGTGGATGAAAAAAAACATGCCTATATTAACAACATGGCACGCCTATGTTGGCTATGAGCTTGATTTGTTTACCACCTTCAAAAAACCGATTTCTCTTCAAACAGCGGCAGATCAACGTAATTTATCTCAAGATCTGCTTGCACGGTGGGTGGACGTCGGCCTGGCGGTTGGGCATTTAAAAGAAAAACAACAGCTGATTCAAGTAAAAAACTACAATAAAATGCCAGTAAAGAAAACCAAAACGAACATGAGTGGCATTCTTTTAAAAGAGATGATGGAGCTTCATATTCCTACCCTTCTCTCCTACCCAGAATTGATGAGACAGAAATCGAAGCAAGAATTTAATGCAGACAAGCATGGAGAGATTGTCGCAGAAACGTCCTCCCTCTTGGAAGGACTTGCACTAAAAAAACTTTATAAGGTGGTTAAAAAACGTAACAGTCAGTCTGTGCTGGATATAGGCTGTGGGCATGGAGGCTACTTATCAAAGCTTGCTGAAAAATTTCCTGAGTTATCGCTAACTGGGATAGATATAAATGAAACTGTTATCGAAGAAGCGAAGCATCGAAACGCAAACCAAAACATTCGCTTCATGAATGAGAATGTGATGTCTATGCCGCAAACGGAGGAACGGTTTGATATCGTAATGATGAACAATGTGTTCCATTACATCGCCCCTTCACAGAGACAAAAGCTTTTTGAAAAAGCAGCACAGCTTCTCTCACCTAATGGCCAGCTTTTTATTGTGACACCAATTAAAAACCCGAAGCACGGCAAGCCCTTTTCTAGTGCGTTTAACAGCTTTTTCACCGCCTTTGAAAACTTATACCCTCTTCCATCAGCGAAAGAAATTCATCAGTTTTCAAAAACCGCTCATACAAAGCCAGTGAACTCTACGTCAATCGTTCGAGAAGGAGGTTGGTATGTTTTTATTTTGGAAAACAAACGGAAAGAAGTAGCTATGTTGAAGCCAATCACAACCCAGACACGGGTGCCAGTAAAATAAGAGATAAAAAAACGCCTACTCTGCTTCCATGAGTAGGCGTTTTTCCGTATGATCGTTACTCTTTCGTTGATGAAGGGAAATCTATCTTTCCTTCTTCATCGTCGGTTGGTCTATCTTGATAGGCATCCTGCTCTTGCTCAAGACGATCAATCGTCTCATTTCGCGGGTCATACAGCCCCGCCTTTTCCGTTTCCTGCGAAGTGGCGGGCTGAGATTGTTTCTCCACTTTTTCCTGTGCCTCGACGGTCCGTAATGCGAAGGGCATTGCCATTAAACGATCCACTGGAATTGGTTCATTGGTCTCTTTACAGTACCCGTATGTCCCGTCTTCCAGACGCTGCAATGCTTCATTGACGTCATCAAGTATACCTTCATCATGCTGTGCAAGCGCGATGGCCTTTTCACGATCATATAACTCAGTCGCCATGTCTGCAGCATGATTGTCTGCACTTGCTGGCACATCGCCGTAACTCTCTGCTAGAGATTGGTCTTTAACTCCACTTTTGTCTTGACGATTTTCAACAGCGTTTTTTATTTCAAGCAGTTGTTGTTTAAGTGTGTTTCGTTGTGAATCAGTCAAATGGCTCATTCTAAATCCCTCCTAATCAACTATTCCTCAGTTTGAGACGTAACAAACATCAGGATGTTGGGAGTAGTTCAGTGAGCATTTTTTCAGTAAGGGGGCCACGACGCTCATACGTTAGTTTTCCGTCTGCATCGATCATAAATGTGACTGGCAAGTAATAGGCCCTGTAATCCGGTATCACTTCTGATTTTGTGTCATACACGACGGGGAACGTAAACCCATTTGCACGTACAAAATTGACGGCATCCTTTTTGCTCCGCTCTGTCGTCGTAGCGTTCACTGTTAATAATTGAACGCTCGGGTTTTCAGATTCGTAATAGTCTTGGAACACGGGCATTTCTTCCTTGCATGGTTCACACCATGATGCCCAAAAGTTAAGCAACACTGGTTTCCCTCGATAATCTGACAGGCGAACTGTCTCACCGTCTGCATTTTTCAAGGAGAAATCCGGGGCAAGCTCCCCCACTTTAAGTGTTGATTTTATTTGTTCAGCGTCTGGCCCTGTCAACAGGACAGGTTCAGAGCTATTATTGTCGTTGTCCTTGTCTATCCAAAAAAACATGGACGACATGACAGCACTTGCTTGTACTTCGTTGTTCTTTGCCCAATCGATAACGCCCCAAACGACAAGGCCAACAAGGAACAGCGATACAAAGACTCTCCGCCAAAGTGTTCTAGACATTCGCCTCGCACCTCATTTCAACCTGATTTCCACCTTATTGTACGCCAAACCATGAAATGTTCATACAGAAAAGTTGTTGCCTTTGTTACGATACCGTGAAGAGTTTCAGCAAGGGGCAAATTTTAACTGCGTTCACTTATTGAACAAGTTAATCCATAAGACTACAATGCGTGGAAATAACGATTATTAGACAGTATAGAAATAAGGGGCAAGCATAAAAAAACGTGCCGAATTGGCACGTTTTTCATTATAAAATCCCTAGCGATTCAATCTTTGTTTTTGTTTCGGTTGTGCCTAGCTCATGGAGAAATTTGAATAAGTGAACAAACGAACGATCATGTTGCTTTTGTTCTTCTCGTGAGTAGGATTCATCAAGTGGTGTGAGAAAGAAAGCTTTCGCATCAAATTGATGCTCCTTCGTCTCGTCCAGATATCGTTCAAGCTTTGCACGTTCCTCTTCATTTGCGTGAACCTCATACGTCACTTCATTGTCAGGGACGTCTACCGTTTGCATTTCACCCGTTTGCACATTTACGAAAAAGGTTTGTTTTCCCATCCTTGGATCACTCCTGATTTTATCATCCGCATTTTCGGTGGACTAAATCCTTGGCGTCCTTCCTAGAAATGCTTGGTTATTAGGAGGTATACCCGAACCCTATTCCTTCTAACCGTTTTCGTTACGCGCCTCACGAATACCAGAGATTATCGCATTTACAGCGACTTTAATAACAGCGTATAAAGGCACAGCGAGGAGAATACCGATGAAACCGAAGACTGAGCCCATCGCAAGAATGATCAAGATGACAGTCACTGGGTGAATATTAAGTCGGTCCCCTAAAATTTTCGGAGAAACGAGATTCCCTTCAGACTGCTGAACAATAACAAAGACGATCAACACCTTTACGATCATAAAGGTACCATCTGGTATGGCGATCACAATCGCTGGGAGAATCCCTAAAAAAGGACCTAGGAATGGGATAAACGATGTGACTAATGCAAATAAAGCAAGCACTGCTGCGAAAGGGAGGCCTATCAACAAATACCCACAAAACATAAGGACACCAATGACCGTTGCGACAAGCATTTGACCGAGCACGTAAGCTTGCACGGTTCCATCCATCTCGCGTAGGGCGTCCCCGACTTGATTTTCATACTTTCTTGGGGACCACTTTAGCAATGATGGATACACTTTATGATCATCCTTAAGAAGGTAGAAAAGAATAAATGGAATAACAACAGCGACTGTAATGGCGCTCGTCACAGCACCAGCGATACTAAACACATTATTTCCTATGGTTCCTAAGGAGTTTTGCAGGAAATTGAGGACGTTATCACGAATTTCCGTCACCGGTGCACTATTAAAATCAACCATCGCAAGCAAATTATTAAATTGTTCTTCACCAGCTGCAAGAATAATTGGCCATTGATTTACTAAATCTTGGAACTGAGCAGTTAAAAAACCTCCTACTCCGGTGATCGCAAAAGCCATCGCCCCTACGATTACAACAAAGATGATTAAAATGGACAATGAACGCCATATGTATTGAGACAGCCACCTCACAACTGGACGTAATATGTAATAAAGAATTCCAGCTAGAAGTATTGGCGTAAGCATTGTCGTCAAAAACGTTAATAAAGGTTCTATAAAAAACTGAACTTCACCGTATAACTTGATGGCCAACAGTAAAAGGACTGCGCCTACCAAATATTTGAACCAAGCTTTTTGATACCACACAAGCATCACCTCTTCTTAAAAAAGTTTACAATTTATTCTATCACAATCTCAAGTAAACACATCGACGCTCTATCTTTGCGTGAATTTTTTTCGTTTCTATGGTAGTATGAGAAAAAATTATACTTATTTTTTTGAGTTTGAAATCTTGTCCTGAGCGCGATTCCTCTGATTGGAATATTGACGAATACCTATTCATGACATTTTAGTATGAACCATTTCAAAGCAAAAGGGTGAGATACTTTATGACTACACAGAACACAGAACAAACTCATGATACAAGCGCCCCGCTGCGCAAAGATGTGAAAATGCTCGGCAACATGCTCGGAGATGTACTTCTTCTCCAAGGAGGGCAATCCTTGTTAGACACGGTAGAGCGCATCCGTGAAAAAACAAAGGAGCTTCGTAATGACTCTGATCGTACGTCAAGTGATCAGCAGCTCAAAAAAGATATTTCTGCTCTAAAACCTCCACAACGGGGACAGGTTATCCGTGCATTTGCGATTTATTTCCATTTAGTTAATATTGCAGAGCAGACACATCGCATTCGTCGACGCAAAGCATACCAGCGTGAAGCTGAAAATGTCATGCAGCCAGGATCGCTCGAAAATACAGTTGTGAAAATGAAAGAAAAGGATATCTCTCAAGAGGTCATCTCAGAGGTCCTACATAAGCTAAACCTTGAGCTTATTATCACCGCCCATCCTACAGAAGCAACCCGTCGGACGGTCCTCCAAATTCATGGACGAATTGCCGAATTATTGATTAAAAAAGATGTCCCTATATTGACAGCTCGTGAACAGGAAGAGCTTGATGAAGCCTTGTTTGATGAAGTCATGACACTTTGGCAAACAGAAGAGCTTAGAGACCGCAAGCCAACCGTTATGGACGAAGTATCTAACGGTCTATATTATTTCGACAAAACCCTATTTGAAATCCTCCCTCAAATTCACCAAGAACTTGAGGACTCTTTGAACAAGCATTATCCAGAAACATCATGGAGTGTCCCAAATTTTCTCCGCTTCGGCTCATGGATTGGTGGCGACCGGGACGGGAACCCAAATGTGACTCCTGAGATAACTTGGTCAACACTTGAAAGTCACCGGGAACTTGCTATAAAAAAATATATAGAGGCTACGGAGTATCTTCACCGCTTTTTAAGTCACTCTTCAAAACATGTTCAAATTAGCGAGGAACTCATAGCGTCAGTTGAACAGGAAGCCCACCTATTGCAAGCTTCGGAAAAGTGGGTCGTTAATCATGAGGTTTATCGGAACAAGCTAACGATTATTAAAAAGAAATTAAAAGAAACGGGCAAAAGCACTTTCGGGTATGATTCTTCAGAAGCTTTTCTTGCTGACTTGCATCTTATTCGCAAAAGCTTTGAAAAACATCAAATGCGTGCCCATGAATCCAAGAGAATTCGCCACCTCATTCGCCAGGTTGAACTATTTGGCTTCCATCTTGCGTCTCTCGACATTCGCAATCATAGTGGCGAGCATGCGTCCGCTCTTGATGAAATTTTAAAAAGCGTCAATCTTGCTGATAACTATTCTGCACTTCCTGAAAAAGAGAAAGTTGCTCTGTTATCGTCTGTCATAAAAGACCCTCGCCCATTAATTTCATTCAAGGAAACGTTAAGCGAGGAAACGCAAAAAATCTTTGGTGTGTTTGAATTAATTCGTTCAGCTCACAAAGAATTCGGTCCTCGGTCGATTGAAGTTTATTTGGTTAGTATGACAGAATCCGCAAGTGACTTATTGGAAGTGCTTGTATTAGCTAAAGAAGCTGGGATCTTCCGTTTACACGCAGATGGTCGCATTGAGAGTCATCTCACTGTCGCTCCTTTGCTTGAAACAATTGACGACTTAGTCGCTGGACCTGACATCATGAAAACCCTTTTTGACATTGATTTTTATCGTAGGCACCTCAAAGAACGTAACGATATGCAAGAAATCATGCTAGGCTACTCAGATGGAAGTAAAGATGGCGGAACATTGACGGCGAACTGGAAGCTCTATAAAGCACAACAGGAAATTCATGAAATGGCAAAAGGTTATCAAATTGGTTTGAAATTTTTCCATGGCCGTGGTGGTTCTCTCGGCAGAGGCGGTGGACCATTAAACCGCAGTATTCTCTCACAACCAGCTGAAACACTTGGTGATGGCGTGAAAATCACCGAGCAGGGTGAAGTGTTGTCCTCACGGTATCTCCTATTTGACATTGCGCATCGTAGCTTAGAGCAAGCCGCATCTGCTTTGCTTGCTGCTACTGCACACATCTCTTCGGAAACAGAGGAACACTACCATCGCGCGCCGGAGTGGGTTCAGGCAATGGATGATATGTCTGACGTCTCATTAAAGACCTATCAATCACTAGTATTCGGAGACGATGATTTTGTAGAGTATTTTACACAATCCACACCATTGCCAGAGTTAGGTGAGTTGAACATCGGCTCGCGCCCTACAAGCCGTAAAAACAGCTCGAAATTTGATGATTTACGTGCCATTCCTTGGGTATTTGCTTGGACGCAAAGCCGCCAGCTTCTGCCTGCTTGGTTTGCTGCTGGGTCTGGTCTCGCAGCCTATGCAAACAATGGGCATCTGCCAGTGCTTCAAGATATGTATAAACATTGGCCATTTTTCCGTTCTACAATTGAGAATCTACAAATGGCCCTTAAAAAAGCCGATCTTTCTGCAGCGAAGGAATACATGAAGCTTGTTGAAAACCAAGACATTGCTGAGCGTATTTTCGGGGTCATTAGTGAAGAGTATAAACTCACACAAGACGTTCTTTTGAAAATTACTGAGCAAGATGAATTGCTTGACCATAGCCCTAACATTAAATCGTCCATTATTCTTCGAAATCCGTATGTTGATCCTTTAAACTTCCTTCAAGTTGAACTTATCTCTCAACTGAGAGCAAATCATGAAGGAAATGAGAAGGACGATGATGGACTTTTAAGAGAAGTACTTCTGACCATTAACGGTCTTGCAGCGGGTCTTCGGAATACAGGCTGATCCAATTGCTCCTACAGTAAAAAACGTGCCGATCGATGAGAAATCGATCTGGCACGTTTTTTTAGTTCACACTAAAACCAACCCTTGAAATGAGAGCACAGAAAAATCCGAGATAACAAGATCTCGGATTTTCTAGTCTATCGTGTAATGCGCAGAGTTTATTCTGCAGCGTCTGTTCCTTCTTCAGTGTCACCAGTCATATCATCAGTACCACCAGTCATATCATCTGTTCCTTCGGTGTCACCCATGTCGCCCTCAGTGCCCATGTCACCTTCTGTGCCCATATCGCCCTCAGTGCCCATGTCACCTTCTGTGCCCATATCGCCTTCAGCGTCCATGTCACCTTCTGTGCCCATATCGCCTTCAGCGTCCATGTCACCTTCTGTGCCCATGTCACCTTCTGTGCCCATGTCACCTTCTGTGCCTGTATCACCGTCAGCAGGCTCAGTTGCGTCCACAGGAGCGTCATCTGTTGGTTCCGCATCATCTGCGCCACCGCACCCTGCAAGAACACCTAGTGCTAGTGCTGAAGAAGCCATTGACATTAACCATTTTTTTCTATTCATTTTTATTTCCTCCTTTAATTTCCAATTAATAAATGTATTTTGCGTGAGCGCTATTAACTAAGTATCTCTGCCCCGCTTATATGAACTTTACCCGGTATAGCGAGAAATTCATCCTCTTTTTTTATTACAATTCGTTTTCAATTCTTTACAACCTCGTAAAAAAACGGGATAAACCCCTTGGCAGAGCCTATCCCACTCACATAAAAAACAATAATTTTTTTATAAAAAAACAAGTTTGAGATGAGTTTACAATACCTCATTTAAAGTTAAACCATCCAAATCTCACATTGTGGCCTTGTTTTATTAATGAACAAACGCCTCTTAGTAAGTCATGTTGAAGCTCACTTTTACTGTCCGAAACTCATTATTAAACGCTCAGCTAAAGTGAGCTTCCATTCATGAACTGAGGGGATTCATGCGTTCTCTGTTTTAAGAACAGTCTGTCCTTGGCCTTGTTTGTCTTAAATGCTCAACTTTCGCACCTTACATTTGACAGACACGCTTAGATATAACTGTGTAAACCTGCAATTTATTGTTAGGGTTGGATATTTATACAATGAACCATCGCTCGCTTTCAACCTTAGGGCAACATCGACTCACAAGTACGCTTCGTCGTGATTTTTTTGCCGCTGGAGTCTCGCTAGTGGCTGCTAAAATATACTCATTTTTTTGTGCGACTAGAGTGTAGAAATCCGCTCTTAGTTACTAAAAGGTGAGCTTTTAGAAAATATAGGATTGTGAGCACGAGCAACTTGAATTTCCTAAATACACAAGAGTTTAATCAAATTATCTCACCTTGCTTCTACTCAAGCACAGCCAGCGTTGAAGGTGATTGTTGCACTGCACAAGTTGTCAGAATACAAACAAACCTGAAGTCCACCGCTGAATCTTCATTAGGTGATATAACTTTGCATGTAACGATGCGCTTACTTTTCTCGTTTACGAAAGCAACTGGGTCAACTCGATTTTCAATCTCTCCGTTGTAGAGACCTGGACAAAATAAAAACAATTTACGCAGAAACCAACATCAGCGTAGTCAAAATACGTAGACTCCTGCGGGAACAGCGCGAGCTGAAGATCCCGCAGGAAAGCTTGCTTTCCGAGGAAGCTGAAGCCGTGCCCGCGGAAAGCGAAGTATTTTGACGAAGCGGTCGTATTTACTCTTCACCCTGAAGGGCACAAGTGCATCATCGATTCGTCAATTGATCTATCTCACCTTGTTTCCACTTTGGCACATGCCAGCGATGGAGGTGATTTTCGCACTGCGAAAGTTGTCTGGAAGGAAACTATAGTCTGGATTGAGCCTCACTTATTTTGATAAGATTCGGCTGTTCTCTTTTTTCAACCATTGGTTCGTTACGTCAACTCCTAACACCGGTCGGCTATATAAATAGCCCTGTCCAATATCACAATTGCGTTTCTTGAGAAAAGACTCTTGGTCTTGCAATTCAATTCCCTCGGCAACGACACGGATACCCAATGAATGAGCGATATCAATGAGGGCCGTTACAATTGTTGCGTTGCTTCCATCAATAAGTACATCTCTCAAAAACGATTGGTCAATTTTCAATTCATTGACGGGCAATCGTTTAAGATAAGATAGAGAGGAATAGCCCGTTCCAAAATCATCGACAGCAAGCTGTATACCCATCTCTTTAAAATGCTGTAAACTCTGAATGGTACTCGAGCAGTCTTTAATAAAAATGCTTTCTGTCAACTCAAACCGCAAGAAGGCAGCATCGACACCTGTCATCGAAATAATTTCCTTTACCTTATGTACAAAATCCTTTTCCTCCAATTGAAGAGCTGAAATATTAATTGACACTGGGTAGGATAAACCTGTTGAAATTGACCATTCTTGAATCTGTTCACAAGCGGTTTGAATGACCCATAGCCCTAATTCAACGATTTGACCAGTTTCCTCTGCAAGGGGAATAAAGACGGCAGGCGATATAAAACCATTCTCTTCATTATTCCATCGGAGCAATGCTTCCAGTCCAGACAGCTTCCCTGTAGCTAAGGCGATCTGAGGTTGATACATTAAGAAAAACTCATTGTTTTCCATTGCTGTACGAATTCTTTGGCGCGTATCACTAAGCTGCGCATCCAAACTTTGCATTTCCTGCGTAAAATATTTGTATGTATTTTTTTCTTTTTTGGCCATGTACATCGCTGTATCTGCTTTTTTTAACAACATTTCAGTATCTTGACCGTCCTCAGGATACACTGAGATTCCAATGCTTGGTGTGACTAGGGTTTCCCCACCTTGAATGTGAAAAGGTTCTGACATGCTTGAATGAATCGCCTCTGCCATCGCCGTAATTTGATGAAGGTGATCATAGTTCTCCAGTATAATTGTAAACTCATCACCACCCCATCGGCTTACAACGTCATCCGGGCGAACTGTTTTTTCCATTCTCTGACCGACTTGACGCAGTAGTTCATCTCCAGCAGCGTGACCAAATGTATCATTAATTTGCTTAAACCGATCCAAATCAATAAATACCAAAGCAACACGTGTTTTTTCTTGTGAGGCAAGTTGAATAGCCTGACTGAGTCGGTTCTCAAACGTTCGCCTATTCGGTAGGTCCGTCAGCATGTCATAGTGTGCTAGCTTATAAAGGCGGTCTTCCGCCTGTTTACGATGACTAATGTCTGAATAAATCGATACATAATGAGTTGGCTTCCCATTCTCGTCAGTGACAACGCTAACAGACAACCACTCAGGATAAATCGTACCATTTTTGCTTTTATTCCAGACTTCCCCTTGCCATTCACCATTTTCTTTAAGAGACTGACACATGCGCTCATAAAACCACTTTTCCTGTTTTCCTGATTGAAGAAAACGAGGCGTTTTTCCTAACACTTCATTTTCCGTATATCCCGTTACTCTAGTAAAAGCAGGATTAATTGAAAGGATCCGCAACTTATGATCAGTGATCATGACGCCTTCAACGGTTTGTTCAATCACCTTCGCTTGCAAGTGAAGGCGTTTTTCTGCTCGACTTTCTTTGGTTACATCAGAGAACATCCCTATATAATACAAAGGCTTTTCCTTTTGCGTATAAATCGTGCGGATACTAAGGCCTTTTTCATAGGATGTCCCATTTTTTTTATAGCTTATGAGCTTCCCATCCCAGCTCCCGGTTTCCTTCACTTGCTTCCAAAAATTGTGGTTTTTTTCGGTTTTGAAAATAGCCGCCTTTTTACCGATGATTTCTTCTTCTCGATATCCAGTTAGCGCCTCAAACAGACGATTAACAGCAAGAATCTCACCTTGCAGTGTCGTAATCATCATTCCTTGATTTGTTTTTTGAAAAAGAACGCTGTCCAATATATCTTGAAGGACGATATACTCTTCGTTCGTCATCAGAGCACCTCTATTTTTGACATGCCTTCAGTATAGCCTACTTTTAGCTAGGTATAAAGGCACATCTTCCACAAGATTACCCATCATACGTTTTTATGCAAAAAATGAAAAATGTTTCTTTTAAAAGCGCTTAATCGCTTTAAAGATCATCTTGGTATCAATTAAACATAGCAAGTGATTGTAAACGAATATCCCTGATGATCTGAGGATGAATGTCAGTCAGGATCGTTTGAGCAAAATCCCAAGCGTTGCATTCAATTTTATGAAGAATTTGTTTTCTCACATGCTCATTCTCTGTACTATCGTATTCATGCACTAGTGACTGTAGCATCGGATCTGTCGCATGACCTAATTCATGAGCACAAATGACAGCTGCATATTTTAAAAACCAATCTAAACTTTTAAACGTCTGCGTGCACTGTTCTTTAATGCCTTCTTTATATAACGTGATGTGGTGGTTCGTCTCATCATACATGCCACCAATACAAAAACTTTTTGGATGATGATCCTCAATAGTAATCGAAATATCGGCGTTTGCTCTATCAGCCACTCGATCAATGACTGGTTCAAGATACTTGTCCCAACTTACATGTTCATCCTTGCAATAAAAAATAAATACCTTCCCCCTTGAACAATGACACACTTTCACAAGTATAGGGGGTCATTCGATTCAATTCAATGGAGACGCCTAAATAATAAAAACCCCAGGCAGATGCCTGAGGTTTATACTTTTATCCTTTGAAAAGCTGAACGTACATTGTCCCGTAAGGACCGCCTTCAACGACGCCAATACCAACATTCGTATAGTCGCTCTTCAAGATGTTTTCACGGTGACCTTGAGAGTTCATTAGTGCCTCATGAGCTTTTTCAACAGTTTGGTTTCCAGCAAGGTTTTCCCCTGCAGTTTGATACTCAACACCAAATTGATTCATCATATCAAATGGAGAACCATACGTAGGAGACTGATGGGAAAAATAGCTGTTATCAATCATATCTTGTGCTTTCAATCGTGCAAGCTTTGTTAATTCTGGGTCTGCTTGAAGTGGCTCAAGTCCCTGTTCAGCACGAGCGTTATTCACAAGATCAAGCATTTGTTGCTCTTGTGCCTGTAGCCCGTTGTCTTCTGATGATTGTTTATCATCTGATGATTGTGATTCATCATTTTTTTCAGGAGCTTTTACAGTAGGTTGCTGCTCCTCTGCTGGAGCTGCTTCAGGTTTTTCGGCTTGTTCTGCTTTACCTGGCTGCTCTTGTACACCCTGTTGTTCAGGAGCCTTTTCGTCTGACTCAGGCGGATTGCCTTTTGTATTCATATTGATGTTCAACTCTTGTAGGAGCTTTTCAACATCAATTCCATTTGTTTGAATATTGGAAAATCCTTTTTCCTCTAAAATGGATTGAATGTTTGCGGATACCTGATTAGGATCCTGCTGAGGAGCGTCATTCCCTGGTGCTGTTGCGCCAAATAATGATGTACAAAGTGATGCAATAACCAAACTTTTCATGCTCGTCCACCTCCAAAGTATTTTCACTGATATGTTTCGGAGGTTGGAGGTGGATTCATGTCGGTTTTTGTCTCGGTAATAAATACCACATTTATGGAAATTATTCCTTCGTCATTCTAACCCTTCGAAACCGCAATTCTTGATCTTTCGTGGATGTCTTCATCACTCTATTGGGAACGTCAGAGAAATTTGCGTACCGATCCCTTGGTCACTAGTAATTTTAATCGTCCCTCCATGTGTTTTCACGATATTAAACACGACCATTAAGCCAAGACCACTACCTGCAGTTTTTGTCGTGTAGAAAGGCTGACCAAGGTTTTTAATCGTATGCTCTGACATACCCTCTCCCTCATCATTGATAAATACTGAAAAATTATTTTGATCAAAGGTCGAGTAAATACTTACATTTTCACCTTCTGGCGTAGCTTCAATCGCATTTTTTATAAGGTTAATAAATACTTGCTTGAGTTGCTTTTCATCTCCATACGTCATAATATCAGCGGCTTCTAGCTTTGTTTTTAAGCGAACATTTTTTTCTCTAGCCTGGCCACGCATTAGACTAATGGCCATGTCCAGCATTGATTGTGGATGGATATGTCTTTTTAAGATGTTTTTTTGTTTACCGAGCTCGAGTAATTCGGTAGAGAATTGCTCTAAGGATTTTAACTCTTCATTCATAATCTCAATGTAATGCGCCTGCTCTTTTTTTACTGTTGGCTGAAGAAGCTTTAAAAACCCTTGCAATGAAGCAATGGGGTTTTTGATTTCGTGGGCAATTCCTGCAGCAAGTTCTCCTATGAGCTGCATACTTTCTGCTTTTTCAAGCTTTTGCCGCAACGCCTCTGTTTCGTTCAAGTCACGAAACGTTACTGCATAGAGACCAACCTTTTCAAACGGTGTCAACCGATACGTAATCAGCATCTGTTCTCCCTTATTAAAAATCGTTAATTCACCTTCGAACTCTTCTGATTGAAAATCTTCAAAAAATGAAGTGTACGTATCACGCATATCGCTCGGAAAATAATCCATTAAATAGGAGACTGTAAGCTCATCGAGCGATTGTCCTAGGAGTTTACATGCTTTATGATTTGCACTATGTATTTTTAATGATGAAGCGTCCAGAACAACCACCGCGTCTAAAGCGTAATCAAGCAACCCGGAAGTTACATCATCTGGGGCATCTTTAGTTTCCATAAATACGGTTCCGATGATGATTGAATCTGTGCTTCCTTCTTTCGGTCTAAGTGTAGTCACAAAGGTTTCATTATCGATCTCTGTAGAAAACGTGATTTTATGACCCATAAATGCCGTATGATAGTGCTTTATTAATGTTGGCAGCATGGATTTAGGAACAACCTCGTCTACTGTTTTGTTTGCCATATGCTGCAAAAACTCTTTTTTTTCTGTCAGTTTACCTTTTGCTAGTAAGTATACGAATTTGCCATCCGCTTGCTTTTTTACAACATACAGCATCCCTTCAAGATTGCGTAATATTTCTTGAGTGTCAGGTATTGTATACGGAATGTACGATTGATCCAAGATGCCATTCCCCCTTAAACTGAAAACATATAGAAAAGTATGGACTTTTTCACAGTAAAAGTCCGCTTCCCCTTTTTTTCCTATTGTATCATAATTTTTACGGTCATTCTCTTTCACTATACTTGGAGTGGGCGATTTCTGCTTCCATCCTTTTTAATCGTTGAATTGTGTCATGATAATGAGAGGGTTGCGAATTCTCGCTAGTATATCGCTCGAGTTCGATAATAGCTTGTTGAATAGATCTGTGTAAAAACTGGGCCTGGTGTGATTGGCTGTCTTTATAAAAATCTATATACCAGCTCCTATCATCGCTAAGCTGTGCTAAAAAAACATCTTTTGGGTTTGTTCCTTTATTTCTTAATTCGCGATGAACCCAGTCCTCAGTGAGATGCAGTTTCGCTAATGCTCTTTGCTGAATATGACCATCACTAATAATGGTTATAGGTGAGCCGGTTTTTTCAGAATGTCGGTTTGCATCACGCTTGGTGTATGGCTGATCCAATTCTTTTAGCTGAACGCTTAAGTCACCTGATGGTTCTAAAATCGCTGTTTCTACTTGGTTTAAGTCGAATATATTTTTCTTACGTAATTGCTCAAGCAATTCATTTGTTGTGTATTTTTCCTTTTTCAATTGTTCCTCCAGCAAAACACCATGGTCTATGAAGTAAGAAGGTTTACCATCGGCAAAATCACGGAAGGTTTGGCTTTTAAGTGCCAATCTATCCATTAATAATGGGACAAAAGCCCAAATAATAAATGCAGAAATGCCGTCTTGTATTTGAATTCCGCTATCCATGCTGAGACTTCCAGCAATATCACCAAGCGTGATGCCTACGATATATTCAAAATAAGAGAGCTTCGATAGTTGTTTTTTCCCTAACAACTTTGTTGTCATAAACAGCCCCAGCAAGATCAATACAGAGCGGAGTATGATCGTTAACCAATCAGGCATGCTTTAGCGCTCCTTTTTGTTACACAGTAGGATTGGAACGCGGCATAACCACGCCCCAACGAATCTTATCCTTTGGCTTTAAATAGTAAGGAGCCGATAAATGCAAAAATGATTGCGGCTGAGATACCAGCGCTTGTCACTTCAAACATCCCACTAATGACCCCGACAATCCCATGCTGTGCAGATTCTTCCATCGCTCCCTTTACGAGCGAATTTCCGAAGCTCATAATGGGGACAGTAGCTCCAGCTCCTGCAAAATCAATTAAACGATCATATAGACCAAATGCTGAAAGAATCGCACCTACGACAACTAGCAAACTTAATGTATGCGCAGGTGTTAGCCTGCCCACATCCATGAGCAGCTGGCCCACGACACAAATTAATCCCCCAATTAAAAACGCCCAAAAAAACATTTCCATTCCTTATTGCACCCCCTGTCGCTCAATGGTGACTGCATGTGCTATACATGGAATCGATTCTTTTTGCTGATATGAAAGTGGGGAAAGCAACGCGCCTGTGGCCACTGCTAAAATTCTCTGTAGCCTGCCTTGGTTCATTTCATTGATAAAATGACCATAAATACCAACGGCAGAGCATCCACAGCCACTTCCGCCTGCCTGCACCTTTTGATCTTTGCTATACATAAGCAGTCCACAATCGACATACGTTTCATCCATCAGCTCTAGCCCTTGATCTCTTAGTAAATCGAGTGAGGTCGCCCGACCAATCTGCCCCAGATCGCCTGTCACAATAAGATCATAATCCGCAGGTGTACGTCCGGTGTCCGCGAGGTGTCGTTGAATCGTATCCACAGCTGCTGGAGCCATTGCCCCACCCATATTAAACGGATCCTTTAAACCCATATCAACGACACGACCGAAGGTGACAGAGGTAACTCTTGGCCCATTCCCTTGTGATTTCAGGACAGCAGACCCTGCTCCGGTGACCGTCCATTGTGCTGTAGGAGGTTTTTGACCACCATATTCTGTTGGGTACCTAAATTGCTTCTCAACCGCTGCATTATGGCTTGCTGTGCCTGTGAGGACAGTATCCGCGTATCCACCATCAATAAACATTGCTGCAAGTCCCAGCGCTTCAATTGAGGTTGAACACGCCCCAAACACACCAATGTATGGCCTATCCATAGCAAGTGTCGCAAAGCTGCTCGATGTAATTTGATTAAGTAAATCTCCACAAACGATATGCTGGATATCTTCTTTCACTAACCCGCCTTTTTCAATCGCGATTTCAAAGGATGTTTGCAGCAATTTTTTTTGTGCTTTTTCAAAAGAAGACTCGCCAATATACAAATCTTCATATAGATAATCGAAAGCATCAACGAGATTGCCTCTTGCTTCAAACGGACCTCCAGCCACACCAGTCGAATGGATGACAGGTGGATGATTAAAGGAAATGGTGTACTGTCCCTGCCTCATCCAATCACTCCCAACGTGATAAGTATCGTTTTTATGATGGAAATGACAAAGGCTGAGAAAACCCCAAAAACGATGACTGATCCAGCAAGCTTAAACATGTTGCCACCAACGCCAAGTACATACCCTTCTGTGCGATGTTCGATTGCTGCGGAAATCATAGCGTTCCCAAATCCCGTCACTGGAACGGCTGAACCTGCTCCGGCCACTTGAGCGATGCGATCATACACACCGAATCCTGTAAGAAGCATTGAGATAAAGATAAGGACAGCCACAGTTGGATTTCCAACGGTCTGTTCCGTAAAATCAAAGTACGTTACAAAAAAGAGGCTAATGGCTTGACCGATAAGACAAATTAATCCTCCAAAGAAGAAAGCCTTTAAACAATTCGCTACTACTGGTCGCTTAAGCTCACGGTCTTTTTCGTATGCCTGATACGCTTTTTGTTGAGGTGAAACCTCGTTCTTCGCCATCTCTTTCACTCCTTTTTCCAATCATTTTTCATGCGGTTTCATAACTTAATGAAATGATTTTTTTGACGCGATGATTTATTTCTTTTTTAGTAAGATTTTTTTTCACCATGTCTTTTTTTAATTCCATGACTTCAGAGAGTATCTTTTTGTCGCTTGACATGGTCACTTCTAAAGATGATTTTTTTTCACTCAATTGCTTTTTGAGCTTTGATTCAATTTCGCTCATTTGGAATCGCTTTTCATGGTGAACATCGTACGCAAGCACCATTTCTTTTTCACCATTTACCGCCTCAACAGCCTTAATTTCAGGATTTTTCTTTAACCATTCCTCAATGTCATGTGACACTTGTTGAGTCACCGCAGTTGATGCTTCGCTGCTTAGATGGAGCAGACGATCTGTATCCTGTGCTTGGTTTCCTCCTTGACAAGCACCTAATACGACGATTAAAAACATGAGAACAACAATCCTGAAGACCACTATTCATACCTCCTCTTAACAAATTTTGAATGGATCAGCGTTCTTTCTACTAAGATGAGGTTATTTTGTGTGGATCAAGCAAACCTTAAACTGACATTTTTTACATGCAGGATATTGTAAAGGTCTATATCATTTTTGAGGCTCTATCGAACACGTATCATTGCCTTCTCTCACTAGCTTGAACACGCCTCTTTTTGTCACTTTACTATTTTTGTTTCGCGCTCAATTTTAGGGCGTGTCTTAAAACTCGCTAAGAGGCATCTGTCACCGCCTTTTCGTCCCCTGCTGCGTTCCTTTTTCTTGACGTACGTCCGGTACGCCTGCGAAAAAGCGCCTTGCGTGGAACAAAAATTCGGCAACATCTGCTCCCTTCTGAGTTCTCAGACACGCCCTAGTACCTAAAGGACTTCAATCTTTCCAAATAAAAAAACGCTACACGATGCTCGTAGCGTTAGGGTTATTGCTTATGAAAACAACTTTCGCAGTACATAAATCCCCCGTCCCTGAATGGAAGAAAGCTTCGCATTGATGTTGCCCTTATGCCTTTTAGGGGGCAAGAAAATCAGGACCGCTTCGTCAAAATACTTTGCTTTCCACGGGCACGGCTTCAGCTTCCTCAGAAATCAAAAAGCGGCTTTCCTCCGGGATCTTCAGCTCGCGCTGGTCTACCCTTTATGGTACAAGCGAGCATATGGCTGTTTGTATAGAAAGCAACCACAACAATGAATTTCTTGTTTCCTCAGTTATATCTAGTCCTGTCTGCCAAATGTAATGTTCGGAAGTTGAGTTATGTCTTTTACATTGTGGGTTATCTTTCCCCTAATGGATAGCCTGTATAACCCTCGTAGCAGTGGCGATGAACAAGCTTTGGTTGGTTGCTATACACAATGCCCCCAAACATCCCTTCCTTGTCATTGGCAAACGTATGACGCACGCAGCCCTTAATTTTATGAATATGAGATGTTGCGCCAACAGGAATGGCAGGACCAGTCGTTCCTGAAAAGGCGTGAAAATGTCCGTTAGCGAAGCTCGTAACACCTGTATACGTATGAACATGACCATCTTCTGCATTGCCATTCGCTTCAAATACAAACGTATTCACGCCATGAAAATGTCCAGCATCCACAGTCGAGTACACCCCAAAATAATGGGCATGCGCTTTTGCCAGCATAAAAGCCTCCTACATGTCAGTTTTTCCGGTCTTCCATGACCTGGAGAACTCTGCCTTCTCTAGCACAGTATAGTAACGTCCGTTGGTTTTTGTTACCTCGACCGGCAAATCCAACACAGCTGAAAGGTGACCTGAAGTAAACACGTCCTCGGTTTGCCCCTTCTTATGTATTTCTCCATTGTGCATAAGTAACGCTTTTTCAAAAAACGGCAAGACTTCCTCCGTGTGGTGTGTTACATACAATACGACTAGGTCGCTTTCACGACTTAAATCCTCAACAGCTTGCAGCAAACTTTCACGTGATGGAATATCTAATCCTGTGCAAGGTTCATCGAGAATCAACAGCTCTGGATCTGCCATGAGTGCTCTTGCAAGTAATATCCGCTGCTTCTCCCCTTGTGACAGTGTCATGTAGGCATGTGTCGCAAAAGCTTCCATCGACAATGACGTTAGCAGGGCTGTTGCCTTTTCTTTATCTTGCTGCGTCACTTCTTCATATATGCCGATAGAGGCAAATTTCCCACTTACTACAATATCGAGACAGCTTTCATGGCTCTTGAGTCTTTCCTGTAATGCAGAGCTTACCCAGCCTACTCGCTTGCGAATTTCCCAAAGGGGGAATTTACCGAATGTCTCGCCGAACACCTTAACGTCTCCGGATGAAGGGAACATATTCCCGCTAATAATATTTAACAGGGCTGTTTTACCCGATCCATTCTTTCCAAAAACGACCCACTTTTCACCCTTCTCAACTCTCCAAGATACGTCTTTAAGAATTTGACGTCCGTTACGTTGCCAGTTAATCGTGTCTAATGAAAATATGCTCATCTTTGTCTCCTGCCTTTACTTTGCTGAATTTCTTAACTACTTCCCTAAAACTAGCCTGTTTCCTTCACTAATTACTCAACTTACGCACCTTACATTAGGCAGACACACTTAGATAAAACTTGTTAAACCTGAAGGTCATTGTTTTGGTTGCTTTTTATACAAGCTGCCATACGCTCACTTTCCACGGGCGAACTGCGAGCCTCCTCGATCGCATGCGCTCTCTGTGGGGTCTCGCTTAGCTCGCTTTTCCCGTAGGAGTCTCGCTAGTGGCAGGCTTTTCATGATAAACTCATTTTTTTGTGACATGAATTAAAAAGGACTAATCTATTTATTCAGAACGTAGAGATCCGCTTACTTACGTAAAGGCGATCTTTTGGGAAACAGTATTGCGAGCATTGACACCTTAATAATTATTGAATACAGCAGGAATTGTTCTCAAGATGTCAATTGATCTATTTCACCTAGCGTGCACTCAAACACAACCCGCGTTGAAGTTGATTTCGCACTACCCAAGTTATCTAAACATAAGTCCACTGTTTCATCAATACTGCACAAGGTGATGTAACTTTGCATGAAACGATGCACTTACTTGTCTTGTCTGGTAAGCAATCACGCATTAACATGCTTTCTTACTCGTTATACGAGACCGAGACAAAAAACAATTTACGCAGAAACAAACATCAGCGTAGTCAAAATACGCAGACTCCTGCGGCAAAGAAATCACGACGAAGTCTTTTTGAGTCGATGATGCACTTGTACCCTTTAGGGTGAAAGCGAAGTATTTTGACGAAGCGGTCGTGATTTCTTTTCACCTCCATAAGTGCATCATAAGATCGAATGGATCTGATTTTTGCACTGCGGAAGTTGCCAAATTTATTAAAACAAACATTTTGATGGTTAATGATTGCATTGTCGACATGACCTCTTTATACTCTTTTTAGCCTAGAGCAATATTTACAACTATATCAAAGAAAGGAAGTGACATTTACTGTTGCATGGAGACCACAGTTTCTTCAAGCTCAGTTCATCATTATGAATCATGATCCATCAGTCACCTCATTAATCATCGTCGTTTTAGCTGCCTTTATCACGCCAATCCTTTTAAAGAAATTCAAATTAACGATCATTCCAATCGTTGTCGCTGAAATCATTATCGGTTTAATTATCGGACAAAGCGGCTTTGACTTGGTACAGCAAGATCAGTGGATTGAAATATTATCAACACTAGGGTTCATCTTTTTAATGTTCCTGAGTGGTGTTGAAATAGATTTCTCTATTTTCCTTAAGAAAAAGAAACCAAAAAAGCTGCCGAGTGGAAAAGAAGAACCAAACACTTTCAAAGTGGCGACAATTGTTTTCGTCTTTATTTTCGGTATTTCTTATTTGCTATCACTGATGCTTGTTTGGTTCGGATTTACAGACAATGCCTTCTTTATGACGCTCGTTATTTCAACCATCTCATTAGGTGTAGTTGTTCCTACATTAAAAGAAACGGGGATTATGAAGGATAGCATTGGCCAGATCATCCTGCTCGTTGCTGTTATTGCTGATCTTGTGACAATGATTTTCCTCGCTGTCTTCGTTTCCTTTTATCAAGAAGGTGGCAACATCTTTTTGCTATTAATTTTGTTTGCAGCAGGCATTTTGCTTTACTTTGTCGGCAAATTTTTTCGTCACCGTACATTTTTCGAAACCTTATCTACGGGTACGATTCAAATTGGAACAAGGGCTGTATTTACGCTCATTATCGTCTTGGTTGGCTTATCAGAAAGCGTTGGAGCAGAAAACATCCTAGGCGCTTTTCTCGCTGGTGTGCTCGTCTCGTTGCTGTCTCCTAATCGGGAAATGGTTCGTCAACTTGATTCTTTTGGCTATGGTTTTCTCATCCCCATCTTCTTTGTGATGGTCGGTGTGAAATTGGATTTAATCGAGCTGTTCTCCGATCCGAGCGTGTTTATACTAATTCCAATGCTGCTTTTAGCCTTGCTTATTTCAAAAATCATTCCTGTGCTTGTGATGAAAAAATGGTATGACATGAAAACTGTTTTAGGCTCTGGTTTCCTTTTAACCTCTACCCTTTCACTCGTCGTCGCAGCGGCCACGATTGGGGAGGAAATTGGTGTGATTACGACACAAATGTCATCTGCCTTAATTCTTCTTGCTGTCATTGCATGTATTTTGTCACCAATTTTGTTTAACAAGGTGTTTCCGAAGCAGCATGAGATGCAACAAAAAAAACGCGTTTCTGTGTTCGGTGCGAACCAGCTCACTCTGCCGTTGTCCTTAGAGCTAGAGGAAAGCTTGTATGACGTTCATTTGTATCATACCGAGCAGTCGCAGCAGCGCCAAGAAGCTGAGAAGATGGCCAAATCTCACTTCAAGGTTCACTTTATAAAAGATTATGAGCACAACACATTGGAAGACATTGATATGTACGACAGTCACATTGTTGTTGCCGCAACGGGAAGAGACGATGTGAACATGGAGATTGCGCAACGAGCACTTTCTGCGGGCATTGACCATGTGGTGGCACGTATTGAGGAGCCTGCCAAAAGCGATGAACTTATTAACCAAGGGGCAAAAGTATTTTCCTCGTATTTTTCCACAAAGACAATGCTACGTGCATTAATTGTTGCGCCTCATGCAGCAAGCATATTTACGACAACTGAAGAAGGTCTTACTGAGATACATCTGCAAAACGAAGCTTTTAATGACGTTGAGCTACGAAAATTCCCGTTTTTCGGTGATACGATCGTCGTTCGAATTTTTAGAGGTGAAGAATCGATTGTCCCCCATGGCGATACGAAGCTTAGAAGAGGAGATCGTCTCATCGTGACCGGTTCTGAGGATAGTGTCGATGATCTAAGAGAGGTTTTGACATAATAAATTAGGGAAATCAGTCTGTATTACACATACAGGCTGTTTTCTTTTTTGTTACCTTTTATTGTAATTAAATCCTATATATCAACATTTGCTTGTATAATGAGTACAGTATAGATACGAGGTCAATGGCCTAAGAACAAGTGCTCAATTGATGTATTCGCACTACTTGCATTGACCATAGTATAGTTAAATTGATCTGAAGGCAGGAGGGTGGCATATGAAAAACAAAAAAAGCATGATTGTTTCCATTTTAATTGTCTTCCTAGCCATTGCGATCAGCAGTGCATTGGTTTATACACAGCCCTCCACTCCTGTTGACAACGTAAACCAAGTACAAAAAGCACAGGTCAGGGAAGTTCATCAACCACTGCTTGACCCACCTGTGCTTAATCTTTTTGCAGACGACATTAAAATCGTTGCAATGGGGGATTCTTTAACGAAGGGAGTTGGAGACCCAACTGGTCGTGGCGGTTATTTACGGTTTTTAAAAAAGGACTTATTACATTCTGGGAATTTCAATTCAATTAATATCACGAACCTTGGTGTCACAGGGTTACGCTCCGACGAGTTAATTAAGCGCTTGGACCGCGAGAAATACAGAGAGGCATTAACGTCTGCTGATCAAATTTACATTACAATCGGCGGCAATGATCTCGTGAAAATTATGTACAATAATATTATGTCCCTTACAATTACACCATTTATGGCTGAAACAGAGCCTTACGGGAAGCGAATTGAGACGATCTTAAAAGAAACACGTAAAATAAATAAAGCTGCACCTATTTTCTTAATTGGAATGTACAATCCGTTCTCCAAATTCTTTAAGGATATCGATGAAATGAACACAATTGTGAAAACGTGGGACTCGGAAAGCCGTTCAATTGTTCAACAGTTTGATAATATTACCTTTATCCCGATCAGAGACATCTTCCTAGATACCTCTGACAATCTCTTATACGAAGATAATTTTCACCCGAATGTGGATGGCTATAAGCGAATTGCGACCCGCGTCGATACGTACGTAGAACAAGCACTAGATACATCAGACGAGTAGTAAATCGACAGAAGGGGTCTTTGCGTATGAAATCTCTCAACAAAAAATCGCTCTGGAAATGGCTCTTTATCGCTTTGGCTGGTGTTAATGTTGCCATTGTTGCTTTTCTCATATGGGCTATATTTGGACCGATTACCGTTCCGCATGATACCTCAGCCTCTCCAGTTGCAGAACGAGATAGTTATCCATTTACCATTGAGGCATCAAAAACAGACTTAAACGAAGTCATTGACACATTTCTTGAAGAGCAAACAAAAAATGCAATTATTCCATATACAATTCGGTTAGAGGAAAAGGATGTCAGACTTTACGGATCGATTAAAGCGTTTGGTCAAGACGTCGATTTATTGTTGGCATTCACTCCTAAAGTACTTCCAAATGGCGATTTAGAGCTCCATCAATCGCGGCTGCAAGTAGGAGAGCTTCCTTTGCCAGTAAAAACGGTATTGGAATATGTGCAGCGACATTATGCACTTCCTGATTGGGTAACGATTCGTCCCAAGGATAAAGTTGTTACCGTTGAGCTGACCGAATTCACTTCTACTGGTGGCGTCTCATTTGAAGTGAAAAATTTCGACCTCCCAAACAACCAAATCAAAATCGAAATTAAAGTGCCTCGTAAGCTCATTCAAGAACAGTCATAATTGTCGAATGCCAGCGTGCGTATACACATTCAACCGTTTTGATAGTGTTGTGGCGCACACTCCTTCCTTCCTGCACATAGGATAAATGTGATGCTCCGGCATCCATCTAACTATGAACAACGGGAGGAAGACTTATGGCTCAAAATCCGTTCTTTGATTCCGTCGAGAAGAAAACTGGTGTCAAAATGAATGATCTTTTAAAACTGGCAGATTCCCTGCAACACGCAAACTTGAGAGATGAAAAAACCGTTCGCCAGGTGATTCAACAAGTTTCTTTAATCGCGAACAAACCTGTTTCCAAACAAAAAGAAGATAAGCTCGTCCAGGCCATCCTTAAAGACAATGTCCCATTGGACTTTTCATCACTTTCAAAAATGATGGATAAAAAGTAAACGAAAAACGGCAGAGATAGCTCTTTGCCGTTTTTTGATCCGTTCTTACTGTGGATTTCTTCATGCCCTCCTACCCTCTAGACGGAGATTCGGTCACACAACCAACCCATAGACACATTCCCTTATCGCTCCGCATACAATACAACGACCTCAGCAATGGGTATTCGAGATGAAGGAGATGGGTTAAAATGTTCCGTTACCCCCCCAATCATCCTAATGTGCGTCCTCCCTTTCAACCACCCTCTCATCGTGGACCTGGCTTTTCTCCGCAATCCTTTATGCCTCCTATGGCCAATCGAGGAATGCCATTTCCACCACCTGTTCAAGCACCTCCCGCTGCGGCCGGCGGTGGATTTTTGCAAAGCTTGATCAGCAATGTAAGTGGCGGTGGTGGAATTGAAGGCGCCATGGGAAATATGCAAAACATGTTAAAGCTCGCAGAATCAGCAGCACCGATTGTCAAGCAAGCACAGCAATATGGGCCAATGCTTAAAAACTTGCCTGCGATGTTTAAAATGATGAAGGCATTTACTGACATGAAAGGCAGCGGTGATGAGACGGCTACTGAAGAATCAGGTAATCAAGAACCGTCAGTATCAGCTACTACTGCTAAAAAAACGAAAGAGCCTCTTTCAAATAGTGACAACGAATCAGTCTCACAATTCTCCTATGAAGAGGAGTATAGCAAAGAGGTAGAAAAGCCATCGACACCAAAGCTTTACGTATAATTATACTCACTTACTGAGAGAAGTCGGGTTGGTCCCTCCATAACGATTTTCTTTCTTAAGTGTTTTTTAAAGAAATGACATCTTCAATCTCATTTGCTGGGAAGTATAGTCTTGCGACAAATGAAGAGACTCATGGCCTTTAGCAATCACGACCATACGTTAAAGCTGTTCTGCAAGAATTCTGGCAGAATGTTTAAAATGACTTGCCAAACACGCATGAATCATCACTTCCAACGAGGAACATATCACAGGCTGAACAGGTTCATCGAACATGTGGCAAGAATGTTTACTAAGTGTTGTAATTCTTTGATTAAACGCTTGCTGAAGCAAATCAGATCCTTCTTGGAGGGTCGCAGCTTTTCTGAACACCTCTGCATATATGAGATAAAAATCGACAGGAGGCACGAGGTCATCGTTGCGATTATCTAAGCGGTTAAACACCTTCTCAAGCACCTTTCGAATGGATGCAAAGTCTAAAGCACCACGTAAATCTTCAATCAAAAGGAGAAGAACGGCTTGATCTCCTGAGTATTTTCGTCCAAGCCACGGAGTACCAATAAGCTCCTTCGCATCCCGCTTTAACCAATTTCGAACTGAGGTTTCCTTCATGTCGACGTCATGTACCATATTGCCTAACATGACAATTTCTTTTAGGGACAAGCCGACAGAATTTACTTTTTTTTCTTCTAGTTTCTTAAGCAGCGATGCAAGCTGGGGAAGGTCATCATATTTCCCTTGTCTACTGGCTTTATATGTTTCGACGTCCCCGATGAGTAAAGCTGCAACTGTTTTTCTAGACCAAACATGCACATAAAAAACCTCTTTCTTAATGGATAATGATTGAATTGTAAACCTATAATGATTATAATAGGACTAAGTAACATAAAGGTTCAAATGAACCTGAAATTAGTAATGCCATTATAAACTAGGGAGGCTCAACAATCAAAGATGTTTAAGCGAATTATGCTTTTCGTTCTCACGAATATTCTTGTTATCGTGACCATCTCTGTCGTGCTTAATGTATTAGGTGTAGGCAGCTATATCAATATGGATGGCAGTCTGAATCTCACGACATTGTTAATTTTCAGTGCTATTGTAGGCTTTACCGGGGCTTTTATTTCTCTTGCCATCTCAAGATGGATGGCGAAATTCGCTATGCGCGTACGTGTTCTTAAACCAGAAGATCCAAACCTTAGTGCTCAGGAACGAGATCTTGTCGAGCGCGTGCATCGCTTGGCGCAAACGGCAGGTATTTCAAAAATGCCACAGGTCGGCATTTACGACTCACCAGAAGTCAATGCGTTCGCAACCGGGCCTTCTAAAAATCGCTCCCTTGTGGCAGTATCAGCTGGATTGCTTTATGAATTGGATGACAACGCCGTTGAAGGCGTCCTTGCACATGAAGTGGCTCATATTTCAAACGGTGATATGGTCACCATGACACTCCTCCAGGGGGTTGTGAACACCTTTGTCGTCTTTTTGGCAAGAGTGGCTGCTTGGGCAGTGTCTCAAATTCGCGAAGAATTTTCACCGATAATCCACTTCATTGCGATTATTGTGTTTCAAATTTTGTTCTCGATTCTTGGCAGCATTGTCGTTCTTGCGTACTCTCGTTATCGTGAGTACCATGCAGACAAAGGTGGCGCAGATCTTGCGGGCAAAGACAAAATGGTTCATGCCCTGCGTTCACTACAAGCTTACTCGGATCGTGTTCGTTCAGAAGACACGTCTGTTGCGACATTAAAAATTAACGGCAAAGGTGCCATGAAGCTCTTTTCTAGTCACCCTCCACTTGAGGAACGTATTCAACGCCTCGAAGAACGTTAAGAAAAAAGTATGTTAAACAAGGGAAGCCATCCTCAGATGAGCTTCCCTTGTTTTTGTATTAGGATGTTGCATAGAAAAAAAGCTGCTTTGGTCTTGTTAAAGACGTACAAAGCAGCTTTTCAGGCTGATGAGAAACGCTCGCTTTCTTCGTTGCTTTGACTTGTCCGGTGCTCAT